>JBDIBD010000676.1:0-2500 GCA_039812725.1 Vicinamibacteria bacterium | reverse complement strand
CGCCCGGCGTGGTGGCACGGGCCTGGGAGGAGCTGCTGGCGGGCCTACGCTGACGGCCTGGCCAGGTCGGCCTCGAGGCCGGCCGCGTGATAGCGCTCCAGCACCTCGCCGGCCGGCCCGTCGGCCTGCACCCGCCCCGCCTCCAGCCAGACCGCCCGGTCGCAGTACTCGCGCACCAGGGTCGGCGCGTGCGAGACGAACAGCAGGGTCGTGCCGGCCGCGCGGAAGCGCTCCAGCCGGCCCCGGCAGCGCTCCACGAAGGCCTCGTCGCCCACCGCCAGGAACTCGTCGAGGATCAGCACGTCGGGGTTCCAGGCCGTCATCACGGCGAAGCCCAGCCGGGCCAGCATGCCCGAGGAGTAGTTGCGCACCGGGGCGCGCACGAAGTCGCCCAGGCCGCTGAAGGCCACGATCTCGTCCAGGTGCTGGTCGATCTCGCGGCGCGGGTGGCCCATCAGCAGCGCGTTCAGGTAGACGTTCTCGAGGCCCGTCAGCTCGAAGTCGAAGCCCGTCCCGAGCTCGAGCAGCGGGCCGACCCGCCCGCCCACGCCGACCCGTCCGCGGCTGGGCGGCAGCACCCCCGAGATGACCTTGAGCAGCGTGCTCTTGCCGGCGCCGTTGCGCCCCACCAGGCCCACGCGCTCGCCCGGCGCGATGCGGAGGTCGACCTCGCGCAGGGCCCACAGCTCCTCGTAGACCAGCGCCCCGCGCAGCCAGTGCAGGGCGTAGTCCTTGAAGCTGGGGACGCGCTGCTTGGCCAGCCGGTAGCAGAGCGACAGCGACTCGAGCTGGACCGACCCGCGGGGCAGGCTCACACGTAGAAGGGGATGCGGTGGCTGCTCTTGCGGAAGACCAGCGCGCCCACGGCCAGGGCCGCCAGCGCCACCCCCAGGGCCACGGCCAGGTGCTGCAGGGGCGGCACCTTGCCGAAGTAGATCGGGTCGCGGAAGACCTCGAGGATCGAGCGCACGGGGTTGTAGCGCACCACCCAGCGGGCCTTCTCCGGCACGATCGCCATCGGGTAGAACAGCGGCGTCAGGTACATCAGCAGGGTCAGCCCCACCCCCACCAGTTCGGTCACGTCGTGGAAGAAGACCGCCAAGGGCGACAAGAGCAGGCCCGCGCCCAGCGTGAACAGCGCGGCCAGCAGCATGGCCACCGGCAGGAATCCCAGCGCCGGGGTCAGCGGGTGCCCGCTGACCAGCATGATGAGGCCCAGCGGCACCAGGGCCAGCGCCAGGTTGAGCAGCCCCGAGAGCACCGTGGCCACGGGGAAGACCGCGATGGGCACCGGCAGCTTGCGCAGGATGCCGGCGTTGCCGCGCAGGCTGTTCATGGAGGCCACGATGCTCTGCTGGAAGAAGTTCCAGAACAGGATCCCGGCCAGGGCGTAGACCTGGTAGCCGTAGAGGTCGAAGCTGGCGTGGAAGAAGCTGCTGAAGACGAGGTAGAGCACGCTCATCATCAGCAGCGGCTGCAGCATGGTCCAGGCCACGCCGATCAGCGAGCGCCGGTAGCGCACCTTGAGGTCGCGCGCGACAAGATAGACGATCAGGTCGCGATAGTGGTAGAGGGAGCGCATGCAGGCCGCGGCGGTTCTACATCATGGGCGGCGGCGCCGCAAGGCGCGGCCGTGAGCCGGCGACCGGCCTGGCTGCGCCGGCGGCCGTTGGACTGGGACCGCCCCGCCCGCGAGGAGGCCCTCCCCGCTCCGGGGCCCGTCGACGTGGTCGTGCCGGTCTACGGGGCCTTCGGGCTGCTCGAGCGCTGCCTGGCCTCGCTCGCGCGCCACACGGACTTCGCCCGTCACGCCCTGCTGCTGTCCCTCGACGGCCCCGGGCAGGAGGCGGCGGACGAGTTGGCCCGGCGCCTTTTGCCGGCCGGCGGCTGGCGGGCCCTGCGGGCCGAGCGGCGCGGGGGCTTCGTGGCCGCCGCCAACCGCGGCCTGCGGGCCTCGTCCCGCGACGTGGTGCTGCTCAACAGCGACACCGAGGTCACGGCCGGCTGGCTCGGGCGGCTGCAGGCCGCGGCCCTCTCGGCCCCGGCCGTGGCCAGCGCCACGCCGTTCTGCAACGACGCCACGCTCTGCTCCCTGCCGCGGCCGTTCGTGGCCAACCGCCTGCCGCGCGGCTTCGACGTGGACGCGTTCGGCCGCCTGGTCGAGTCGGTGTCGACGCGCGAGTACCCGCGGCTGCCCACCGGCGTGGGCGTCTGCCTCTACCTGCGGCGCCAGGCCCTCGAGGTGGTGGGGCTGCTCGACGAGCAGGCCTTCGGGCTGGGCTACGGCGAGGAGAACGACTGGTGCTTCCGGGCCCTGCGGGCCGGCTTCGTGCACGTGCTCGACGACGCCACGTTCGTCTTCCACGCCGGCGGCGGCAGCTTCGGCCCGGCCCGGGCGGCCCTGCAGCGGCGCGCAGCCCGCTCGCTCGCCCGGCGCCACCCGGACTACCTCGCCACCGTCGCGGCCTTCATGCGGGCCGACCCCCTGGCCGCGGCCCGG
>JBDIBD010000675.1:0-2507 GCA_039812725.1 Vicinamibacteria bacterium | reverse complement strand
CGGCCGCGCTGGTGGGCGCGTGAGCGGCGACCTGCGCCTCGCGGAGCCGCGGCCGTGGGCGGCGCCGGGCCTGCTGGCGCAGGTGGTGCAGGCGCTGGACGCGGTTCCGGTGGACAAGAGCGGCGCCATCGTGGCGTTCGTGGACCGGGACCAGGCGGGGCTGGCGGTGATGGCTCGGCTGGGGAAGGGCTGGAGCTTCGTGGGGCGGCTGGAGAAGCCGTTTCAGGGGGAGCTGGGGGCGAGCGTGACGCTCGTGAAGTTCTGGTGATGGTGAAGTGGGCCATCGGGACGCAGTTCCGGGGCTGCCTGGGGTGGATTCAGGTCGGCCGGCTGGGCGTGTCGGTGTGGTCGGGGCTGCTGTTCCGGGTCGTCCCGCGGCGCCTGTGGTCCTCGCCGGCCATCGGTCTGGAGCTGGGGCCGTTCGAGATCACCTGGGGGCACCCGTGACCGGCCGCGCCAAGACGCTCCGCGGCGTGGGCCTCTCGCTGACGCTGGTGTTCCTGGCGGGCGTGCTGTCGCTAGTGGTCGAGTTCTCGGCGGTGGGCCGCGGCGACGCCAGCACGATCTCGGAGCTGGTCTGGAGCGCGTGGGCGGCGCAGCCCGGCGCGTTCCTGGCGGTGCTGCTGCCGCTGACGTTCGCCTCCGGCTGGCTCGGCGGACATTTTGCGTGGCAGAGCCGGGTGGTCTACGACGCGGCGCGCGAGGGCATCGACCTGGGCGCGGCGCTGGACCTGGCAATCGAGGCGCGAGCGGCCTACCGGCTGCAAAAGCGCACGGGGAACGGGCGGGAGCCGCTGACGGTGATGCTCTCGCCCACGTTCGTAGAGGCCCTCGACGGGGCCAAGGAGAGCTGAGTGAGCGACGCGCATTCGCTGAAGCTGCTGTCGGGCGTCCTGGGGGACGCGGCGGTGCATCACGACCCGGCCGACAAGCGGACCTTCGACCTGGAGAAGCTGACCGACCGGGTGCTGTCGAACCGGGAGGCGACGCGGGCCCTGGTGGGCGAGACGCTGCGCAAGGCCGACATCGTGGCCCTGCTGCTCCGGCTCGTCGCGCAGGCGCTCTCGAAGAAGCTCGAGAAGCCGGCGCCGGCCCAGCCCCCGGTGGTGGCGGCGCCTGGCGGCGCGGGCCCGGCCCCGGCGCCGCTCCCGGTGCTGTACCCGACCGACCTCCGCATCGACCTGGACCTGGTGGACGCGAACAACGACCCGATCCCGTTCACGGTGACGGACAAGGGCGACCACTACGCGGTGGAGCTGCTGGGCGGGACGACGAACGTGCCGCTGCGCTCGAAGGCGACGCTGCGGGCGGGCTACTGCATCGACGGCAAGCCCTTCCGGTTCGAGGACCAGACGCCGCCGGCGCTGCACCTGTACCACACGGCGCGCTGGATCGCGCGGGAGGTGGGCGGCCGCCGCGTCTCGACGCTCGAGGCGGTCGGGAAGGTCTACCGGCAGACGGACGGCGCCGGGGGCCGGATCGTGAACTGGAACAACGAGGCCGAGGAGCCGCGCGAGGCGACGCGGACGGGCGGGATGGACGTGCCGATGAAGTTCCCGCCGGACGCGGACGAGGCGGTGGTGGAGGTGACCCTGGAGGTGGACACCCCGAACGGCACGGTGCGGCACGACAAGCCCGTGCGCTTCCCGAAGGCGAGCTGACCACATGGACGAGGGCTACCCGATCCTGGCGTTCTTCAAGTACGACCACCTCCCCGAGCGACTTCAGGCTATCTCGCGTGAATGCTCCGTCCTGGCGCACGCGATGGCCGACGCGCATCCGAACAGCGCCGAGACGGCGGCGGGCCTGCGGAAGCTGCTGGAGGCGAAGGACTGCTTCGTTCGGGCCGCCCTCGCGGCGAGGAGCTGACCATGCCCATCCCCGGCAAGATCAACGGCAGCGGCGGCAGCTACGACTGGCGCCTGACCGCGATCAAGGCGGCCAAGACGGCGGCGGTGGCCGGCGTCGGTTACTTCCTCGCGGACCCGAACCTGGGGGCGGCCCTGCTGGGGCTGATCCCGGCCGACTTCCGGGTCCTCGCGGTGATCGCGCTGCCGGCGCTCATCACGGCCGTGCGGAACTGGCTCAAGAACCAGGGAGGCGTGCTCTAAGTGGCATCCCCCGTCGCCCCCGCGCCCTCCGCCGCGCCTTCTGCCGCCCCGCAGGCCCCGTCCGGGCCCGGGCCACTACCCTCGTTCGCGGAGATCGTCGGCCCCGCGGCCGGCGGTCAGCCCGTGGCCGACCAGCAGGGCCTCGACTTCCTGCAGCCCGGCGCGCCCCCGGCGCCCGGAGCCGACCAGGAGCCGGCCGGCGAGGCCCCGGGGGGCTACCCGGGCCAGTCCGCGAGCGCTCTCGAGGCGTTCCTGGCGTCCATGCCGGACATGCCGGAGGAGCAGCGCTCCGCGGTGCTGCGGGAGATCCGGGTCCTCAAGAGCCAGGCCGGGCGCGTCCGGGCCGCGCAGCAGCGCGAGGCCGAGCTCCAGGCGCAGGCCCAGGCCGCCGACGCG
>JBDIBD010000674.1:0-2509 GCA_039812725.1 Vicinamibacteria bacterium | reverse complement strand
CTCGGGGGGCGGAGGCGGCGCGGTGGACGGCGCCGGGCCCGCCGGCGCGGCCGCGACGGCGCCGGCCTCCAGGGCGGCGCCACCCAGGCGCAGGAACTCCTGCATGTCCGTCTTCAGGTTCTCGGACGTGGGGCCGAAGACGGCCTGGACGCCCCTGCCGACCACCACCACGCCCGCGGCGCCCAGCGACTTGAGCCGGGCCTGGTCGACGCGGGCCACCTCGGCGACGGCCACCCGCAGACGCGTGATGCAGGCGTCGAGGCTCTTGATGTTGCCGCCGCCGCCGAAGGCCTCGACCAGCAGGCGGCCCATCACCTGTTGAGTCGCCAGGGCGGCCTCGCCCGCGCGACCGCCGGCGGTCTCCGGGGCGGCCTCGGCCTCACGGCCCGGGGTCTTGAGGTCGAAGCGCCGGATGGCCCAGCGGAAGCTGGCGTAGTAGAGCAGCGCCCAGACCGGGCCGAAGACCAGCGCCAGCCAGGGCTTCGTGTCCATGCCGTAGTAGAGGACGTAGTCGATCACGCCGTGCGAGAAGGTGAAGCCCAGCCGCGCCCCCAGCAGGCTGAAGAGCACCTGGCCCAGCCCAGCCAGCAGCGCGTGCAGGCCGTAGAGCACCGGGGCCACGAAAAGGAAGGAGAACTCGATCGGCTCCGTGATGCCCGTCAGGAACGAGGTCAGCGCGGCCGAGACCATGATGCCGCCCACGCGCGCGCGGTGCTCGGGCCGGGCCGCGTGCCACATGGCGAGCGCGGCGGCCGGCAGGCCCCACATCTTGAACAGGTAGGCGCCGCCCAGGATGCCGGCGCTCCTGTCGCCCGCGAAGAAGCGCGTGATGTCGCCGTGCACGACCTCGCCCGTGGCCTTGGTGTAGGAGCCGATCTCGAAGAAGAAGGGGACGTTCCAGATGTGGTGCAGCCCGAAGGGCAGCAGCAGCCGCTCGACCACGGCGTAGAGGAAGACCGCCGCGGCGGGCTGGGCATAGGCGGCCCAGTGCGAGAAGGCCTGGATCTGCCGGCCGACGGGCGGCCAGACGAAGGCCAGCAGCGCCCCCACGCCGATGGCGGCGAAGGCCGTGGCGATGGGCACGAAGCGCTTGCCGGCGAAGAAGCCCAGGTAGGACGGCAGCTGGATGCGGTAGTAGCGGTTGAACAGGGCCGCGGCCACGCCGCCGATCAGGAGGCCGCCGAAGACGCCGGTGTCGACCGACGGGAAGCCCAGGATGGGCTTGGTCTCGACTCCCAGGAAGGGCGCGAGGGCGCCCATGGTGGCCAGCATGACCGCCAGGCCGACCACGGCCGCCAGGCACGAGACGCCGTCGTTCTCCGTCAGGCCGATGGCCACCGCGATGGCGAAGATCAGCGGCAGGCAGGTGAAGACGGCGCCCCCGGCCTGGGCCATCAGCGTCGAGACCCCCTCGGGCAGCCAGGCGAACTTGGCGCTGCCCACGCCCAGCAGGATGCCGGCCGCCGGCAGCACCGACACCGGCAGCATCAGCGAGCGCCCGATCTTCTGCAGGAAGGCGAAGGCCCCCTTCATGGCGTCCATCCGCGTCCCTCCGTTAGTCGTCTCCGCCCGGGGCCAGCAGCGCGCGCACCTCGCGCGCCCCGGCGCACTCGAGGGCCCGCGCGGCCAGCTCGCGGCACTCGCCCAGGTGCAGCTCGCGCACGCGCGCCTTGACGGCGGGCAGGGCCGGCACGCTCACGCTCAGCTCGGTCACGCCCAGCCCCAGCAGCAGCGGCACGGCCTGCTCGTCGCCGGCCAGCCCGCCGCACACGCCGGTGAAGCGCCCGTGGGCCTGGGCCGCCCGTGCGGCCTGGGCCACCAGGCGCAGCACCGCCGGCTCGAGCCCGTCCACGAAGGGCGCCAGGCGCGGGTGGCCGCGGTCCATGGCCAGCGTGTACTGGGTCAGGTCGTTGGTGCCGACCGAGAAGAAGTCGGCCTCGCGCGCCAGCGCGTCGGCCATGAGCGCGGCCGAGGGGACCTCGATCATGATCCCCAGCGGCAACGCGGGCGCGCCCAGCCGCTCGCGCTCCTCGTCGAGGAGCGCCCGGGCCGCGCGCAGCTCGGCCAGCGTGGCCACCATCGGCAGCATCACCAGCAGCCGGCCGTCGGGGGCCGCCCGCAGCAGCGCGCGGAGCTGGGTGCGCAGCACCTCGGCGTGGTCGAGCATCAGGCGCAGGCCGCGCACGCCGAGGAAGGGGTTGTCCTCGCGCGGCAGCGGCAGGTAGGGCAGGGGCTTGTCGCCGCCCACGTCGAGCGTGCGCACGATGAGCGGCCGCTGCGGGCCCAGCACGCGCGCGATCGCGCGGTAGACTTCGAGCTGCTCGTCCTCGGAAGGCGCGCTGGCGCGGCCGAGGAACAGGAACTCGGAGCGCAGCAGGCCCACGCCCTCCGCGCCCAGCGCCACCGCCTGCTCGGCGTCGGCCAGCCCGCCGATGTTGGCCACCACCTCGACGCGCTGGCCGTCGCGCGTGACGGCGGGCTCGTGGGCGCGGGCCGCGGCGGCGCGGCG
>JBDIBD010000673.1:0-2510 GCA_039812725.1 Vicinamibacteria bacterium | reverse complement strand
TGGCGGCCCTGGCCGGCGTGCTCGAGTCGGCCGCACGCGACGGGCGCGGGGCCGAGCCCGCCGTCCTGGATCGCCTCGAGGCCGAGCTGGCCCGCGCGCTGGCCGCCGCCGCCGGACTGGCGCGGAGCTAAGGATGCCCGCGTGACCCTGCTCGGCTTGCGCCACCTGGCCCTGAAGGTCGCCGACCCGCAGGCCAGCAAGCGCTTCTACTGCGAGGCCTTCGCCATGCGCGTGGCCTGGGAGCCGGACCCCGACAACGTCTACCTGACGTCGGGCGTCGACAACCTGGCCCTGCACCGGGCCGCGGCCGACCCCGAGCTGGGCAGCCTCGACCACCTGGGCTTCGTGGCCGAGAGCCCCGCCGACGTCGACCGGCTGGCGGCCGAGCTGGCGGCCCGCGGAGTGACCATCGTGGCCGCGCCGCGGGACCATCGCGACGGCAGCCGCTCGTTCTACTGCCTCGACCCGGACGGCAACCGCGTCCAGGTGATCTTCGAGCCGACGCTGTCGCGCCAGCGCCTCGCGACCTCTTGACGCGCCGTCGGCGCGGGCGCACACTTCCCGCAGTTCTTCCTTGATACTCGGGCCCGGCGCGCCGCCGCCCGGCGTGGCTGCTGCCCGCTGGAGGTGCAGAGGAGATGGAGGACAACACGCCGACGCCTTCCGCCGAGACACCGGCCCCGGCGGAGCCCGCAGCCCCCGAGCCGATGCCTGCGCCCGCTCCCGAGCCCGTGGCGGTGATGCCCGTGGCCCCGAAGCCGGCCCCGAAGAAGAAGATCGCGAGGAAACCCGCGCCCAAGAAGCCGGCCAAGAAGGCCGCGAAGAAGGCCACCAGGAAGCCGGCCAAGAAGGTCGCGAAGAAGGCCGCCAGGAAGCCGGCCAAGAAGGCCGCGAAGAAGGCCGCCAGGAAGCCGGCCAGGAAGGTCGCGAAGAAGGCCGCCAGGAAGCCAGCCAGGAAGGTCGCGAAGAAGGCGGCCAAGAAGGCGGCCCGCAAGCGCTAGCCGGCGGCCAGGCGGCGAGGTCGTGACAGGGGGGTGCCCGCGGGCACCCCTTTTCGCGTCTCAGCCCGCGCCGCCCGTCAGGGCCAGGGCAGGACGGCCGTCTTGGGCGAGCCGCCGCCGTGGGCCAGGGCCCGCAGCACGTCGGGCAGGGCGTCGAGCGGCGCCTCGGCGCGCACGAACTGGTCGGGGTCCACCACGCCGCGCGCGATCAGGGCCAGGGCCTCGCGGAAGGCCGAGGGCGTGTGGTGGAAGGTGCCCAGGACCGTCAGCTCCTGGTAGTGCAGCCGCGCCGCGTCGATGCGGATGGAGCTGTCGGCGGGCGAGCCCCCGAAGACGTTGACGATGCCGCCCTTGCGGGCCGCCGCGACGGCGGCCTCGGCCGTCTCGGGCAGCCCCACGGCCTCGATGGCCACGTCGACCCCGCGCCCGTCGCGGCTGTGGTGCCGGATCTGCTCGGCCAGGTCGCCGTCGCGGATCGAGAGCACCACGTCGGCCCCGAACTGGCGGGCCCGCTCCATGCCGTGGGCCCCGCGGCCCACGCAGATGACGTCGGCCCCACGGGCCTTCAGGAGCACCACGAACATCAGCCCGATCGAGCCCGTGCCGATCACCGCCACGCTCTGCCCGGGCCGCACGTGGCAGGGCTCGAGCCCGCGCACCACGCAGGCCAGCGGCTCGCTCATGGCCGCCCGGCGCAGGCTGAGGCCGGCCGGGACGTGCAGCAGGTTGCGGGACACCAGGCGCGCCGGCAGCACCGAGTACTGGGCGTAGGCCCCGTTCCAGAACAGCAGGTCGTCGCACAGGCCCGGGCGCCCCTCGCGGCAGTGCTCGCAGGCCTCGCAGGGGGCCGAGTTGGCCCACACCACCGGCTGGCCGGCGGCGAAGCCGCGCACCCCCGGGCCGACCTCCTCTACCACGCCGGCCACCTCGTGGCCGAAGACCGCCGGCGGCACGATCATCCGGGCGTGGTAGCCGCGCCGGAAGACCTTGGCGTCGGTGCCGCAGGTCAGCGCCACCGCGTTGCGCACCAGCACCTCGCCGGGTCCGGGCCAGGGGCGCTCCACGGTCTCGATGCGCACGTCCTCGCGCCCGTGGAGCACCGCCGCGCGCATGGTCCCGGGGCCGCTCACGCCCTCAGGCCCCCGCGCGGGCGCCGGCCCCGGGCTGCATCTCGACGATCACCTTCAGGACGCCCGCCGCGGGGCGCGCGGCGAGGGCCACCGCCTCGGGCGCCCGCTCGAGGGGGAAGCGGTGGGAGATCAGCTCGGCCACGCGCACCTCGCGCCGGAAGACCAGCTCGGCCGCCAGTTGCTGCACGTCGACCGAGGCCGAGTAGGAGGTCAGGATCTCCTTCTCGGACGTGCACAGCAGGCCCAGGTCGACCTCTGCCGTCTCGCCCGGGGAGGTGGCCGAGAAGACCATCAGCCGCCCGCCCGGGCGCAGCGCGTCGAGCGCCTGCCGGAACGGCGCCGGCCCCACGGCCGCCAGCAGGGCGCAGTCCACGCCGCG
>JBDIBD010000672.1:0-2515 GCA_039812725.1 Vicinamibacteria bacterium | reverse complement strand
CGCTGGCGCAGGCCGGCAGCAGCAGCGCGGCCAGCAAGGCGGGCACCAGGCGGCGGGGGAGGGGCATGGCGCGTCAGGCGATGGCGTGCACGCGCAGCATGTTCGTGGCCCCGGCGGTGTGGCTCTGGCCGCCCAGCATCAGCACCGTCTCGCCGGGCTTGACCAGGCCCCTCTCGCGCAGCAGGGCCTCGCCGCGCAGCACCATCTCGTCGGTGGTGGGGGCGAACTCCGAGCGCACCGGCAGCACGCCCCACCACAGCGCCAGCTGCCGGTAGGTGGCCTCGTTGTAGGTCACGGCCGCGATCAGGGCCTGGGGCCGGAAGGCCGAGACCAGCCGGGCGGTCTGGCCCGACTCGGTGAAGGCCACGATCAGCCGGCAGTCCAGCTCCTCGGCCACGGTGGCCGCCACGCGCGCCAGGCTGCGGGCCACCATCGAGCCCGACCCCACCACGCGCTGCGGCCCGCGCAGGCCGTAGTGCTGCTCGGTGTAGCGCGCGATGCGGGCCATGGTCTCGACCGCCTCCTCGGGGAAGCGTCCCGAGGCCGTCTCGGCCGAGAGCATGATGGCGTCGGTGCCGTCCAGGATGGCGTTGGCCACGTCGGAGGCCTCGGCCCGCGTGGGGCGCGCGTTCTCGACCATGCTCTCGAGCATCTGGGTGGCCGTGATGACCACCTTGCCGGCCCCGTTGGCCATCTGGATGATGCGCTTCTGGAGCGTCGGCACCTCCTCGGTCGACAGCTCCACGCCCAGGTCGCCGCGCGCCACCATGACCCCGTCCGTGACCTCGAGGACCCCGGCCAGGTCGTTGACCGCCTCGCGCTTCTCGATCTTGGCGATCACGGGCGTGCGCGCCCCGGCCTCGGCGATCAGGGCCTTGCACTCGGCCACGTCGGCGGCCTGGCGCACGAACGAGAGCGCCACGTAGTCGACACCCTGGGCCAGGCCGAAGGCCAGGTCGCGCCGGTCCTTCTCGGTCAGGGCCGGGGTGGAGAGCGAGACGCCGGGCAGGTTCATGCCCTTGTTGGACTTGAGCGCGCCGCCGTGCAGCACCTCGCACTCCACGCGCTCACCCGCGCTCGACAGCACGCGCAGCTCCAGGTTGCCGTCGTCCAGCAGGATGCGGTCGCCCGCCCGCACGTCGCGCGGCAGCGGGTCGTAGGTGGTGGCGATCAGCTCGGGGGTGCCCTCGACGGCCTCGTCGGTGGTGATGGCCAGGCGCGCTCCGTCCCGCAGCTCGATCTCGCCGCCGCGCACCTTGCCCGTGCGGATCTTGGGCCCGGAGAGGTCCTGCAGCAGCGCCACCGGGCGCTGCAGCCGTTCGGCGATGGCGCGCACCGAGCGGATCACCTCGAGGTGCTGCTCGTGGGTGCCGTGGGAGAAGTTCAGCCGCACCACGTCCACGCCGGCCCGGACCAGGCGCTCCAGCATCTCGGGCGAGCGCGAGGCGGGGCCGATGGTGGCGACGATCTTGGTTCTGCGCATGGGGGCAGACGTTACCCGAGGCAGGGCGGGGCGTCCACCTCGCCGCGGGCTTCAGGCGCCACGGCCACGGCGCCGCGGGGCGCCGCCCCGCAGGCGGCGCGACCAGCTCCGGATGCGGTCCACCTCCTCCGCCTCCAGGCCCAGCGACTCGAGGAAGTCCTGGTGGGCCTCGGGGGCCGAGGCCTCGAACTCGACGTGCCAGCGCTGCATGTCCTGCTCGGTCATGCCGGTGGCGCGCAGGATCGCGACCCAGCGCTGCTTGTCGAGCGGCCGGGCGCCGCGCCGGCCGGCGCGCTCCTGCAACAGGGCCAGCACCAGCTGCTGCTGGCGGCGCAGGGCCTGCATCTGCCGGTTCAGCTCGGCCAGGCGCTGCTCGAGCGCGCCGGCCAGCGTCCCCCGGTCGCCCGCCAGCACGCGGGCGATGCGGCGGAGCGGCAGCCCGGCCTTGCGGTAGAGGTCGATCTGCTCCAGGCGCGCCACGTCCTGGGCCGAGTAGCGCCGGTAGCCCGCGGCCGTGCGGGCGCGCGGCGAGAGCAGGCCGATGGCGTCGTAGTAGAGCAGCGCGCTGCGGGACAGCCCGAAGCGGCGCGCGAGCTGGCTGATGCCCAGCATGGTGGAAGACC
The DNA here is from genome assembly GCA_039812725.1 of Vicinamibacteria bacterium. Lineage (GTDB taxonomy): Bacteria > Acidobacteriota > Vicinamibacteria > Fen-336 > Fen-336 > JBDIBD01. The sequence goes on along the minus strand of JBDIBD010000672.1, from coordinate 409 downwards.
CCCGGAGGGCCCGCGGGCCCTCCGGGGGAGGCCGCTCAGCCCCGGGCCGAGTCCTGCCGGACGCGCGCGATGCGCTCCGGGGGCAGGCCCAGCCACTGCAGGAAGCCCTCGTGGCCGTCGGGGTGGCGGCGCTCGAACTCCGCGTGCCACTTGTGCATGTCCTCGTCCGTCAGGCCCACGGCCCGGAACAGCGCCACCCACTGCTCGACCGTCACGTTCGTCGCCGGCATGCCATCCTCCAGGTCCGGGCGCGGTCCCCCGCGCCACACCCCGATGCTGGAGTGTGAAGCCGTAGACGGGTCAAGGGAAGGGGCACAATGGAGCCGTGCGGCCCTTCCGCCTCCTCGGTCCCGACCACCTCGCCGCGCTGGCCCTGACCGCCGGCCTGGCCGCCGCGGCCGCGGCCCTG
>JBDIBD010000671.1:0-2516 GCA_039812725.1 Vicinamibacteria bacterium | reverse complement strand
GGGGGCGGTGAGCCCGGCGGCGCTGGCCGTGGCCCGCGAGCGCGGCCTCGAGGTCGTGGCCGGAGCCTGCCCGTACATGTTCCTGCCCGGGGCCGGGGCGGTCCACCGCTTCCACGGCTTCGTGCTGAAGCTGCTGGGCCGGAAGCCGGCCTGACGGACGGCTCGCGCTAGGCCTGGCGCGCCTCGGCCGCCAGGCGCTCGGCCTCCAGCACGGCCGCGCGCGGGTCCGCCACGCCCCAGCCCTGTCGCTCGACCTCCACGTGGGGCAGCCGCCGCGCGGTGCGCATCAGGATCAGCTTGGCCTGCTGCGGCGTCAGGCCCGGGTGGGCCTCGAACATCTGGGCCGCGATCGACGCGACGATCGGCGCGGCGAAGCTGGTGCCGTCGACGTGCTTGTACGAGCCCGAGATGACGTTGTTGTCGCGCACCTTGGCGGCGATCAGCTGGCGCAGCAGGGGCGCGGCCAGGTGGCGCGCGGCGTCGAGGTCGTGGTCGACGCCGGGGCGGGCCGCGACCAGCCCGGCCAGCTCCTCGTCCGCGGCGCCGGCCAGGCGCGAGAGCAGCTCCGCCTGGGCGGCCGTGGGCGTGCCGGGCAGGGTCGGCGCCGCCACCCAGATCCCCGGGGCGATGACCTCGGGCTTCTGCAGGCCGTCGACGGTCGGCCCGTAGCTCGAGTGGTAGATGTCGTAGCCCAGGAAGCCCAGCCGGTTCTTGTCGTCGAGGCCGCCCACGGTCAGCACGGACGGGGCCGAGGCCGGCGGCACGATGGGGTGGTTCGGCTGGGAGCCGCGGTTGCCCGCCGCGCAGACCACCAGCAGCCCCTCGCGCGTGGCCCACTCGGCCGCCTGCGACAGCCCGTCGTGCAGGTAGCTCTTCTCGTAGTCGCCGCCGCAGCTCACGTTGACCACGCGGATGCCGTACTGCTTGCGGTGGCGCACCACCCACTGCAGCCCGCGCCGGATGTCCTCGTGGGTGATGCGCCGCACGCTGCCGCACTTGACCAGCACCAGGCGCGCCTCGGAGGCCAGCCCGCGGTAGAGCCCCTTCGAGAGCCGCCCGTTCCCGCAGGCCACCACCGAGGTCATCATGCCGTGCCAGCTCGAGACGTCCGGCCGCGTCAGGAAGCTCTGGCGTGCGCCCTTCCGGGTCACGTCGACGTACTTGAGGATGCGGCTCTCCGGCTCGACCAGGTCGGGGTGGGCGAAGAAGCCCGAGTCGAGGAAGGCGATCCCCACCCCGCGCCCCCGGAAGCGGTCGACCGCGCCCAGGCGCAGCGGCGTCGGCAGGATGGCCGTGGTGCCGCCCACCAGCAGCGCCTGCAGCCCCTCGTGGGCCTCGCGGAAGCGCGCCAGGCACTCCCCGCACAGCCCCAGGGCGCGCTGCCAGCCGGGCGTGTTGGCCGCCGCGAGGGCCGCGATCGCGTCGGTCAGTCCCTCCGGGTGGCTGAGCGTCTCGATCGGCACGGCCCGCCGGCAGACCGGGCAGGGCAGCGCGTCGCTGCGGCGGCGGTGGACGGACTCGGGACTCTCGGCCGCGGCGCTCGACATTTCGTTCGAAGGCTATCCGCCCTGGGGCCGGGCGGCAAACCGGCGGCGGCCCCTGCGCTCCCGCCTTCCGAGATCACCCTCGGTTTGACGCGTCCCCGCCCGGGGCCTAGCCTTGCCCGACGGACTGGGGAAAGGAGGCCGGCCTGCCTTCGCGGGAGCAGGTCCAGGCGGCCCACGCCGAGCTGGCCCGGCTGCGCCGGCAGTACCCGGGCCGGGCCGACGCCGACCTGCCGCCGGAGGCACGGGAAGCGGCGGAGGCGGCCTTCCACACGATCCGCGCCTCGCAGCGCTCCCCCGGCGTGCTGCTGGCGCTGCTGGCCCTGACCGCCGCCGGGACGGCTGCCGCGGTCCTGGCTCCCCCGACCTGCCTCTCCTGCGCGCGCGGCGCAGAGGGCCCGGCGAGCTGCGAGGTGAGCGAGCGGCCGCTGGGCCTGTTCGTCTCGCAGGCCCGGCTGCTGCGGCCGGTGGGCTCGGCCACGGGCTCTTCCCGGGTCGAGAGCGAGCAGCGGGTGGAGCCCTCGGGGAAGCGCTCCTCGATCCGCTTCACGGTCCAGACGCTGCGCATCGCCGACCCCGACGGCGCGGCGCTCTACGAGTGCTCCCGGTCGTACCCGCTGGGCGTGGGACTGCCGGCGCTGGCCGGCCGCATCGACGCCCTGGGCCAGGGCCGGAGCCGGCTGCCCGTGGCGGCCTGCGTGGCCTCCTGGCCGCCGCTGCTCGCGGCCACGCTCTTCGGCCTGATCGGCCTCACGGCGCTCGTCTCCGAGATGCGGCCGCGCTGGCTGCCGCGACCGGCCGAGCAGCTGCTCCAGCTCGTGCTCCTGGCCACGGCGCTGCTGCCCTGGGTGCTCGTGCTGCTCGGGACGGGGATGCCCGCCTGGCTGGTCGGGGCGCTCGGGCTCGGGCCGCCGGGCTAGGGGACCGGCCGCCGGCGCGGCTGCAGGCCGAAGCTCTTCAGCAGCTGGGGCA
>JBDIBD010000670.1:0-2517 GCA_039812725.1 Vicinamibacteria bacterium | reverse complement strand
TCCCGAACGGCCCCGACGACGAGCAGTACCGCCGCATGTTCATGAGCTGAGGAGGGGGACATGTCCACCTTCGCCCCGCCCGTGGAGCGGGAACGACGGCAGCAGCGACCGCCGGAGGCGGCGGCGATGCCCGGGCCGGCTCCGGGGCCGAACCTGGACCCGAACCAGTTTCAGCCCCCGGCCCCGACCGATCCGCCGCAGTCGAGCGGCGGGACGCCGAGCTGGTACAGGCCGCGCACCGGAGGAACGCCCTTCTGGAACGAGAAGTCCGGTTATGGGACCAACTCCGACCAGTACAACACCCGCACCTTCCTCGCGGGCCACAACATCGCCGTGGGCAAGAGCGCCTTCGAGAACCAGAGCCAGGCGAACCCCAACGTGCAGCGCATGCCCTGGCGCGACCTGGCCGCGGCGGCGGGCATCACCGACTTCCGGGGGGCGAAGCGCGACCCCCGGTTCGAGCCGCTGAAGTCGGCCTTCTACGGCCACGTCAACAACGCCGAGGGCAACCTGGCCGAGCGGCAGCAGTACGCCGACGCGCTGCGCCGGAACCTCGGTCAGCGGTTCGGTGAGGTGCAGGAGCCGGGCTCGGGTGGCGGGGGCGGCGGCGGCGGCCTCGGGCTCGAAGGCGAGATGGGGGACTTCATCCGCAAGCTGATGTCGGGCACGGAGGGCCCCTATACCGCCGAGGTCCAGGCCAACATGCGCGCCGACGCTGCGGCGCGGCGCAGCGCCGACCTCCAGAGCCAGCAGCGTGACGCCTACCTCGCCTCGGTGCGCGGGTCCGGCACCACGGGCCCGGCCGGCGCCGCGATCCAGGCCGCGAACCAGCGCGCGGCGCAGGGCGGGCTGGCGCGCGACGTGGCCGGCATCCGCAACGAGGCTACGCAAGCCAACTTCGGCGCCCGGCTCCAGGGACTCAACCAGGCGCAAACCATGATCCAGCGCCAGTACGAGGACCGCTGGAACAAGGCCAAGAACGACACCGACCGCTATCGCATCGAGCAGGAATACGACGCGGCGATGAAGAAGATCGAGGCCGACAAGGAGATGGCGCAGCAGCAGATCAACGCCTCGGCGGCGGCCGGCGGGGCGAGCCGCTCGTTCGAGCGCGAGATGTTCGACCTGCGGAACCAGCGCGCCGACTTCGAGTATCAGCGCGACCTGCCGTTCCAGCTCATGCAGTACGGGATGGGCGCCCTCGGCGGCGCGTAGGAGAGGACGATGCCTTTCAACGCGAGTTGGGCCGACATGTTCGGGGGCGGCGGCGGCGGGGCGAGCGGGATCGCCTCTGGCGCCGGAACCGGCGCGGCCATCGGTTCGGTGGTCCCCGGCCTTGGCACGGCCGTCGGAGCCGGCGTGGGGGCCCTGTTCGGCGGGCTCAAGGGCCTGTTCGGCAACAGGGCCGCGAAGAACGAGGCCAAGAACCAGAAGGCGCTGCTCGACTGGAAGCTCATCAACGAGATGCAGAAGCCGCTGGACCGCCGGCGGGCGCTGCTCTCGGGGCTGATGTCGCAGCTCGCCAAGGCCGACCCGGAGCACAAGACCTACGGCTCGTTCTGGTCGCCGGAAATGTTCGGGGACTTGGGCGGCACGCTCACGTCGAAGGACTGGACCTACAACCTGGCTCCGCAGGCCAAGACGCAGAGCGGCCTGTCGGCCTTCCTGGGCGGCGCCCTCGGCGGCGTCGGGGACTTCATCACGAACGAGCAGGCGGCGAGGAATGCCGCGCAGGGGCGCATCGGCTGGCCGCCTTACAACAGCTAGTGGGGGTCTGAAGTGAGCCTGAAGAACTTCTTCGGGGCGCTCGGGCGCGGCATCCAAAACGCCCAACTGGCCTACGCCGGCTGGACGCCGGACGTGATCGACGCGGCCAAGCGGCAGCTTGCCTTCACGCTCCAGCGGGACGAGGAGGAGCGCCTGGCCCGCGAGGAGGAGCGACGGGCCAACCGCGAGCTGCGCGAGATGGGCCTCAAGGACCGCCGCGAGGCGCAGAGGCGGCAGGGCCTGGACGATCTCCAGCGTGTCCTCGCGGGGTCGCTCGTGTTCGACCCGGTGGCGGGCTCCTACAGCCTGGACCCAAAGGCGACGCTGCCCGGCGGGTTCGACCCGGCCGACATCGAGTCGGCGCGGGCCCTGGTGCTGGGCCAGGCGAACCGGGGCGCGGCCGAGACGAAGTGGAAGAACGACCAGGCCGAAGCCCTGCGGGAGCGGGAGCAGGCAGATCAGGAGGCGCTCCAGTTGAGGCTGCTGGGGGCGCGCGAGGCCGCCGACATCGCTGCGGAGAAGCGGCGCCGCGACGCGGCTCAGGCCGACGCGCTCCTCGCCCCGCTGATGGCGCCGCTCAAGGCGGTGACGACGGCCGGCGCCACGGGCGTCAGCCCGCTCCGGGCGCAGGCGACGAAGCTGTGGCTGGACACGAACGGGCCCGCGGCGCCCGGGATGCCGCCCAAGCCCCCGGAGCAGATGGCTGCGGAGCTGGCCGCCATCGAGGCCGCGCTGGGGCGCACCGCCGCC
>JBDIBD010000669.1:0-2536 GCA_039812725.1 Vicinamibacteria bacterium | reverse complement strand
TGCGGCGCGAGGCGGCCGGCGCCGACGCCGGCGCCAGCGTCGAGGCCATGAGCGCGCTCCTGGGCGACCTGAGCCAGCAGGTCGCCGTGGCCGTGCGGGCCCTGCCGCCCGAGGCGCCCGAGGCCCCGTGATGCGAGCGCCAGGCGGCCGGCAAGAGCACCACCCGGAGCAGGCCGGGGCCGGGCTAGAATCCTGGCGAGCCAGGCCGCTGCGCCGTCCTGCGCGGGGCCGCGAGGTCGCAAAGGAGCCAACATGAACGCGCACCGCAAGACCTGGGCCGCAGCAGCAGCCGCCCTGCTTCTCGCCGCCGCGCCCCTGGGCGCCCAGGGCGCCTCCCCGGAGCGCGTCTCGCCCGGGGAGTGGACCTTCAACGGCAGCCTGGGCACGGGCGGCGTCGGCGGCGGCTACGGCGACGTCGTCGAGAAGCCCATCGACTTCGAGCTGAACCTGGTCCACGGCCGCGGCCCGTGGCGCTTCGGCGGCGGCTTCCAGTTCGGCTCGCTGCTCATGAAGCCGCCCTACCAGGACCAGCAGGACTGGTCGCGGCTCGAGACCCACCTGTTCGCGATGCGGGTCTTCCACCACGAGAGCAAGGTGCGTCCCTACCTCCAGGCGCGCGTGGCCGCCGAGCGCGTCCACCCGCGCAGCGAGATCTTCCACGTCATCCCGCCGGAGGACTTCGCGGCCGGCCACAACCCCACCGAGGCCGCCAACGGCTTCGGCTTCTCGCTGCGTCCCGGCGTCGAGATCCAGCTCAAGCCGGCCCTGGCGCTCGACCTGGCGGCGGACTGGACGGTCTACCAGACCGGCGACCTGGACATGACGGCCATCGGGCGCGAGCCGGTCAACTCGGGCAACCAGTGGTCCGTCCGCGCGGGCCTGACCTGGCGGCCGCTGGCCGAAGGGGTGGCGGCCCTGCCGGCGCCGATCGCCGACCCGGTCAGCGGGCAGCTCCGGCCCCTGCCGCCCGCCGACGGCCAGCGCGACGCCTGGGGCGTCTCGCGCTCCTGGGGCTGGGCCACGGCCGAGGTGCTGGGCATCAACTTCGTCTCGACCACCCTCAACGAGTACGTGCGCGGCGAGAGCTCCTACCCGATCACGCCCCGCACCATCGAGCACAACATCGAGCAGGGCTTCAAGTACGACGACAACGAGTTCAAGACCAACCAGCTCATCCACCCCTTCAACGGCGGCACCTACTTCAACTCCGCCCGCGCCAACGGCATCGGCTTCTGGGGCTCCGCCGGCCTGGCCATCGCCGGGGCCTTCATCTGGGAGTGCTGCGGCGAGAGCCAGCCCATGTCCTGGAACGACATGGTCTCGACCGGCCTGGGGGGCATCGCCCGCGGCGAGTTCTCCTACCGCCTGGCCAACGTGATCCTGAACAACACCAAGTCGGGCTCCGGCCGCATCTGGCGCGAGATCGCGGCGGCGCCGGTCAACCCGGTGGGCCAGTTCAACCGCTTCCTCTCCGGGCGCGCCACGAAGGTGCAGGGCAACCCCGACAGCCCCTACGACTGGCGCCCGCCCACGCTGGGCATGCAGCTGGCCATGGGCACGCGCGTCATCGGCGAGGGCCAGTCGATCGCCGAGAACACCAACGCGTACGGCTTCGCCGAGTTCGACGTGCAGTACGGCAGCGCCTTCGAGAACGAGCGCCGCAAGCCCTTCGACCGGTTCGACGGCGCCGTGCAGGTCAACTTCGGCGACAAGAGCCGGGTCGGGCTGCTGCAGGTGCGCGGCGACCTGTGGTCGAAGCCCCTGGGCGGGCCCGCGGGCCCCGACACGCGCCACGCCCTGGCGATCATCCAGGACTTCGACTACATCGACAACGAGGCCTACGAGTACGGCGGCCAGGGCTTCGGGCTGGGGCTGTTCTCGCGCTTCGGCTCGGGCGACACCCGGCTGACCACGCGCGCCGTGGGCTACGTCGTGGCCGCCGCCGCGGTCAACGCCGACTACTCCTACCTGGCCGACATCCCCGACCCGCGCGAGCTGCGCGACTACGACTACGGCGCTGGCGCGGGCGCCGCGGCCGAGCTGCTGCTGCACCGCAAGGGCCGGCCGCTGGCCTTCCTGACCTACCGCTACACGCTGATCAGCGTCAAGAACGGCTCGATCTACAACCCCGAGGACGGCCCCGAGGGCTCGAGCTCGCGCCACCACATCCACCGCGTGGCGCTGCGCGTGACCGTGCCGGTCGCGAAGCGGCTGGCCCTGGGTGGCGACGCCTGGCTGTTCTACCGCGACAGCAACTACGACTCGCCCGAGCTGCAGGACAAGAGCCAGCGCAACCCCGAGGCGCGCCTCTACCTGTCGTGGGACATCGGCAGCTGATCGGGCCGCGCTCCCGCCCGGAGCGGAGGTGGTAGGATCCTGAGCGGGCCGACGATCATGCCCGCTCCCGCTGCTCGATTCGTGCCGGGGCCGGCCCCAGCCGGAAAAGGGCCGCAACTCGTCGATCGGCCATGCGCGGCGGGGCGCGCCGGCTGGGTCCTGCTCGCGGCCGCGCTCGTGGCGGGCGTGGCCGCCCTGA
>JBDIBD010000668.1:0-2543 GCA_039812725.1 Vicinamibacteria bacterium | reverse complement strand
GCTCATGCGCGGCTCAGCCCCCGGCCAGCGGCGGGATCAGCTGCAGCACGTCCCCCGGCGCGAGGCGCTCGCCGGGCGCGGCCAGGCGCTGGTTGCGCGCCACGCGCACGCGCCCCAAACGGCCGGTCAGCGCGGGGTGGCGCTGCTCCAGGGCCCGCAGCAGCTCGGCCACGGTGGCAAGGCCCGGGCCGAGCGGCAGGCCCTCCTCGTCGACGCCGGCCAGCTCCTTGAGCACCGCGAAGTAGCGCACGCGCAGCTCGGGCGCGTCCGCCGCCGTGGCGTGGGAGCCGTCCTGCATCAGGGCACCTCGCGCCTCCTTCTTCTCACAGGCCCCGCCGCGCTGCAAGCTGGCGGCCCCCCGTGCGGCCGTCCGTGCTATGAAGCTCCCATGGACGTCTTCGAGGAGCTGGCCGCCCGGGCCGAGTCGCGCTGGCAGGCGGCCGGCGGTGGGGACGAGAGCTTCGCGGACGTGGCCGCCGAGGTGCTGGAACAGGCGCGGCTGCCCGAGCGCCTCGAGCCGCTCGTGGGCCTGCGGCGGGCCCTGACGGCCTCGCTCCCGCCGCAGACCGAGGAGAACGAGTACGGCGAGCCGGCGCTGACCCTGGCGCGGCGCGAGCGCTTCCGGGTCGAGCTGATCTACTGGAACGACGGCGCGGCGCGCGTCCACCAGCACGTGGCCTGGGGCGCCTTCTCGGTGGTGCGCGGCGAGCGGCTGCACCTGCAGTACCGGATGGAGGAGCCGCAGCCGCGTCCCGGCGGCCTGCTGCTGGGGCGGCTCGAGGCCGAGCGGCTGGAGCGGCTGGGCCCCGGCGACACGCGCCGCATCTACCCGGGCTTCGCGCTGATCCACGCGCTGTTCTTCCTCGGGCGGCCCTGCGTGACGGTCTCGCTGCGCTCCCTGCCCCGGCCGGGCGAGCCGTGCTGGGCCTACTACAACCGGCGCCTGGCCTTCGAGGCCCGCCCGCCGCGCCTCGACTTCCACCGCCGGCGCAAGGCCTGGGAGCTGCTGTCGCGGCTGGAGCCGCGCGGGCGCATCGAGTCGGCCCGGCGCCTGCTGGAGCAGACGGACCTGCTGGCCACCCACCTGCTGCTCGACGAGCTCGCGGCCACGCTGCCCGCGCCGGCCCACGAGGCGCTCCTCGGGGAGTGCCTGGCGCGGCACGGGGACACGCTTCTGGAGCAGCGCGCGGCCAGCGTGGAGGAGGCCGAGCGCAGCCACCTCGAGGCGCTGCTCGGCGCGCAGCACGGCGAGCCGGCGCGCTGGACCCTGGGCCTGATGTGGAGCGCCGCCAGCGGGGCCTCGCCGGAGCAGCTGCGCCGGCTGGCGGCCGCGTGCCACCCCGGCCAGGCCCTCGAGGGGCTGGCCGAGGCCGGCCTGGACCAGCTGTCTCCCGGCCCCGGTGGCGACGGAGCGCTGATGGCCGAGCTGCAGCGGCGCTTCCGGGTCCGCCTGGCGGGGGGCCGCGTGGCCTGAGGGCAGGCCAGATTGTCACGGTGACAAGTTCGTACTTGCATCGTTACATTTCGGGCCCTATTCTGTGTCCGGGCCCGGGTCGGGCCCGCGAGCGGGCGAAAGGCCGCGCACAGGGAGGCAGACCATGACGGAACCCATCACCGGAAGCCTGCGGCTCAAGACCGGCCTGGCCGAGATGCTCAAGGGCGGCGTCATCATGGACGTGACCAACGCCGAGCAGGCCCGCATCGCCGAGGACGCGGGGGCCGTGGCCGTCATGGCCCTGGAGCGCGTGCCGGCCGACATCCGCAAGGAAGGCGGCGTGGCCCGCATGGCCGACCCGGCCGTGATCGAGGCCATCATGCAGGCCGTCTCGGTGCCGGTCATGGCCAAGTGCCGCATCGGCCACTTCGCCGAGGCGCGCGTGCTCGAGGCCCTGGGGGTCGACTTCGTCGACGAGAGCGAGGTGCTGACCCCCGCCGACGAGCAGCACCACGTCGACAAGTTCGCCTTCACCGCGCCCTTCGTGTGCGGCTGTCGCGACCTGGGCGAGGCCCTGCGCCGCATCGGCGAGGGGGCGGCCCTGTTGCGCACCAAGGGCGAGGCCGGCACGGGCGACATCGTCGAGGCCGTGCGCCACATGCGCGCGGTGACCTCGGCCATCAAGCGGCTGACGGTGCTGGGGGACGAGGAGCTGATGGCCGAGGCCAAGCAGCTGGGCGCCCCCTACGAGCTCGTGCGGCTGGTGGCGAAGCAGGGCCAGTTGCCGGTGCCGAACTTCGCCGCGGGCGGCATCGCCACGCCGGCCGACGCGGCCCTGATGCGCCTGCTGGGCGCCGAGGCCGTCTTCGTGGGTTCGGGCATCTTCAAGTCGGCCGACCCGGCCCCGCGCGCGCGGGCCATCGTGCGCGCCACCACCCACTACCAGGACGCCAAGCTGGTGGCCGAGGTCTCGCGCGGGCTGGGCCAGCCCATGCACGGCCTTGCCGCCGCGGTCCTGCCCGAGGCCGAGCGCCTGCAGACCCGCGGCTGGTGAGCGCGCGCGTCGGCGTGCTGGCGCTGCAGGGCGACTTCGCCGCCCACGCGGCGG
>JBDIBD010000667.1:0-2551 GCA_039812725.1 Vicinamibacteria bacterium | reverse complement strand
CCGCCGCCCGTGGCGCTGGCGCCGCTCGAGGAGCGCGAGCGGGCCGTCTTCGAGACCCTGGCGGGCGCGCCCCTGGCGACGCAGGCCCCGCAGCCCTCGCCGGCGCCGCCGCGCGCCCCCGCGGTCGAGGAGACCTACACGGTCCTGGCCGTCGACGACGACGAGATGATCCTGCAGCTGCTGGCGCAGATCCTGGAGAGCAAGCGCTACCGGGTGATCACGGCCCGCGGCGGGCGCGAGGCCCTGGCCAAGGTGCGCGAGCACGTCCCCGACCTGGTGGTGCTCGACGGCATGCTGCCCGAGATCCACGGCTTCGAGATCTGCCGCCAGCTCAAGACCAGCGAGCGCTTCCGGCACATCCCGGTCATGATGATCTCGGCCGTCCACACGGGCTGGCGCTTCGCCGCCGACGTCAAGGAGAAGTACGGCGCCGACGACTACCTCGAGAAGCCCTTCGAGGCAGCCGAGCTGCTGCGGCGCACCGAGTCCCTGCTGACCCACGCCCCGGCCGTGCCGCCCCACTCGGAGGCGGCCGCCCGGCGCCACTTGAAGGACGGCGTGATCGCCCTCAAGCAGGACCGGCTGCAGGACGCCGTGGCGGCCTTCGAGAAGGGCCTGGCCATCACGCAGCTCAACGACATGCTGCACTACTACCTGGCCATGACCTACGAGAAGAAGGACATGGTCTTCCACGCCATCGACCACTACGAGCGCGCGATCCAGATCAACCCGCAGTTCATCGACGCCATCACGTCCCTGGCCAACCTCTACCAGAAGCAGGAGTTCTGGCGGAAGGCGGTGGAGATGTGGGAGCTGGCCCTGCAGGCCACCCGCGACGAAGCCGTGCGGGCGCGCATCAAGCAGCACCTGCTGACGCTGCTGTAGGGCCTAGTCGAAGGCCTTCTCGAAGTTGGCCTCCAGCACGACCTCGCGACCGTCGACGGTGATCAGCCCCTGGCGCTCAAGGTCCTTGAGCATGCGCGTCACGGTCTCGCGCGTGGTGCCGATGCGGTTGGCCAGCTCCTGGTGCGTCGCGCGCCGGAAGGCGATGCGCCCGTCCTTGAGCCGGCGCCCTTCCTCGCGGGCGATGTCCAGGATCACCCGGGCCACGCGCCCGTAGACGTCCAGCAGCGCCAGCGTCGAGATCTGGTGGTTGGCGCGGCGCAGGCGAGCGGTCAGCACCCGGATGAGGGCCCCGCTGATGGAGGGGTTCTCGGACATGGCCCCCTGGAACTCGTTGCGCTGCAGCAGCAGCAGCTCCGCATCCTCGGCCGCGATGGCCGTGGCCGAGCGTGGCTCGTTGTCGAGCAGGGCGATCTCGCCGAAGAAGTCCCCTGGGCCCAGCACCGAGAGGATCACCTCGCGGCCGTCGTCGCCCAGGATCGTCACGCGCACTCGCCCCTGGAGGATCATGAAGAGCGTGTCGCCCTGCTCGTTCTCGAAGAACACCACCGTGTCCTTCGGGTAGCGACGCCGGGTGGTCAGGCGCGCCAGGGCCTGGATGTCGACCTCGGAGAGCTCGGAGAAGATCGGAACGGTGCGCAGCAGCTCGGGCTCGTCCATGCTGGCCTCCACGGATGCCGCCATCCTACCGCAACTCCGCTGGCGCGGCCCGGCTACGGCCCGATCAGCCGCGCGGTGGCGTCGATCACGTCGGCCGCGTCGCGCCCGCTGAGAGGTCGCCAGGGCTCGAAGGCCCCGCCCGCCGAGAGGTCCATGAGGCCCGCCGCCACGACCCGCACGGCTGCGGCGTAGAAGAGATTGCTGCGCGACATGTCGCTGATGGGCGGCGGCGCGCCGGCCGGCCAGCGCCGCAGGTCGAGCACGCGCGCCAGGGCCGCCGCCAGGTCGCCGCGGCGAACCGTGGCGCCCGGCTGGAAGGTGTGGTTCGGGTAGACCTCCATGACGCCCAGAGACAGGACGCGCAGCACGTGCTCGCGGGCCCACGAGCCCGAGATGTCCACGGCCACGCCCGGCTGGCCGGAGGGCAGGCGCTGCAGCACGCCCAGCTTGACCGAGAGCAGCGCGGCCAGCTCGGCGCGGGTCAGGCGCGGCGCGTCGAAGATGCGCCGGTACTCCTCGGGCATCTGGCTCAGCTCGAGCGCGGAGCGGGCAGCCCCGGCGCGCCGGGCCGCGTCGGCGTCGCGGCCGTCCCTCGACAGCACCCGCTGGTAGGCCGCCAGGGCCCCGGTCCAGTCCTGGAGCTGCTCGCTCAGCGCTCCCAGGCGCATCAGCACGGTCCGGTCCCCGACGGGGTCGGCGCGCAGCACCTCGACCGCGTCCCCGGCCTGGCCGCGCGCCACCAGCAGCTCGGCCAGCTCGAGCCGCACGCCGGCCAGCTCGGGTGCCGCGTCGAGCGCCATGTGGTACTGGCGCAGGCCCTCCGCCACGTCCTGGCGCTCGAGGGCCTCGCGGGCCGCCGCCACGGCCTGCTCGGCGGCCTGCAGCTTCACCTCCGCCAGCCGGGCCCGCAGCCGCGGGTCCTCGGGGCTGAGCGCGGCGGCGCGGCGGTAGGCCGCCAGCGCCTCGCCGAAACGCGCCCGGCGCAGCG
>JBDIBD010000666.1:0-2551 GCA_039812725.1 Vicinamibacteria bacterium | reverse complement strand
CTGTGGGGCGCCCTGGGCGTCGCGGCCGGGCGCTTCGACGGCTTCGTGGCCGGGGCCCGCTCGACCACTGCGGCCACCCTGCGCGCCGCGCTGCGCGGGATCGGCACGCGCGCCGGCGTGCGCCGGGTGTCGTCGTTCATGCTCATGGACACGCCCCGCCCCGAGATGGGCGAGCGCGGGCTGCTGGTGTTCGCGGACTGCGGCGTCAACCCCGAGCCCGACCCGCAGGAGCTGGCCGAGATCGCGCTGCTGGCGGCCGAGAGCGCCCGGGGCTTCCTGGAGGAGCCGCGGGTGGCGCTGCTGTCCTTCTCGACGCGCGGCAGCGCCGAGCACGCCCGCACGCGCAAGGTGCGCGAGGCCCTGCGCATCGCCCGGGCCCGCGCCCCCGAGCTGGCCCTCGACGGCGAGCTGCAGGTCGACGCGGCCCTGGTACCGGAGGTGGGGCGCGCGAAGGCCCCCGGGAGCGCCGTGGCGGGGCGCGCCAACGTGCTGGTCTTCCCCGACCTCGACGCCGGCAACATCGGCTACAAGCTGGTCGAGCGGCTGGCCGGGGCGCGCGCGATCGGGCCGATCCTGCAGGGGCTGGAGCGGCCGGCCAACGACCTCTCGCGCGGCTGCTCCGTGGACGACATCGTCGACGTGGCCTGCGTCACGGCCGTGCAGGCCTCCGCCCGGCGCTGATGCTCGAGGGAAGGCTGGGGCACGGCGGCGGGAAAGGCGCCCCCGGCCCTGCGCGGGCGGCCGGACCGGGGGAAACGGCTACTCCGCCTCGCGGCGGGCCTTCTTGCGGTTGCGCTTGCGCGCCAGCGCCTGCTTCGCGCGGCGCTTGTCGCCCGGCTTCATGTAGAAGCTGTGCTTCTTGATGTCCTTGATGATGTCTTCCTGCTGGACCTTGCGCTTGAAGCGCCGAAGAGCGCCCTCGATGGACTCGCCCTCCTGCAGCTTGATCTCGGCCAAAACCTACACCCCCCTTGCGTCGTCTGCTGGATCGGGAAGGGCCTACTTGCCCCGGCCGCCCGCGCCCGGCCAAGGCGTGGGAAAGGCAGAGTCTAGGTCCCCGGGGGCCTGCCGTCAAGAAAGCCTGCGCCCGTGACCGCGCCCGGGCGCCTGTTCGTGGTGGCCACCCCCCTGGGCAACCTGGAGGACCTCAGCCCCCGGGCGGTGCGGGTGCTGGGCGAGGTGGCCCTGGTGGCCTGCGAGGACACCCGCCGCACGGGGGCCCTGCTGCGCTCCCAGGGGCTCCGCACGCCGCTCCTGTCGTGCTTCGAGCACAACGAGCGCGAGCGCGTGGCGGACGTGCTGGAGCGCCTCAGGGGCGGCCAGGACGTGGCCCTGGTGAGCGACGCCGGCACCCCCACCATCTCGGACCCCGGCTACCGCCTGGTGCGGGCCGCCCGCGAGGCCGGCCTCGCGGTGCTGCCCGTGCCCGGGCCCAGCGCCGCCGTGGCAGCCCTGTCGGTCTCGGGGCTGCCCACGGACCGTTTCGTCTTCGTGGGCTTCCTGCCGGCCCGGGCGGCCCCCCGCCGGCGCGAGATCGAGGCCCTGGCGAGCCTGCCCTTCACGCTGGTGATCTACGAGTCGCCCCTGCGCGTGGCGGAGACGCTGGCCGACCTGGCCGCGGCCTGGGGCCCGCGCCCGGCCTTCCTGTGCCGCGAGGCCACCAAGCTGCACGAGGAGTACGCGGCCGGCGACCTGGCCAGCCTGCGCGACCTGCTCGCGGCGCGCCAGGCGGTCAAGGGCGAGGTGGTGCTGGTGGTGGCCGGGGCGCCCGAGAGCGGGCCGGAGGCGGCCAGCGAGGACCCGCGGGAGCTGTTCGCGCAGCTGGTGGCCCGGGGGCTCACGCGGCGGGCCGCGGTGAAGGAAGTGGCGCGCCTGACGGGGCGGCCGGCGCGCGAGGTCTACGCGCTCGCGCTGCCGGACGACTAGCGCAGCGGGAACTCCCGCTCCGGGAACAGCTCCTGCGGGTCGACCTTGCGGGAGAGGTCGTAGAGCACCGGCTTCATCAGGTCGCGACGGCGGCGCGCGACCCCCAGGCGCTCGAGGCGGCGCTCCAGCTTGTCGGCCTGGGCGTGGTTGACGGCCAGGTAGGCCGCGGCCGGGGCGGCCTCGACCTCGCGCCGGTACTCGAAGAAGTACTCGGTGGTGGTGGGCCCCAGCTTGGCGCTGCAGACCACCCGCTCGGCGCTCAGGAAGGCGACCTTGGTGGCCAGGTAGAAGTCGCTGTAGCAGTGGCGCACGCCGAGCTCCTCCAGCCCGGCCACCAGGCCGCGCCACTGCCGGTCGAGGTCGACCTTGACCCGCCCCTGGCTGAGCGAGCCCCAGGTCCCCAGCGCCAGCGCCGCGAGCAGGGCCGCGCGTCCCCAGGACCGCGCCGACAGCCGGCCGAGCAGGGCCGGCAGGGGCACCATCAGGAACAGCGGGTAGCGCGGGTTGCCCTCGATGTAGGGCAGCGCCAGCGCCACGATCGCCAGCGTTGCGGCCACCGCCGCCATCAGCAGCCCGGGCGGGCCCAGTGGCTCGCGCCAGGCCGCGCGCGCGCCGCCCGCCAGCG
>JBDIBD010000665.1:0-2560 GCA_039812725.1 Vicinamibacteria bacterium | reverse complement strand
GGATCGGGCGCAAGGCACCAATGAGACGCCGGCCATTCTGCCGGCCTCCCCCAGCGCCTACCCTACCCGGTTTCTTCCCTTTCCGACCCCACGCACCGTGGGGTCCGTACTCAGGATGACGGGCGGCTACAACCCGAGCGACCCCAGCCAGTCGCCCACCGCGGCGGCGATACCGGCCTCGACCTCGGCGGGCTTTCGCCCGGCCCGCGCCGGCACCTTGAACGAGTGGTCGCCGTCGGCCACCGGGCTGTACCTTGCCCGCTCCCCCAGCCGCGCCAGCGTGCCCTCCAGCAGGTCGGGCCGGGCGAAGGCGTCGCGGGTCCCCTGCACGAACAGCATCGGCACGCGGATCTTGGGCAGGTGCGCGTCGCGCAACTGCTCCGGCTTTCCGGGCGGGTGCAGCGGGTAGGCCAGGAACAGCAACGCATCGCAGTCCAGGCCCGCGGCCACGCACTGCGAGGCGATGCGTCCCCCCATCGAGCGCCCGCCCAGCACGAGCTTGCGCGGCGAGAAGCGTTCGCACGCCTGCACAGCCACCGCACGCCAGGTGGCCTCGAGCACGGCAGGCCGATCCGGAGCGCGCCGGCCCGCCTCGGTATACGGGAAGTTGAACAGCAGCACGCCGCCGCCATCGCCGGCCAGCGCGTCGGCCAGCCGGACGAGCTGGGGCGTCGTGCGCGTCCCCCCCGCCCCGTGGGCCAGGATCACGAGCGTCCCCTCGGCGCGGCCGTGCAGGCTGGCGCTGACGGCTCCGCCCCCCGGGACGTCGAAATGCAGCAGGCTCATGCCTGCCAAGCCTAACCCGGGTGGGCTACACTGGCCGTCCCGTGTACGAGTCCTTCTACGGCTTCAAAGAGAAGCCCTTCAACCTCACCCCCGACCCGAAGTTCCTGTACCTCTCCGCGAGGCACAGCGAGGCCTTCGCCCACCTGGTCTTCGGCCACCGCGAGCGCGGCGGCTTCGTGGTCATCACGGGCGAGGTCGGCACGGGCAAGACCACCCTGGCGCGCTCCTTCCTGTCGAAGCTCGGGCCCGAAACGGCCACCGCGGTGGTGCTCTACCCGGCCGTCTCGGCGGTCGAGCTGCTGCGCACGATCGTCCAGGAGCTGCACATCCCCGACCCGGGGCCGTCGCAGAAGGACCTGGTGGACGCGCTGCACGCCTGCCTCCTGCAGGCCCGGCGCGACGGGCGCGAGGTGGTGCTGCTGATCGACGAGGCCCAGGACCTCTCGCCCGAGGTGCTGGAGCAGATCCGCCTGCTCTCGAACCTCGAGACCGACACCGACAAGCTCATCCACATCGTGCTGATGGGCCAGTCGGAGCTGCTCGACATGCTGGCCCGCCACGACCTGCGCCAGCTCGCCCAGCGCGTCACGGCCCGCTACCACCTGACCGCGCTGTCGGAGGCCGAGACGCGCGAGTACGTGCGCCACCGTCTCGAGGTCGCCGGCGGCGGCGGCAAGGTGACTTTCACGGACGAGGCGCTGCGCGAGATCCACCGCCTGTCGGGCGGCCTGCCGCGCGTCATCAACCTGCTCTGCGACCGCTCCCTGCTGGGCGGTTACGCCCGCAGCCAGCGCGAGATCGACGCCCGGCTCGTGGGCGAGGCCGCCCGCGAGGCCCTGGGCCCCACGCGCCGCGTGGCCGGGCCGGCCTCGGTCCACCGCTGGGCGGCGGGCCTGACCGTCCTGCTCACGCTCCTGGGGCTGGGCTGGTTCTTCACCCGCGGCGCCCCGCGCGCCCTGGCTCCAGCACCCTCCCCCACCGTCGTCGCCTCGCCCCCGGCCGCCGCGGTGCTCGAGCCCGCGCTCCTGTCCCTGCCCCGCGAGGCCTCGTTGCAGGGCGCCACCGGCGCCGTGGCGAAGCTGTGGGGCCCCGGTCCTCTGGAGCAGACCTGGCTGCGCACCCACCTCCAGCAGCTCCGCCGGCTGCAGCTCCCGGCGGTGCTCGAGGTCTTCCACCCCGCCCGCCGCGACACCTGCTACGTGGCCCTGCTGCGCATCGACGGCGCCGCGGCCCAGGTCTCGGCCGGCGGCGCACCGCTGACCGTGGCGCTCGACGAGCTGGATCGCCTGTGGACCCGCCAGGCCCTGCTGCTGTGGCGCGACCACGACGGGCTCGCACCGCAGGGTCCCGCGGCCATCGGCGCGCCCTCCGTGGCGGCCACGCTGCAGCGGCTGGGCTACACCCCGGCGTCCGACCTGCCCGCCGCCGTAGCCCGCTTCCAGCGCGACCTGGGCCTGACGTCGGACGGCGTCGTCGGCGCGCGCACGCTGCTGGCGCTCTACAGTCTCGGCCGCGGCGACCAGCCGCGCCTCGAGGGAGGCCGACCGTGAGCCTGATCTTCGAAGCCCTCAAGAAGCTCGAGCGCGAGAAGCAGGCGCCGGAGCGCGGGATTCTCGTGGTCGGGCCCAGCCAGTGGGCCGGTGGCGGCGCCCGCGTGCGGCTGGGCGGCGCGGCGGCCGGCGCGGTCGCGCTGGTCGCGCTGGGGGTGGTGATCGGTGCTCTCCTGCGGCGACCGGCGCAGGAGCCGGCCACGCCCGCCACTGCAGCGCCGGCG
>JBDIBD010000664.1:0-2567 GCA_039812725.1 Vicinamibacteria bacterium | reverse complement strand
CTCCCGCCCCAGGAGGCGCCAGCCCTCGGCCGCGCGAGCGCAGGCCGGGCACTCGGCCAGGTGGCGCTCGACCTCCTCCGCCTCGCCCGGGGCCAGCGCCTCCGCCGCCAGGAGCGGCAGCAGGTCGCGCACGTGCTCGCTCATCGCCACTCCTCCGCGGGAGCCGCCGCCAGCAGCCGCTCCCTCAGGCGGGCCAGGGCCCTGTAGAGGCGGGCCTTGGCCGTGGGCACCGGAACGCCCAGCGTGGCCGCCAGCTCCGGCAGCTGCAGGTCGGCCTCGAAGCGCAGCGCGATGGCCTCGCGATCGAGCGGCGCCAGGCTCCCCAGGCACTCCGCCAGACGCTCGCGCCGCTGCAGCGCGAGCACGCGCTCCAGGGAGTCGCCCTCGGGCCCGGGCCGGGCCGGCGGGTCGCCGGCCTCCTCCAGGCTCCCCGGCTGGCGCCGGCGCAGATGGTCGAGCGCCAGGTGGCGGGCCACGCCGAACAGCCACGGGCCGAACGGCCGGCGGCCGTCGTACTGGCCGATGCGCTCGGCCACCCGCAGCCAGGTCTGCTGGAAAGCGTCCTCGGCCACGCTCGCATCCCCCAGGAAGCGCAGCAGGTAGCGGAAGAGGTGGTCCTGGTGCCGGGCCATCAGCCCGGCCAGGCCGGACGCGTCGCCCCGGCGCAGCCGCGCGACGTCGTCCCGGTCCGGGTCCACTGCGCCTCCTTCGTCCTGCGGCCTTCTGCTCCCATTACGGGCGACCCGGGCCGGAGGACGCACGTTGGCTGGAGTTTACGGGCACGCGGGATAGGATGCGGCCCGCATGTCCCTGCGCGGCCGAGAGCTGGCGGCCTTCCTCCTACTGACCCTGATCTGGGGGACCACCTGGGCGGCCATCCGCATCGGCCTGGGCGGGCTGCCGCCCTTCACCGGCGTGGCCGTGCGTTTCGCCATCGCCGGCAGCCTGCTGCTGGCGCTGGCGCCGCGGCTGGGGGTGCGGCTGGGCCGCGGCCGGCACGAGCGCCGCCTGTGGGTGGTGAACGGGCTGCTCTCGTTCTGCACGTCGTACGCCGTCGTCTACTGGGCCGAGCAGTTCATCCCGTCGGGCCTGGCGGCCGTGCTGTTCGCGACGTACCCGCTGTTCGTGGCCGTGCTGGCGCACTTCCTCCTCCCGGGCGAGCGCCTGGGGCCGGTGGCCGTGGGCGGCCTGCTGCTGGGCTTCGCCGGCGTGGCGGTGATCTTCTCCGACGACCTGGCCCTGCTGGGCGGCGCGCAGGTGCGGCACGCGGCGCTGGTGATGCTGGTCTCGCCGCTCGTCTCGGCCGTGGCCAGCGTGGCCGTCAAGCGCTGGGGCGGCGACGTGCCGGCCCTGTCGCTGGCCGCGGTGCCCATGCTCGGCACCGGCTTCGTCATGGGCGGCGTGGCCCTGGCTTTCGAGCGCGGGCGGCCGCTGCTCCTCGACACGTCCTCGCTCCTGGCCCTGCTCTACCTGGCGCTGCTGGGCTCGGCGGTGACCTTCACCATCTTCTACTGGCTCCTGGCGCGCGTGCGGGCCACCCAGGTGGCGCTCATGTCCTACCTGATCCCGATCGTGGCCGTGGCGGTGGGCGCGCTGCTGTTCGACGAGCCGCTGCGGCCGCG
The DNA here is from genome assembly GCA_039812725.1 of Vicinamibacteria bacterium. Classification (GTDB taxonomy): domain Bacteria; phylum Acidobacteriota; class Vicinamibacteria; order Fen-336; family Fen-336; genus JBDIBD01. The sequence goes on along the minus strand of JBDIBD010000664.1, from coordinate 945 downwards.
CCTGCTGGCCGGCTCGGCGCTGGTGCTGGCGGGCCTGGTGGCGGTCAACCGCGGGAGGCGGTCGGGCGCACGCTGAGGCCGGGCCGGCTCAGTCGGCCGGCGCCTGCGGCAGCTCGACCGTGACGCAGCCGCCGCCCGAGCCCGCGCGGTTGCGCACGCGGATGCGGCCGTGGTGCTGCTCGACGATGCGCTGGGCGATCGAGAGGCCCAGCCCGGTGCCGCCCCGGCGGCGGGTGAAGAAGGGGTCGAAGAGGTGGGCCAGGGCCTGGGCGTCGAAGCCCGGCCCGTGGTCGCAGACGCAGCAGCGCAGCCAGGCGCGCCCGTCCTCCTCGAAGCCCTCCCAGCGCACGCTCACGCGCCCCCCGGCCGGCGAGTGCTGGATGGCGTTGCGCAGCAGGTTCTCGAAGACCTGCGCCAGGCGGGCACGGTCGAGCCGCACCGGGGCGCTCTCGCCGTCCTCCGGCAGCTCGACCACGACGCCGGCCTCGCGCGCCGTCTCGCGGCACTCGCGCAGCGCCGCCTCCAGGCTGGCGCGCAGCCCCTCGCGCTCGAACTGGGGGGCGCTGGGCCGGCCGTAGTCCAGCAGGTCCTTCATGAGACGCCGCAGCCGCTCGACCTCCTCGCGCATGGCCGAGAGCAGGTCCGCCACGTCGCGCTCGTCCCCCAGCACGGCGCCGAGGGCGTCCAGGTTGGCCAGGATCGCGAAGAGCGGGTTGCGCACCTCGTGCGCCACGCCGGCCACCAGCTCGCCCATGGCCGCCATGGTCTCGCCGCGCTTGACCGACTCCTGCAGCTCCACCAGCCGCGAGACGTCGCGCACGGTCACCACCACGCGCGTGCCCCCGTCGCGCGCCGGCGCCGGCGTGCCGTCGACGTCCCAGGCGCGCCCCAGGGGCTCGCGCACCTGGCGCAGCTGGCCGGCCCCGAGCCGGCGCACGGCCTCGA
>JBDIBD010000663.1:0-2579 GCA_039812725.1 Vicinamibacteria bacterium | reverse complement strand
GGTCTCGACGTGCACCGGCGAGACGGCCAGGAAGGCGGCGGCCCACAACCCCGCCGCCGGGCCCGCCAGCCGGCGCCCGAAGCGCTCGGCCAGGAGCACGGCCAGGACGCCGCACAGAGCCACGAAGACGCGCGCCGCCAGGTAGGCCGGCGGTCCCGGCGGCTGGCCCGCGCCCGCCAGCGCCAGCACCGGCGCGAGGAGATAGAAGAGGAAGCCGGGGTACTCGTAGAAGCCGTGGTCGAGGCTGCCGGTGGCCAGCATGCGGGCCACGTTCTCGACGAAGTAACGCTCGTCCTCGTGGGGCGTGTGGCGCAGGCCGTGTCCGGCGTGGAGCAGCCGCAGCACCGCCGCGGCGAGCACGATGGCGCCCAGCAGCAGGCGCCGTCTGCGCTCGCCGGGGACGCTCAAGGCGCGGCCGGGCGCGGAGCGTCGGCCAGCGCCCCGGTCAGGACGTGGCCCACGGACTGGGCCGGCGGGTCGAGGCCGAGCAGCTCGCACAGCGTCGGGGCCACGTCCACGTGCCGGATCACGCCCAGGTCGGCGCCGGCCTTCACGCCGGGGCCGGCCAGGGCGAACATCGCCTGCATCTCCGGCCGGGCCGGGTCGAGGATGTGGGCCCCGTACGGGGCGACCTCCGCCGCGACGGGCCCGTCGAGGGCCGGCTCGACGTCGGTGCCGGGCGCCACCGAGAGGTAGAGGTCGCCGCCGTTGGGCCCGCCGAGGCCGAACGGGCCGGGGCCGCTGCGGGCGTCGAGCACGTCGAGCACCAGGCGTTCGCCGGTGCGCGGGTCCTTGACCGCGGCGAGGGCCTTGCGCACCGCGGCCACCACGGCGGCCTCCTCCGCCGGCGCCACCACGCCGCCCGGCCGGGTGGCCTTGTTGATCAGCACGTAGCCGGCGCCGGGCAGGAAGTAGAGCGCCTTGGTGCGCGCCAGGTCGACCTTGCCGTCGGCCCCGACCGCCAGCAGGCCGGCCGCGCGCAGCGCGACGTTGGGACGCACCACGCGGTGCACCGGCGCCTGGCCGTGGTCGCCGGCCAGGGCCACGATCGTGTCCGGGCCGGCCAGCTCCTCGACCAGCCCGATCTGCTGGTCGATCAGGGCCAGGCCCCGGTCCCAGTAGGGCTGCAGCCGCGCGGCCAGGGCCCGGTCGTGGCCCGGCAGCCCGGGCGCGAGGAAGCCCAGCCAGTGGTGCGAGAACTCGTCGGGGAAGGGCAGGTAGGTCACCAGCACGGACCAGTCGGTGCGGCGCGCGCCGACCTCCGTCAACCGGCCGAGCTGTCGCGCGGCCAGCGCCACGGTCTCGAGGAAGCGCTGCTCGGCCGTGCCGTCGCCGCCCTCCCAGAGGCGCGGGCCCAGCCAGCCTCGGGCGTAGGCCGTGTGCGCGGCGCTGCCGGGGACGAAGCCGCCGGTGGCCTGCAGCAGCGCCGGCTGCAGCGCGGCCGGGTGGGCCCGCAGCAGCGCCGGAGCCGTGTGGTAGAGCAACAGCCGGCTGCCGTCGGCGGAGAGCTCGAACAACCGCACGAAGACGCCCACCTCGCCGGCCGGCAGGGGCAGCAGCAGCTGGCCGAAGGCCGACGGGTCGGACCCGGCCGGCAGCGGCTTCAGGCGCGTGGTGTTGCGCGGGCCGGTGAGGGCCAGCGTGTCGAAGCCGCGGGCCGGGTCGGCCGGGTCGTCGTAGAGCAGGCCGGACAGCCGCACGCCGGCCAGGGTCAGGGCCACCGCCTTGACCTCGTCGCCCTCGTGCGGCGGCAGCTCGGCCGGCAGCGCGGCGCTCTCGAGGGCCGCGGCCTTCAGCACGCCCTCGCCGCCCTGCTGCCCCTGGAATCCGTCCATCAGCGTCAGGCTGCGGGCGTAGTTGCCGCCGAAGCGCTTCCCGCCCAGGAAGGGCTCGAAGGGGTAGACCTGTGTGGCCGTCACCACGGTGGCGGGCAGGCCTTGCCGCGCCGCCGTGACCCAGATCGGCTCGGCCTTCAGGTGCTGGCTGGGGAAGCCCGGGTCGGCCTCGAGGATCGAGCCGCCGGGGTGCGGCACGCTGTTGCCCGCGATGCCGTTCACGTCGGACCAGGCCCCGGTGAACAGGGCCGCGTGGGCCGCGGCCGTCTTGACGGGCATGGGCGCCACCGTGCCGCGCGCCATGGCGCCGCGCTCGCGCAGGCGGGCCAGGTGGGGCATGAGGCCGCGCCGCAGCCCGTCCTCGAGGGCCTGCGGCGAGGCCCCGTCGAGGGTCATGAACAGCACGCGCGTGTTGCCGCGCACGTGCGGCACGCGGTGCGACCAGTCCAGCTCCGGCCGCCCGGCCTCGATCCAGGCCTGCAGCCACAGGCCGCCCGTGGCCTCGGCCGACTCGGTCAGGCGGGCCGCCAGGCGCGGCCCCTCGCGCTCGAACAGGCGCGAGTAGTAGCCGTCGTCGTAGCGCTCGTCCTCCGGGGTGGCCGCCAGGTCCTTCGGGCCGCGCGCCGCCAGGTCCGAGGCCAGCAGCTCGCGCGACTGGGCGAAGCCCGAGCGCAGGGCCGCCAGCAGGCGCTCGCGCGGGTCGCCCGGCGGCCGGGCCGCGGCCGGCTGCACCAGCGGCTCGAG
>JBDIBD010000662.1:0-2584 GCA_039812725.1 Vicinamibacteria bacterium | reverse complement strand
CAGGGCCAAGGCGGCCGCGAGCGTGAACGCGGGCGCCAGCCCGCGACACAGCGTGACGACGGCCCAGGCGGCGAGCAGCGCCACGGGCGGCGCGAGGTAGTAGGCGAAGCGCGCCTGGGCGAACGTCAGCCCCGCCGCGACCAGCGTCCAGACGAGCAGCAGCGTGTCGGCGGGCCGGCCCAGGCGAGCCGCCCGTCGCGCGAGCAGCCCGAGGCCCAGGAGGCCCAGCACGGAGCTGGTGCCGAGCTCGAGCCAGAGCGGAGCGAAGGAGAAGCGGCCGTCGACCCACAGGAGCGGCCGCGCCTCGGCGATCGTCGCGCTCGTGGCCGAACCCGGCAAGCGCCTCGGGAGCGCCAGGAGCTCGGCCACCCAGCCGGGCGCACAGGCCGCGATCAGGAGGCCCGCGCCCAGCACGCCCGCGCCGCAGGCGAGCGCCAGGCGCCCGCGCCCGAAGCCACGCCGCTCGAAGTCCAAGGACAGGCGCTCGAGCGCCAGCAGGGCGGCGGCGCCGGCGGCGAGGACCGGCACGGCGACCTCGTACCCCGGCCGGGCCACGAGCGGCAGCGTCGCCAGGAACGCCACGCCGAACGCCCACGCCACGGCCGCCGCCAGCCTCGGCCGCGTCCCCGGCCGGCCGTGGTCGATCCACGTCTGCGCCACGACCGCGAGCACGAGCGCGAAGACGAGCAACATCCCGCTCGCCCAGGTCAGCAGGTACGCGCCCAGGGCGACCCCGGCCAGGACGCGCCAATGCCGCCGCCGCTCGGCCGGCGCCTCGAGCGCCGCGGCCAGGGCCGCCAGGGTCGCGAGCGACAGCAGGCACTCGGCCACGTGATGGTCGCTGTATCCCAGGAGCGAGCGCTGCAGCAGCTGCCCGGGCAGGACCGCGACGAGCGCCGCGGCCAGGAGCCCGGACGCGCTGCCGAACAGCCGGCGGCCGAGACGGTACGTGGGCCAGACGACCAGCGCCCCGAGCAGCGCCGGCGCGAACACCACCACGCGGTCGACGAGCGCCGGCGACGGCCGGCCGCGGCCCAGCGCCCACGCCGCCGCGGCCAGGGCCCACGAGAAGAGCGGTGCGCCGGTCGCCTGCCCGCCGGGATGCAGGCGGTGGGGGTCGACGCCCTCGAACCTGGGGAAGCGCTCCAGGACGTCGTCGACCTCGTGCGCGTGGATCCAGGGGTCGTTCGAGAGCGGCAACACCCGGCCGAGGCGGAAGACCTGCGGCCAGGGTGGCACGACGCGCAGCCAGGCCGCGCCCGCGAAGACCGCGGCGAGAACCAGGCCGCCGGCGACGCCCCTTGTTCCTTGGCGCAAGCAGCCGCACGCTATCATGCGTGGCGGACCCCTCCCGTTGAACGCTTCCGTCGTCGTGCTGGGTGACCTCGGGCGCAGCCCGCGCATGCAGTGCCAGGCGCGGGCGCTCGCCCGGCACGGCGCGCACGTGACGCTGATTGGCTACGCTGGCCAGGGGCTGGCTCCCGCCGTCCGGCAGGAGCCGCGCCTGACGGTGCGCGCGCTCGCAGCGCCCGCGCTGGCCGCCCCCCGGCGGCTGCCACGGCCCCTCTACGTCGGCTACTCGCTCCTCAAGCTCGCACGCCTGGGCCTGGCGCTCGCGCTGGCGCTGTGGCGCGCGCCGCGGGCCGACCTCGTGCTCGTGCAAAGCCCGCCGGCGCTGCCGACCCTCGCCGTGGCGCTGCTGCTGGCGCGCCTGCGGCGCAGCCGTCTGGTGGTCGACTGGCACAACCTCGGCACGCCGCTGCTCGCGCGCACGCTGGGCGCTGGCAGTCTCCTCGCGTCTCTCCACGGCCGGCTCGAACGCGGGCTCGGTCGCGCCGCCGACGCGCATCTGTGCGTGTCCCTGGCGCTGCGTCAGGCGCTCGCCTCCAGCGGCATCGAGGCCTCCGTCCTGCGCGACGGGCCTGCGCCGGGTTTTTCTCCGAGGTCGGAGCAGGAGGGGGACGGCGCGCTGCGGGCCGTGGGCGTCTCTTCCGGGAGCGAGCCGCGGCCGCTCGTGGTCGTCTCGCCGTGCGGGTGGACCGAAGAGGAGGACCTGGAGCTGCTGTGCCGCGCCCTGGCGACGTTCGAGGCCGAGGGCCGCGACGCGGCAACGTCCCTGGTCGTCCTGCTCACGGGCAGCGGGCCGCTGCGCGCGGCGTTCGAGCGCCGGCTGAGCGCCGCGCGCTTCACCCGCCTGCGGGTCGTGACGGCCTGGCTGGAGCCGGACGACTATCCGGCCGTGCTGCGCGCCTGCGACGTGGGCCTCTCGCTGCACCGTTCGATCTCGGGCCTCGACCTGGCCATGAAGGTCGTGGACCTGCGGGGCTCGGGCCTGCCCGTGCTCGCCCTCGACCACGGCTGCGTGCGCGAGCAGCTCGCGCCTGGAGCCGGAGCCTGGTTGTTCAGGGACGCGGACGAGCTGGCCGCGGCCCTCGCGGCACTCGTCCATGGCGGCCGCGACGGCGATCCGCTGCGGCGGCTCCGTCGCGAGGCTGGCGCGGCCCCGCTCCGGACCTTCGACGACGAATGGCGCGACTCGGCGCGGGCGCTGCTGGGCTCGTAGCCGCTCGGACGGCCGTGCGCG
>JBDIBD010000661.1:0-2598 GCA_039812725.1 Vicinamibacteria bacterium | reverse complement strand
GCCTGGACGGCCTCAAGGGCCACCGCTCGGTGGGCGGCCTGCGGGCCTCGACCTACAACGCCCTGCCGCTGCGCTCGGTCGAGACCCTGGTGCGGTTCATGCAGGACTTCCAGCAGAAGAATGGCTGAGATATAACCGTCAGTCGTTGCGCCGCCGGGGCCGGGGGGCCCGGCGGCGGCGACGAACCAGCGGGGTGCGACCAGAGATGAACCGAGACGAGGCGTTCCAGCTCTACAAGCAGATGCTGCTGATCCGGCGCTTCGAAGAGCGCTGCGCGCAGATCTACGTGGAGGGCAAGATCGGCGGCTTCCTGCACCTGTACATCGGCCAGGAGGCCGTGGGGGTGGGGGCCATCAGCCTGCTGCGGCCCGACGACTACTTCATCACCTCCTACCGCGACCACGGCTACGCCATCGCGCGCGGCAGCGACCCGCGCCTGCTGATGGCCGAGCTGTGCGGCAAGGCCACCGGCATCAGCCTGGGCAAGGGCGGCTCGATGCACTTCTACGACGTCCCCACCGGCAACTTCGGCGGGGACGGCATCGTGGGGGGCCACCTGCCCGTGGCGGCCGGCATGGGCTACGGCATCCGCCTGCGCGGCAGCGACCAGGTGGCGCTGTGCTTCTTCGGCGACGGCGCGGTCAACGAGGGCGCCTTCCACGAGGCCCTCAACGTCAGCGCCCTGTGGGACCTGCCGGTCGTCTACGTCATCGAGAACAACCGCTACGGCATGGGCACGGCCCTCGACCGGGCCTCGTCGGTGGCCGACCTCTACCAGCGCGGCTCGGCCTACGGCATCCCCCGCCGCGAGGTCAACGGCATGGACCTCTTGGCGGTGCGCAGCGTGCTGGGCGAGGCCATCGACCGGGCCCGCAAGGAGAAGCGCCCGACCTTGATCGAGGCCGAGACCTACCGCTACCGCGGCCACTCGATGTCCGACCCGGGCAAGTACCGCACCAAGGAGGAGGTCGAGCAGATGATGAAGCTCGACCCGATCTTCGTGTTCGGGCAGCGCCTGATGGAGCAGGAGCGCTTCGTGCAGGCCGAGCTCGACGCGGCCGACCAGGAGGCCGTGGCCATGGTCGACGAGTGCGTGCGCTTCGCCGACCAGAGCCCCTGGCCCACCGAGGAGACGCTCTACCAGGACGTGTACGTGCGCTCGCCCTACGTCCACATGAAGTCGGCCGAGAAGGACCCGGCCTGGAAGGCCGCGGTGCGCGAGGACAACGTGCCCGCAAAGCTGCCGCCCTTCGCCGTGGCCGCCCGGGTGGAGGGCTAGCATGGCGATCCTGTCGATGCGCGAGGCCCTCAACCAGGCCCTGCGCGAGGAGATGCGCCGCGACCCCTCGGTCTTCCTGCTGGGCGAGGAGGTGGGCGCCTACCAGGGGGCCTACAAGATCACCCAGGGCCTGCTGCAGGAGTTCGGCGAGTGGCGCGTGCGCGACACGCCCATCGCCGAGGAGGCCATCGCCGGCATCGCGGTGGGGGCGGCCTTCATCGGCCTGCGCCCCATCGCGGAGATGATGACCTTCAACTTCTCGATCCTGGCCCTCGACCAGATCGTCAACCACGCGGCCAAGTACCGCTACATGTCGGGCGGCCAGATCCGCTGCCCGCTGGTGCTGCGTGGGCCCTCGGGGGCCGCGGCCCAGGTCGCCGCCCAGCACTCGCAGGCGCTGGAGTCGTGGTACGCCCACGTGCCCGGCCTGGTGGTGGTGATGCCGTCCACCGCCCGGGACGCCAAGGGCCTGCTGAAGAGCGCCATCCGCGACGACAACCCGGTGATCTTCATGGAGAACGAGGTGCTCTACAACCTCAAGGGCGAGGTGCCCGACGAGGAGTACCACATCCCCCTGGGCCTCGGCGACGTGAAGCGCGAGGGCCGCGACGTGACGCTGGTGGCCTGGAGCCGCCAGGTGGTGACCGCGCTCGAGACCGCCAAGCGCCTGGCCGAGGAGGGCATCGAGGCCGAGGTGGTCGACCCGCGCACCCTGCGCCCGCTGGACGAGGACCTGATCTTCGACTCGGTGCGCAAGACCGGGCGCTGCGTGGTGGTCGAGGAGGGCTGGCCGGTGGCCGGCTTCGGGGCCGAGATCGCCGACCGCGTGCAGCGCGAGTGCTTCGACTCGCTCGACGCGCCGATCCTGCGCGTGACCTCGGCCGACGTGCCGATGCCCTACTCGAAGGTGCTCGAGAAGGCCTACCTGCCCGGGCCGGAGAAGGTCGTGGAGGCCGTCAAGAAGGTGCTCTACCGATGATCACCAAGGTCGTGCTGGCCAAGCTGTCCCCCACGATGGAGGAAGGCACCATCGTGCGCTGGGCCAAGAACGAGGGCGACCCGGTCAAGGTCGGCGAGGTGCTGGCCGAGATCGAGACCGACAAGGCCAACATGGAGATGGAGGCGCTCGGCGCCGGGGTGGTGCGCAAGATCCTGGTGCCGGCCGGCACCAAGGCCCCGCTGGGCACGCTGATCGCGGTGGTGGCCGACCCGGGCGACGACATCGCCGGGCTCCTGGCCGAGGCGGCCGCAGCCCCGAAGCCGGCCGCGGCGCCTGCCGCTCCGGCGCCCGCGCCAGCCGCTTCCGCGGCGCCGGCCGA
>JBDIBD010000660.1:0-2603 GCA_039812725.1 Vicinamibacteria bacterium | reverse complement strand
GGTCTATGGCAACATGTTCCATGGCTAGCCCTTGTTTGCGCCCTAGAGCGCGTGTTTCTCTTGTGGGACAAGAATGTCACCACGCGAGGGCTAGCCGCTTCATCCCATCTGAGCGACGCCGCCTGGCCCCCGTCCCCGTAATAGTGAGCGACGCCGCCTGGCCCAGCCCCCGTCATCCTGAGGAGCGCCGTGGCCCGGCGACGAAGGATCTGGTGGGCCGTACAGCCCGAGAGATCCTTCGCTCCCGGCCTGACGCCGTCGCTCAGGATGACGGACGGGGCGACGCTGGCGTCAGAGCCCCAGACGGCGCAGGATGTCGGCCTTGACCTCGGCCCCGCGCGCGTCGAGGGCCAGGCGCGCGGGGGCCACCTCGGCGGTCGAGCCCACGCGCGCCACCAGCTCCAGGTAGAACTTGACCTTCGGCTCGGTGCCGCTGGGCCGGCCGACCAGGCGCGTGCCGTCGTCGGCGTACAGCATGAGCACGTCGGAGCGCAGCATCTCGACGGGCTTCACGCGTCCGGCCGCGTCGCGCTCCTGGCCACTGGCCAGGTCGAGCGTGCGGGTCACGGGGCTGCCGGCCAGCGCGGCCGGCGGCTGGGCGCGCAGGGCCGTCATGGCCGACTGCATGCGCTCGCGCGCGCCGGCGCCGGGGAACGTCACCGACCACTGCACCTGGTGCGACATGCCGTGGTCCACCAGCAGCTGGTCCAACCGGCCGGTGAGGGTCTGACCGGCGGCCTTGAGGTGGCGGGCCAGCTCGGCCATGCGCAGGGCGGCGCCGATGCCGTCCTTGTCGCCCACCAGCGTGCCGACCGTGTAGCCCAGCGCCTCCTCGTAGCCGAACACGAAGCTCTCGCCCTCGGCCGCCCGCCGCCGCGCGGCGTCGGCGATCCACTTGAAGCCGGTCAGCGTCTCCGCGTAGCGCGCGCCGCGGTCGCGGGCCATGCGCGAGAGCAGCGTCGAGGAGACGATGGTGGTGACCACCAGCTTGGGCCGCTCGCCGGTGGGCGCGTGCGCCAGGGCGTCGTCGGCCAGCAGCCAGCCGATCTCGTTGCCGCTGAGCAGCCGATAACCGCCGTGGCCGTCGGGGACCGCCACGGCCAGGCGGTCGGCGTCGGGGTCGTTGGCCAGCACGAGCTCGGCCCCCACCTCGGCGGCCAGGGCCAGCGAGCGGTCCATCGCGCCCGGCTCCTCCGGGTTCGGGAAGGAAACCGTGCGGAACGAGCCGTCGGGATCGGCCTGGGTCGGCACGACGGCCACGCCCGCAAAGCCGGCCCGTCCGAGGGCGCGCAGCAGCAGGCGGTGACCCACGCCGTGCATGGCGGTGTAGACCAGGCGCAGCGGCGCCTCGGCCTGGCGGTGGAAGGCCCCGGCCGCGAGGCCGTCGAGGTAGGCCCGCTCGACGCTCTCGTCGAGCACGCGGCGCAGACCGGCCGCGGCCGCGTCGGGCGGCGTGGGCCGCGCCATCCGCTCCACGGCCGGGGCCTGGGCGATGCGGGCCGCGATCTCCTGGTCCTGGGGCGGGATGATCTGGGCGCCGTCGTGGCGGTAGACCTTGTAGCCGTTGTCGCGCGGCGGGTTGTGGCTGGCCGTGACCATCACGCCGGCCGCCGCGCCCACGTGCCTCACCGCAAAGGCCAGCAGCGGCGTCGGCACGGGGTCGGGGAAGAGCAGCGCGGGGATGCCGAGGCCGGCCAGCACCGCGGCCGTGTCCTCGGCGAACTGGCGGCTCGAGAAGCGGCCGTCGAAGCCCACCACCACGCCGCGCGTGACGGGGTCGACGCCGCTCGCGGCCGCGCCGTCGAGCAGCCAGCGGCCCAGGCCGTGGCAGGCCTGCATGACCACCACGCGGTTCATGCGCGCGAGGCCGCCCTCGACCCGCCCCCGCAGGCCCGCCGTGCCGAACTCCAGCGGGGCCGAGAAGCGGTCGGCCAGCTCGGAGCGCGCGGCCTCGTCGGCGGCAGCACGCTCGACCAGGGCCAGCAGCTCGGCCCGGCTGTCGGCGTCGGGGTCCTGGGCGGCAAAGGCCCGCGCGCGGGCCAGGAGGGCGTTCGCGGTGTCGCTCATTTCTCTGCCTCCGGCGCGCGCCAGGGCGCGCCGGGCCAATGGTAGCCGCAGGCTGCCCGGCCGTGCACCGGCTGCACTATGCTTGGCGGCTCCTGGAGGACGCCTTGTTCATCGGACACCTGGCCCTGGGCTTCGCGGCGAAGCGTTGGGCCCCGCGCGTGCCGCTGGGGACGGCCCTGGTGGCGGCCCAGCTCCCCGACGTGATCTGGCCCGTCATGGTGCTGGAGGGGGCGGAGCGTGTCGCCATCGCCCCGGGCGACACGGCCGTGACCCCGCTGCGCTTCGAGAGCTACCCGATCTCGCACAGCCTCGTGCTGGGGGCGGCCTGGGCCGGGCTGCTCGGCCTGCTCTGGCTGTGGCGGCGCCGCGACGGGCGCGGCGCGGCCGTGCTCGCGGCGCTGGGCGTGAGCCACTGGCTGCTCGACGTGGCCAGCCACCGTCCCGACATGCCGCTACTGCCGTCCGGAGGTCCGCTGCTCGGCCTCGGGCTGTGGAACTCGCCGCTGGCGACGGTGCTGGTCGAGTCGGCCCTCTTC
>JBDIBD010000659.1:0-2604 GCA_039812725.1 Vicinamibacteria bacterium | reverse complement strand
GGGCGATGGCCGAGGCCCGCCTCGCCTTCGAGACGGCCTGCCGGCTCGAGCCACTGAACGCCTATCACCACCTGGCCCTCGGCAGCGCCCTGGCGGCGGCCGCGCGGGCCACGCCACCGACCGCCACGCCCGGGGAGGTGCGGGCGCCCTTCGCGCGCGCCCTCGAGCTGGATCCGCGCAACCCCTTCCTGTGGGCGCAGGCCGGCCGGGCCGAGCTGCAGTTGGGCGACGCGCAGCGCGTGCGCCTGTGCTCCCAGCGTTGCCGCGCCCTCGACCCCCGCTACGGGGCCTGCACCTGGCTCCTCGGGCAGAGCGGGCTCAACCAGCTGGAGCGTTCCGGGCTCTCGGGCGCCGAGCGAGCGCGGCGGCTCGAGAGCCTGGGCGAGCACCTGAAGCGCGCCGCGCGCGCGCAGTGGTACAACGACCCCGACGGTCAGGCCATGGCCGCCGCGCAGGCCGCGGCCGCCATGCTCTCGACCAACCGCCTGGGCGAGGGCTTCGAGATGGCGCTGCTGGCCGTCTCGAAAGCGCCGGACCTGCTGCCGGCCCGGCGCCTCCTGCTCGAGGCCCGCGAGCGCATGGGCGACGCCGCCGGCGCCGAGGCCGAGCGCGAGGCCGTGAGACGGCTCGAGGCCGCCGCCCGCCCTCAGTAGGCGCTGCAGCAGCGCGCGCAGGCGGGCAGCAGGCCGCCCGCGTCGCGCAGCGTCCGGCGGAAGGCCGCCAGCGGGGCCGAGTTCCAGACCTGCGGCAGCGGCTGCCGGTAGAGGTTCCCGGCCGCGACCTCGTAGCAGCGCCCGTGGGCCGGGATGGCGCTGCCGTCCGACTTGATCATCAGCGTGCGGGCCGCGTCGCTGCAGCGCCGACCGACCAGCTCCTCTCCCCGGCGGTAGAAGCGCTCGAGCGCGTCGGCCGAGAACAGCGCCGGCTGGAAGCCGACGGGGAAGGCCGCCCGCACCTCCCGCGCGGCCGAGAGGTCCGCGAGCAGGCGCCCGAGGTCCATGTCGGCCGGGTCGAAGGGGCCCACGTTGGAGGGCGTGGCCGGATAGCGGCCGCCCCAGCGCGCATTGTGGGCGGCGGCCATGGCCGCGGTGGTGTAGTTCGTGTGCATGAAGCCCAGCGTGCGCAGCGGGTAGCGCGCGAAGAACCGCACGAAGTCGGCCGCCTGGCCCACGTTCCAGGGCGTGAGCGTGAAGAACACGCCCACCTGCGGCCGTCGCGGCCGGGCCAGCACGGCCTCGAGCCCCGCCACCGCGCGCGCGAACGAGCCCTGGCGCCCGCGCACCTGGTCGTGGGTGGCCTCGAGGCCGTCCAGGGACAGGGACAGCTCGTCGAGGCCCGCTTCGCACAGCGCGGCGGCCAGGCGCGGCAGCAGCAGGCCGTTGGTGGTGACGGCGCAGGGCAGGCCCGCCCGCCGCGCCCGCTCGAGGGCCGGGACCAGGTGCGGCCACATCAGCGGCTCGGTGAAGGCGAAGCCGAGCCGCGCGCGGGGGGCGTGGCGCTGCGCCTGCTCCACGACGCGCTCGAAGAGCTCCATCGGCATGTCCACCGGACGGGTCCCGGTCAGGTTGCGGCCGAAGGTCGTGTCGTCGCGGCCGAGGCCCACGTCGCACATCCGGCAGTGCAGGTTGCAGACGTTGTTGACGCCGAGCACCAGCCACTCGGGCGGCAGCAGGATGCGCTCCGGCCAGAGCTGCGCGTTGAGGCGGCGGGCCCGGGAGCGCAGCCGGCCCCCCAGTCCGCTCACGGCCGCGCCTCCAGCCGGCTCAGCGTGAAGCCCTCCGGCAGAGCAGCCACCGGCACGGCCTGGAAGCGCGCCGTCAGCTCGTCCCAGCGGCGCATGACGTCCCGTCCCTGCCACTGGGGGCGCAGGCGCTCGGGCGCGAAGAGCGCCAGGTCGCCCGCGCGCGCCGCGGCCGGCTCCTCGGCCCACAGGTCGTGCAGCGCCTGGGGGACGCCGCGCGTGCGCAGCCCCTCGGTCAGCACGAAGGTGTAGAGCCGCACGGGCGGCTGGGCGCGCAGCAGCGCCACCGCCTGCAGCTCCAGGCGCTGCGCTCGCAGCGGTCCCTGCAGGGCCCGCCAGGCCAGCGCGCCCTGCAGCAGGAGCGCCAGGCCCAGCGCCGCGGCCAGCCACGCCGGCCGACCGACCAGCTCCCGCAGGCGCTCGGCGGCCGGCCACAGCAAGAGTGCCAGCAGCGGGAAGGAGGCCAGGAGGTGGCGCTCGTGCTGGTACGGGGCGCCAGCCACGAAAAGCGCGAAAAGGAGCCAGCCGAGCGCCAGGGCGGCCGCCGGGCCCCGCGCGAGGTCACGCCGGCGGACGAACGGCAGCAGCGCCAGGCCGAAGGTCATGAAGCCGGGGTGCGCTGGCGGGGCGAGCGCGAAGACCAGCGTCGGCACGCCGTACGTCCTGGTCCCTTGGGAGCCCACGACCGTGCGTGCGAAGAAGTTCCCGAGGGACCATTCCTGCAGGGCCGGGTACTGCACCGGCAGGAGCTCGGGCCCCGGGCGCGTGAGCAGCGTCGGCGCGAAGACCAGGACGGCGGCAGCGACGGCCAGCGCGAGCGGCCCCAGGGCCCGCCGGCGCCAGGCCTGCCAGGCCACCCAGGC
>JBDIBD010000658.1:0-2608 GCA_039812725.1 Vicinamibacteria bacterium | reverse complement strand
CGCCGGCCACGCCGGCCCAGCGCCGGGCCCTGCTGACGCTGGCGGCGGGCCTGGCGCTGGTGGTGGCCGGCGTGCTGCGCTGGCACTGGGGGCTGCTCGAGATGTCGGGTCTGTGGCTGGCCGTGGGCGTGGCGGCCGGGCTACTGGGCGGCCTCGGCGCCAACCGCACGGCCGAGGTCTTCCTGGAGGGGGCCTCCGGGATCGCGAGCGGCGCCCTGGTGGTGGGCCTGGCGCGGGGCGTGCTGGTGGTCTTCGACGGCGCGCGCGTGACCGACACGATCCTGAACGGCCTGGCCGGTGGCGTGCAGAGCCTGCCCCCGGCCCTGGTCGTGCTGGGCATCTACGCGGTGCAGGTGGCGCTCAGCTACCTGGTCCCCTCGGGCAGCGGCCAGGCCGCGCTGTCGCTCCCGATCCTGGTCCCGCTGGGCGAGATGGTGGGCGTCACGCGCCAGACCAGCGTGCTGGCCTACCAGTTCGGCGACGGCTTCTCGAACATCTTCACGCCCACCTCGGGCTACTTCATGGCCGGCCTGGCCCTGATCGGCGTCCCCTGGACGCGCTGGGCGCGCTTCATCTGGCCGCTGCAGTGCCTGTGGCTGCTGGCGGGCGCCGCCTTCCTGCTGCTGGCGCACGCCATCCAGTGGGGGCCGTTCTAGGGGGCTGCGGTCGAGCTGCCGGGCCCCCGAAAGGCCGCACGGCCCTCATGGCGCACCGAGGATCCTCGTCTCGAGCACCTCGAGGTGGCCGCAGGACCCGCACCGGATCGTGATGGGGTTGAGCGAGGTGGCCTTGGCGCCGCGACCGCACTTCGAGCAGGGTAGCGGCACGAGCCGTCGGTAGGCCCAGGTGAGGGCCATCCAGATGAGCATGCCCGCGCCGGCGAAGACGAGCGGCAGGACGCCCAGCTCGACACGCAGGACGCCCGCTGCGACGAAGGCGCTTCCGACCAGGACCGCGGTGCCGGCGAAGGGCCCTGCCAGGAGGCCGACCCAGTAGGCCGCGCGGACGGCGCGCCTCAGGACGGGAGCCACTCGCCGAGTCCGCGCACGGCGTCGTTCCGCCCCGGGCCCAGGACCCCGGTCAATCCGCCTCGAGGGCCTCGTTGACGCGGCCCAGCAGCTCGCGCAGCCGCTCGAGCTCGCGCGCGGGCACGCCCGAGAGCAGCTCGGCCACGGCCGCGCGGTGGCGCGGCAGCTCGCGCTCCACCAGGGCCCGGCCGCGCGGCGTGAGGTGCAGGTGGATGGTGCGGCGGTCCTTGACCCCGCGCCGGCGCTCGACCAGGCCGTCGCGCGTCAGGCGCGAGACGATCACGGTCACGTTGCCGCCGGTGACCAGGAGCTTGCGGGTCAGGGCCGTGGGCGTCACGCCCTCGCCCTCGTCGCCCGCCAGCTCGTGGCGGTGGAGCTGGGCCAGGAGGTCGAACTGCGGCAGGGTGATGCCGCGCGGCAGGCCGCGCCGCAGCACGCGCGTCATCAGGCCGTGGGTCTTGAGCAGCCGCACCCAGATCGACACGGGCAGGGCGGCCGGGTCGGCGGCGCGGGCGGGGACCGGCCGGGGAGCGCGGCTCACAGCAGGGCCGTGGCCTCGATCTCGAGCTGCGCGCGCGGCTCGAGCAGGCCCTTGACCTCGACCAGGGCCATGGCCGGGTAGTGGCGGCCGAAGCGCTCGCGCCAGGCCGGGCCCAGCTCGCGCCGCCGTCGCAGGTACTCGTCCTTGTCGGTCACGTAGACCGTCAGCCGGCCCACGCACTCCGGGGCGCCCCCGGCCGCGCGCACGACCGCCAGCACGTTGTCGAGGGCCTGGGCGAACTGGGCCACGAAGTCGTCCGAGACCATGCGCTCCTGCGCGTCCCAGCCCACCTGGCCGGCCACGAAGAGCAGCTCGCCGCGGCCGCGCAGGCCGTGGCTGTAGCCCACGGGGCGCGCCAGCTCGGGCGGGTCGACGACCGTGAGGGCCATCAGACCACCGTGCCGCCGTCGACCGAGAGGGCCTGGCCGGTGATGCCGCGGGCCGCGTCGCTGCAGAGGTAGAGCGTGAGCGCCACCACCTCGTCCACGCTGAACAGCCGCCGCTGGGGGCTCATGTCCTCGAGGCGCTTGCGCACCTCGGCCGGGTCGATGCCGGTGCGCTCGGCGATGCGCGCCACCGAGGCGTCGGTCATGGGGGTGTCCACGTAGCCCGGGCAGACCGCGTTCACGGTCACCCCCTTGGCGGCCGTCTCGAGCGCGGCGCACTTGGTCAGCCCCAGCACGCCGTGCTTGCTGGCAGCGTAGGCGGCGATGTAGGGATAGCCGGTCTTGCCGGCGATGGAGGCCACGTTGACCACCCGCCCGAAGCCGCGCTCCAGCATGCCGGGCAGCGCCTCGCGCAGGGTGTAGAAGCAGCCGGAGAGGTTGGTGTCGAGGGCCGCCCGCCACTGCTCGGTGGTGGTGCGGTGCAGCAGGGCCGAGGGCGCCACGCCGGCCGCGTTGACCAGGATGTCGACCGGCCCCAGCTCGGCGCGGGCCTGCTCGAAGAGGCGCCGCACCTCGTCGGGGCGCGACACGTCGCAGGCGCCGGCCGCCGCCCGGCCGCCCAGCCCGCGCACCTCCGCCGCCACGGCCTCGAT
>JBDIBD010000657.1:0-2609 GCA_039812725.1 Vicinamibacteria bacterium | reverse complement strand
CGCCTGCTCGAGCAGGCCGCCGCCCAGGTCGACGCGCGCGACCGCCTGCCGCTGCTGCCGCTGCTGGCCGAGGCCGCCCGGGAGGCCTTGCCGGTGGTGCCGCTCTACCGGCAGACCGACCTGTACGGCGTGGCCGAGGGGCTCGTGCTCGAGCCGCGCCTGGACCGGCGCGTGCGCGGCTTCGACCTGCGCTGGAGCGACGGCCGCCGCTGACGGCCGTGGCCGCCGGCCGCCCGCCCTGGCGCGTCCCCCGACCCGGCGGATTGCGGATAAAATGCCGCATCCCCTCCACATCCACGGCGGGGCCAGGAGAGTTCTCATGGCGGAGTCCCGTGGCGGCGCCCGGAGCGTGGCGCTGAACCTGACGGCCAAGGAGCTGATCTTCCTCCAGAAGGTCACGCGACAGGAGTACCACTTCATCACCGACGAGGAGCAGGAGGCCCGCCTGCGCCTGCGCGACAAGCTGCTCGAGGGCTTCTTCGACCAGGGCCAGAACCGGATCGTGCTGAACCTGACCCGCGACGAGCTGCTGTTCCTCATCAAGGTGGCGCGCGAGAACTACTCCTTCATCGTGCGCGCCGAGAAGGAGGCCCGGCTGGCCCTGGCCGCCAAGCTGCACAAGACCGCCGAGACGGTCTTCGGCGTGACCACGGCCCGGGAGGACTGAGATGCCCGCCCGCAAGGCCGCGCCGCCCCTGCTGCGCCTGGACTACACGGGCTGCCTGGACGAGCGCGTGGGCCGGGCCGGCTTCAAGCGCTCCGAGCTGCAGCGCGCGGCCCGCGGCGCGCGCCCGCACCTCAAGCGGCTGCGGGCGGCCCTCGACTCGGGGCGCTACGGCTTCGACGCGGTGCTCGACGACCGGGCCACCGCCGAGGCCTGCCGGGCCGAGGGGCGGCGCCTGGCGCGCCTGGCCGACACGCTGGTGGTGGACGGCATCGGCGGCTCGGCCCTCGGGGCCCTGGCCCTCGAGAGCGCGCTGTCGGCGGGGAAGCGGCGGCTGGCGATCCTCGACAACGTCGACCCGGAGGTCGTGCACCAGCGCCTGGCGGGCCTCG
The DNA here is from genome assembly GCA_039812725.1 of Vicinamibacteria bacterium. Classification (GTDB taxonomy): domain Bacteria; phylum Acidobacteriota; class Vicinamibacteria; order Fen-336; family Fen-336; genus JBDIBD01. The sequence continues at coordinate 1,553 of JBDIBD010000657.1, read as the reverse complement.
ACCCCGCGCGCGCGGCGGTGGTGGCCATCACCAAGTCGGGCAGCACGGCCGAGACCATGGCCAACCTGCTGGTGCTGCTGCAGTGGATGGAGCAGGCCCTCGGCCCGGCCCACCTGCGGCGCTGGAGCGCGGTCACCGACCCGAAGAAGGGCGACCTGCTGACGCTGGCCGGGCGGCTGGGCATCCCCACGCTGCCGGTGCCGCCCAACGTGGGCGGGCGCTTCTCGGTGCTGACGCCCGTGGGCCTGGTCCCGGCCGCCTTCCTGGGCCTCGACGTCGAGGAGCTGCTGGCCGGCGCGCGGGCCATGCGGTCCCACTGCTGGGGCGCGCCGCCCGAGCGCAACGTGGGCGTGGTGGGGGCGGTGCTGCTGCACCAGCTGGCCACCCGCCGCGGGCGCTCGATCCAGGTGCTCATGCCCTACGCCCAGCGCCTGCTGCCGCTGGCCGACTGGTACCGCCAGCTCTGGGCCGAGAGCCTGGGCAAGCGCCTGAACCGCCGCGGCCGCCTGGTCGAGACCGGCCAGACGCCGGTCACGGCCCTGGGCGCCACCGACCAGCACTCCCAGGTGCAGCTCTACGTCGAGGGGCCGCACGACAAGGTCGTGACCTTCCTGGAGGTCGAGGCCTTCCGCAGGGACGTGCGCGTGCCGCGCCTGCACGGCGACCTGGCCTCGCTGGGGTACCTGGGCGGCAGCTCGCTGGGACGGCTGCTGCAGGCCGAGAAGACCGGCACCGAGGTGGCCTTGACCGGGGCGGGCCGGCCCAACTTCACGTACAGGCTGCCGCGCCTCTCGGCCCACGTGCTGGGCCAGCTGATCTACCTGTTCGAGTTCCAGACGGCGCTCTCGGGCGAGCTCTACGGCATCGACGCCTTCGACCAGCCCGGGGTGGAGGCCGGCAAGGTGGCGGCCTACGCGCTGATGGGGCGCGAGGGCTACGCGAAGCAGGCCGCGCGCCTGCGTCGCGAGCTGTCCCGCCGCCGCGCCGTGGTCTAGCGGGCCGTCGTTGCCGGGCCGGCGGCGCTGTGGTCAACTTGCGCCGTGCGCGCGCTGATCGTCGGCACGGCCGGCCACGTCGACCACGGCAAGAGCAGCCTGGTGCTGGCGCTGACCGGCACCGACCCCGACCGGCTGGCCGAGGAGAAGCGCCGCGGCATCACCATCGACCTGGGCTTCGCCCACCTGGACCTGGGCCAGGGGCGGGTGGCCTCGTTCGTCGACGTCCCCGGGCACGAGCGCTTCGTGCGCAACATGCTGGCCGGCGCCCACGGCCTCGACGCGGTGCTGCTGGTGGTGGCGGCCGACGAGTCGGTCATGCCCCAGACCCGCGAGCACTTCCACATCTGCCGGCTGCTCGGCGTGCGGCGGGGGCTCGTGGCGCTGACCAAGTGCGACCTGGCCGACGCCGACAGCCAGGCCCTGGCCGAGCTGGAGGTGCGCGAGCTGGTGCAGGGCTCGTTCCTCGAGGGCGCCCCGGTGCTGCGCGTCTCGGCCCGCACGGGCGCGGGCCTCGCGGCGCTGCGGTCGGAGCTCGAGCGGCTGGCGGGGGCGGTC
>JBDIBD010000656.1:0-2610 GCA_039812725.1 Vicinamibacteria bacterium | reverse complement strand
CGCGCGCTGCGCCCGGGGCTTCGTGCTCGAGGCCGCGGCCGGCTCCGGCGGCGGCCGGCTGGGCCTGGGGCTGGGCGCCCGGGTCAGGGCCGAGGACGAGGACTTCCACGGATCGGTCGGGGCCGGCGTCAAGGCCTCGGTGGTGCGCACCTGGGGCCGCCCGGTCGGCACCGAGCCTGGCCTCACCTATCTCGGGCCGGAGCTCGACCTGGCGATCGCGCGGCTCGACCTCACGCTGGGCGTGCTGTGGCGGGTCTCGGGCCAGGGCGGCGCCGCGAGCCTGTTCAGCTGGGGCCTGGGCCTCGGCTTCTAGAGGCCGCCCGGCCGGCCCCGGGGCGGGCCGGCCGGCGGACCCCGGAGCGGCTACTGCGAGACGGGCGTGCCGTAGCGCTCCTTGTAGAACTGGTCGATCTTGGCACGCTCCTCGGGGCTCATGCCCTTGAGCCAGGCGTGCTCGCCCATGTCCTGCACCTTCTTGATGGCCTCGAGCACCTTGGCGTCGCCGTGGGCCGCCTCGCGGGCCTCCGGCAGGAAGCGGAAGTAGAAGTTCTCCGCCACCTCGAAGAAGCCGTGCCACTGGGTGTAGTCCGGGCCCTGCATCGAGGCGCCCATGCGCGCCCGCCGGCCCTCGTGGTGCCAGAGGCGGTAGAAGCTCCACTCGATCGGCTCGTCGAAGGGCGTGGGGGTCAGCTTGCCGGCCGCGCGCAGGGCCGCCATGACGTCCTGGGCGGGCTGGCCGAACTTGGTGTTCCACAGGTCCACGGTGCCGTCGAAGGTCGTGTAGAAGCTGTCGACGAAGGCGCTCGCGTGACACTGGGCGCAGACGTCCTTCATGGCGCCGCGGCGCTTCTCCCAGTTCTCGAGCTTCTTGCTGATGGTGGGCCGCAGGGTCCAGGAGATGCGCGCGCCCACGTCGTGGGTCACGGGCTGGCTGGGCGTGGCCGACATGTGGCAGGTGGAGCAGGTGGGCGCGGCCGAGTAGTCCTTGCCCACCACCCAGCTGTCGGCCTTGAGGTTCATCTCGTCGAGGCGCGTGCGGTAGGCGATGCCGTGCTTGCTCTCGTCGTAGATCTCCTTCTGCGGGTGGTCCGGGCCCATGTGGCACTTGCCGCAGACCTCGGGCTGGCGGGCCATGGCCGCGCTGAAGGTGTGGCGCGAGTGGCAGGCCGTGCAGCTGCCCTTGGAGCCGTCCAGGTTGACCCGGCCGATGCCCGTGTTGGGCCAGGTGGCCGGGTCGTAGACCGGCGCGCCCGAGGGGCCCTTGACCAGCTCGCCCCGGGCGCCCGTCAGGAAGCGCAGCGTGCTGCCGTGGCACTGGTGGCAGCCGTTGGCGGCCGCCAGCGGCCCCTCGATGACCTCGCCCATCACGTTGTCGAGCGAGCCGATGAACTGGGCCGCCTTGGCGTGGTGCGAGGCCTGCGACTCGGCCGCCTCGCTCTCGTGGCAGTCGGCGCAGTCCTTGGGCGTGACCACCGTGGCGATCAGCTGTCCCTCGTGCAGGAAGGCGTCCGGCTCCCCGGCCTCGGCCACGTGGCACTCCAGGCAGCCGATCCCGGCACGGGCGTGCTTGGAGGCCTGCCACTGGGCCGCCACGCCGGGCGTCTTCTGGGCGTGGCAGGCCACGCAGGCGGCGCTCTTGTCGCCGGACGGCGCGGCCCCGAGAGTCGCCGCTCCCGCGAGGAGCAGCCCCAGCCCGGCCCAGCGGGTCGGGCGATGCGCGTGGTTCATGATTTCCCCCAGAGATGGCGGCGCCCGGCCGGGCGCCACGGTGGAAGCATCGCACGGGCCGGCGCGCGCGCGACTTGACCCGCGTCAAGCGGGCCGGAACGCGCCTCCGCGGGGGACGCGGCCGGCCGCCGGGCCGTGGCGAGCCCGGGCTTCGTGCGCTCCCGAAACCTATGGATCCAATAATTATTCCTATACTTGACAAAACTGATTCAAACCATCAATCTGCTGGGCGAGGGTGCGCGACTGCCTGCCCCGGGCAGCCGAACGAGCCTCGGAACCGGTGACATGAACCAGAACGACCAGGGCGGCTTCGTCAGCAGGGCACGCATGGAGGAGATCCAGCACCTCCCGGAACGGGAGCTCGACCGGCTGCCCTTCGGGGCCATCCAGCTCTCGACCGAGGGCACCGTCATGAAGTTCAACCAGTACGAGGCCGGGCTGACCGGCCGCGACCCGAAGGCGGTCGTCGGGCGGAACTTCTTCACCGAGGTGGCCCCCTGCACGAACGTGCGCGAGTTCGCCGGCAAGTTCCGCGAAGGGGTGGCGCGCCAGTCGCTGCACGAGGTCTTCCCGTACCGCTTCGACTTCAAGATGGCCCCGCGCGACGTGACCGTGACCTTGTTCTACAGCCAGGTGACCGCCACCGCCTGGGTCTTCGTGCGCGACGTGACGCGCGGACCGCAGACCGCCTAGCTGGAGCCGCCTTCACACGGGGAGGGCGCGGGCGCGGCCGACCGGCGCTATCCTTGCGCCATGCTCTGGCCCGCCTCGTCCGCCCTCCGCTCCGCGCTCGTGCTGGCCCTGTTCGTCGGCTCGGCTGCCGCCGCCCCGGCCGAGCCGCCCGCGCCCCCCCCGGCCGCCGTCGAGCCGGCCGCCTTCGCG
>JBDIBD010000655.1:0-2613 GCA_039812725.1 Vicinamibacteria bacterium | reverse complement strand
GCCACGTGGGCGAGCTGCGCACCAAGCGCGCGGTGGCGCTGGTGCTGGCCGGCGAGGCGCGCTACCTGGTGCTGACCGGCTCGCAGCGCATGGTGGGCGGCGACAGCGCCCTCAGCCTGGCCCGCTCCGCCCTCGCGGCCGGCGTGCCCGCGGAGCGCGTCCTGTGCGAGACCGAGTCGCGCAGCACGCGCGAGAACCTGCTGCTGGCGCTGCCGCTGCTCGACCGCTTCGGCCTGCGCCGCGTGGCGCTGGTGACCTCGCGCTCGCACCTGCTGCGGGCCCTGCGGACCGCCCGCCGCGCCGCGCCCCGAGTCGAGTGGCTGCCGGTGGCGGTCCCCGACGCCGGCGACCCGGGCCGGCGCGCGCGCAACCGGCTCCTCGAGTGGCTCAAGCTGGCCGGCTACCTGCTGCGTGGCTGGGCCTGAGGGCCGCGCCGCTCGGGAGCGACCGCCGGGCCATAATCCCCTCGGACCATGTGTGGCATCGCGGGCGTCCTGACCTTCGACGGCGCGCCGGTGGGCGCCGCCACGCTGCGGCGCATGGCCGACAGCCTGCGCCACCGCGGCCCCGACGCCGACGGCTACTTCGAGGACGCCACGGCCGGCCCCGGCATCGGCCTGGCCCACCGCCGCCTGTCGATCATCGACCTGTCGCACGCCGCCGACCAGCCCATGGGCAACGAGGACGGCGGCGTGCAGGTGCTGCTCAACGGCGAGATCTACAACTACCGCGAGCTGCGCCAGCCGCTGCTGGGGCGGCACGCCTTCCGCTCCCAGGGCGACACCGAGGTGATCGCCCACCTCTACGAGGAGCAGGGCCCGCAGGCCGTGGCCCAGCTCGACGGCATGTTCGCGCTGGCCGTCTGGGACGCCCGCGATCGCAGCCTGCTGCTGGCCCGCGACCGGCTCGGCAAGAAGCCGCTCTACTACTGGTCGGACGCCCGGCGCTTCGTCTTCGGCTCCGAGATCAAGGCCCTGCTGGCGGCCGGCGTGCCGGCCGAGCTCGACGCCGACGGGCTGCCCGAGTACGTGGCCTACGGCTACGTGCCCACCCCGCACACGCTGTTCCGCGGCATCCGCAAGCTCGAGCCGGCCTCGACGCTGCGGGTCGACGCGGGCGGGGTCGGCCGGCCGCGCCCGTACTGGGACCTGCGCTTCCCCGAGGCGCGCGAGGTCCGTCCGATGGGCCTGGACGAGGCCGCCGAGCGCGTGCGCGCAGCGCTGACGGCGGCCATCCGCAAGCGCCTGGTGGCCGACGTGCCGCTGGGCGTGCTGCTCTCGGGCGGCGTCGACTCGTCGGCCATCGCGGCCCTGATGACGGGCCTGGTGCCGGGGCGGCTGAAGAGCTTCGTGGTGGGCTTCGAGGGCCACGAGTTCTACGACGAGCGCCAGCACGCCGAGCGCGTGGCCCGCCACCTGGGCACCGAGCACCACGCCTCGGTGGTGCGCCCCGACGCGGCCGGGCTGGTCGAGACGCTGCTCTTCCACCACGACGAGCCCTTCGGCGACTCCTCGGCGCTGCCCACCTACCTGGTGGCGCGCGAGGCCCGCCGGCACGTCACCGTGGTGCTGAACGGCGACGGGGGCGACGAGGCCTTCGCCGGCTACGACCGCTTCCAGGCCGCGCTGCTGGCCGAGCGCCTGCCGGCCCTGATGCGGATCGGGCTGCGCCAGGCCGCGCGCCTCGTCCCGCACGGCGAGACCCACTACAGCTTCTGGCGCCGGGTGCGGCGCTTCGCGGCCAAGTCGGCCCTCGACCGGCTCGAGCGCATCTTCAGCTGGCACTCCTTCTTCGACCTCGAGACGCTCGAGGCGCTCTTCCCGCGGCTCGAGCGCGGGCAGGTGCTGAGCAGCTACCGGGCGGCCCTCGACGTGCACCCGCGCGCCACGCTGCTGTCGCGCCTGCTCTACCTCAACGTGCGCACGTACCTGCTCGACGACCTGCTGCCGAAGATGGACCGCATGACCATGGCGCACGGGCTGGAGGGGCGCAGCCCGCTGCTCGACCGCGACCTGCTCGAGCTGGCCGCCCAGCTGCCCGACGGCCTCAAGCGCCGCGGCGCGCGCGGCAAGCTGGCGCTCAAGAAGGCGGTCGAGCCGCTGCTGCCGCCCGGCATCCTCGACCGCCCCAAGCACGGCTTCGGCCTGCCGATCGGCGAGTGGTTCCGCGGCGACCTGCGGCCGATGGTGGGCGACACGCTGCTCTCGGGTGCGCGCCTGGCGCGGCGCCTGCGGCCGGGCGCGCTGGAGCGCCTGGTGGGCGACCACGACGCGGGCCGCGTCGACCGCGGCCACCAGCTCTGGACGCTGCTGACCCTCGAGCTGTGGCTGCGCAAGCATGGCTTCGACTAGCGGGCCGGCGCGCCTGGGCGGCCTGGCCGCGGCCCTGCTCGGCCTGGCGCTGTTCTCCGGCCCCTGGCTGCTGGGCGGGGCCCCCGACCCCGCGCGCTACGCCCTCACCGCGGCCGTGGCGCTGGCCACGGCGCTGGCGCTGGCCTCGCGGGCCTGGGCGGGCGAGGCCCCGCCGCCGCTCCTGCGGCCCGCGCTCGGCCTGCCGGCCGTGGCCGTCCTGCAGCTGCTCCTGGGCCGCAGCGTGGCCCCCGCCTGGACCGCC
>JBDIBD010000654.1:0-2617 GCA_039812725.1 Vicinamibacteria bacterium | reverse complement strand
CCTTGAGCCGTCGGATGTGGAGCTTGAGCAGCCGCAAGTCGACCGCCGTGGTCCCGCGGTAGTAGTCGCGCTCGGCCAGGAGCACGTCCGGTCCGGCGATCGTGAAGATCGCCACCCGGCGTCCTCGCAGCCCGCGCAGCTCGACGCGCACCAGCTCGCCGCCGCGCACCAGCGCATACCCCCCGAGGAAGAGATCGTCGGTCTGCAGCACGCTCCACCTCCACCGTCTCGTGGCTCTCGACTGGCGAGGGGAGGTCGGGCTATGGTGGGTGCGGCCAGCGGTGGGGCTCGTCCTCTCCTCTGCCAGGGCCGGCGGCGGCCATCCGCCAAGATCGACTCGCCGCCGGCCCGTCCTGCCCGCTTTCTGCTCAGACCCTCGAAAAACCGCCCAGGCCGAAAAACCTGTCAAGAGGTATCTGCGGTTTTTCCGCCCATTCCGAAGTCGCCAGGAAATATATCATGACGGTCCTATCCTTCAAGGGAAATCTCGGGTAGCTCGCGATGGCACTCCTATACTCCGCCCGCCAAGAGGAGGCAGCACCGGTGCCAGCACCGCCCAGGAAGGTCGCCGTCTCAAACAAGGACATCGGCGAGCGCATCAAGACCCTGCGCCTCGAGCGCGGCTTGACCCAGGTCCAGCTCGGCCAGCGCCTGGACATGACCCAGCCCAATCTCTCGGCCATCGAGCGCGGCGCCAGGGGCGTCACCGTCCACCAGATCGTCCGCATCGCCAAGGCCCTCGGCGCCTCGACCGACGAGATCCTCCTGGACGAAAAGGCCCCCGCCCCCGGCCAGCGCGCCAAGCGGAAGCTCCTCCAGCGCCTGCAGCTCGTCCAGGACCTCCCCAAGGGCGACCAGAAGATCCTGCTGCAGATCCTCGACGGCATGGTCAGCCATCGCCAGGAGAAGCAGCAGCAGCGTGGGCAAAGAGCCGCACAGAGCCCGTCCGCCTAACCGGGCCACCGTGAGCGCCGCGAGCCAGAGCGGAGGAGGAGAAGCGTGAGCAGGGCTGAGAGCAAGGGACCCCGCTTCGTTCGCTACTTCGGGCCCGTCCTCGACGTGCTGAAAGAGCTCGGCGGCTCAGCCAGCCCCGAGGAAGTCCGCGGCATGGTCGCCTCCCGCCTGGCCATCACCGAAGGGGAGCAGACCGAGCAGCTGCCAAGCGGCACCTCCCGCTTCGACAATCAGGTCGCCTGGGCCCGGTTCTACCTCACCCGCGCCGGCCTGCTGGACTCATCCCGGCGAGGCGTCTGGAGCCTGACCGAGAAGGGCCGCGCCACCACCCTCCCCCAGCCCGCGGCACTTCAGCTCTTCAAGGACGTCCACAAGCTCTTCGCTGCCGAGCGCAAGGCGCGCCCGAAAGGCCCCGAGACCGAGGAGGGACTCGAAGACTCCTCCCCAGAAGCCGCCGTCGCGGCACAGGGACCGACCAGCCACCGCGAGGCCCTCCTGGACCTGCTCAAGACACTCCCCCCGGCCGGCTTCGAGCGCCTGTGCCAGCGCCTGCTCCGAGAATCCGGCTTCCAGCACGTCACCGTCACAGGACGATCGGGCGACGGCGGCATCGACGGCAACGGCGTGGTCGAGGTCAATCCCTTCGTCAGCTTCAGCGTCCTCTTCCAGTGCAAGCGCTACAGCGGCGCCGTCGTCCCGGCTCAGGTCCGCGACTTCAGAGGCGCCATGGCCGGACGCGCCGACAAGGGCATCATCCTCACCACCGGCACCTTCACCGCCGAAGCCCGCCGCGAGGCCGTGCGCGACGGCGTCCCTCCCATCGAGCTGGTCGACGGCGAGAAGCTGATCGACATGTTCGAGAAGCTCGAGCTCGGACTCACACCACGCAGAGCCTACGAGCTCGACAAGACCTTCTTCGAGGACTTCAAACAGTAGGACGGGCAGTACGGCCCCCTGGGCCGCGCCGGGCTTCGCGGGCACGCCGCGTGCCTCCCCAGCCACGCCGGCCAGCACGCGTCGCACCCGCTCGCACGCCGCGCCTGACCCTCAAAGAGGTGCGCGCGGCGTCACGGGCCGTGCTCGTCGGCCCGGACGGCAGCACGGCCCGCGCCACCGCGCGATCATCGACTGAGTCCGCCGGTGGACGGCTTCCGGCCGTGGCTGTTGCTGTAGCTCGTACAAGGCGCGTTGGAGTTCGCGCTGCCGCGCCCGATAACGGCACCTATGGTCAGCAGCCGCTCATCGGCCCGGCGCTTGCCACAGACCGGCCTCGGTCACGCGCGTGCGGCCGCGCCAGCCGCACGCGCGTCGGCCCCACACGCAAGCGCCGGGCCGGCGGCTGCTGTTCGCCGGCGCGTCTAAGGAAGTGGCCCGACCGGCTCGCGTCACCAAGCGCGCCGGCACCATAAGTGCCGTTATCCGCTCCACCGCGCCCGGCTCCTGGCTGTAGCTCTCGCCCCAGCTCGGACACCGGCGGCACGTACCGCGTGGTGGCCGAGGCCCTGGCCAGGTCGGCAGGGCCTCGGCGCCCTCGCTGAGTCGCTCGCTTCACCTGCGGCCCACCTCGTGGCCGCACTCCCGTGCGGCCACCCGCGCGCCGCGCTCCGCTCGCGCAAACGGCCAGCTCTGGCTCCTGCCGGCGCCGCCGCGCCCCTCGACCGTG
>JBDIBD010000653.1:0-2620 GCA_039812725.1 Vicinamibacteria bacterium | reverse complement strand
CGCGTGGCGGGCCCGGTGGGCCTGGCCCACGGCGCGCCCGCCGGCGCGGCGCAGGACGTTCCAGGGGGCCTGGAGAGGCGGTCGTCATGGGAGCCGAAAGGGCACGCGTGGTCGTGATGGAAGTGGAGCCAGCGGTGAGCGAAAAGAAGACCCACCAGCCGTTCCCCGAGGACGACAACGGGGCGCCCAAGACGGCCGAGCAGAGCGGCTCGTACTCGATGGTGCCGCCGCGCTTCCGCGAGGTCTACTTCCAGTTCTACAAGGAGACCTACAGGCCCAACACGGCCCTCGACCGCAAGACCAAGGAGCTGGTGGCCATCGCCGCCAGCCTGGCGGCCAAGTGCCAGGGCTGCCTGGAGGGCCACATCAAGAAGGCCCAGAAGTTCGGCGCCACCCGCGAGGAGATCGGCGAGGCCATCGCCATCGCCATCGGCGTCAACGCCGCCGCCATCGTCGACCTGACCGACATCGCCGCCGAGAACATGGACGTCAAGCTGTTCTAGCCCCGGGCGGCCTCCAGCCGCTCCCGCAGCCAGTCCGGCACGGGCAGCGTCTCGAAGGTCTTCAGGTTGACGGTCACCACCACGTTGCGGCCCGTGAAGACCGGCCGCCCCTGCACGCTGGCCTCGTAGCGCAGCCGCACCGACGAGCGGCCGACGTGCTCGACCACCACGGCCACGTCGACGTGGTCGCCGTACTGCACCGGCCGGTGGTACTCGACCTCCAGCTTGACGGTGGGGAAGCCCAGCCCCTCGCGGTAGAGCTCCGGGTAGGGTCGCCCCACGTGGCCGCGGAAGAAGTCCTCGAAGGCCTCGTGCAGGTAGTTGACCAGGTTCGGGTAGTAGGCGATCCCGGCCGGGTCGAGGTCGCCGAAGCGCACGAGGATCTGGGTCTGGAACATGGGCGCCCTCGCTTCGCGCGCATGATACCCGGGCCGGCGTACACTGCGCGCACGGCGGAGGTCCCGTGTTGCCCGACCCGGCGGCGATGTGCGAGGCGGTGGTGCAGGGCGACGCGCAGGCCGCGGAGCGGCTGGCCCGCGCCGCCGTGGACTCGGACGCCGACCTGGTGGCGGCGGTCGAGCAGGGCTTCGCGGCCGGCCTGCGGCGCGTGGGCGAGCTGTGGGAGGCCGGCGACTATTTCCTGCCCGAGCTGGTGCAGGGGGCCGAGGCCATGAAGGCCGCCATGGGCGTGCTGCTGCCGGCCCTGCGCGGCAGGACGGGCCCGAGCCGCCGGGGCGCGGTGGTGATCGGCACCGTGGCCGGCGACCTGCACGACATCGGCAAGGGGCTGGTGGGCGTGCTGCTCGCGGCCCACGGCTTCGAGGTGCACGACCTGGGCACGGACGTGCCGGTCGAGGCCTTCGTGGCGCGAGCCCGCGAGACCGGCGCCCGGATCGTGGCGGCCTCGGCCCTGCTCATCACCACCATGCAGGCTCAGCGCGAGCTGGTGCGGGCCGTGACCGCAGCCGGCTTCGAGCGCCCGCCGGCCGTGCTGGTGGGCGGGGCGCCGACCAGCGCCGCCTGGGCCCGCGAGATCGGGGCGGCCTGGGCCGAGAACGCGCTGGGGGCCGCGCGGGTCGCCCTGGAGCTGACGGCGTGACGCTGGCGGAGCGGCTGGCGCGCGGGCCCTGCCTGCGGCTCGACGGCGGGCTCGGCACGATGCTGCTGGCTCGCGGCCTGGCGAGCGGCGCTGCGCCAGAGCCCTGGAACGTCGAGCGGGCGGCGGACGTGACCGCGGTCCACCGGGCCTACGTCGAGGCCGGGGCGGAGGCCGTGCAGACCAACAGCTTCGGCGGCCACCCCGCGCGACTGGCGCGTCACGGGCTCGAGTCGCGCTGCGAGGAGCTGAACGCGGCGGCGGTGGCCGCCGCCCGCGCCGCCGGGGCGGCCTACGTGATCGGCGACCTCGGCCCCACGGGCGAGTACCTGCCGCCCGTCGGGAAGGGCGAACCGGACGAGTGGCGGCGCGGCTTCGAGCGGCAGGCGCGCGCGCTGGCGCAGGCCGGGGCCGACGGCCTGCACGTCGAGACGCTCTCGGACCTGCGCGAGGCGCGCGTGGCGCTCGCGGCCGCGCGGCTCGCTGCCCCGGGGCTGCCGGTGCTGGTCTCGCTCACGGTCGAGCGCCGCCCGCGCGGCTTCTTCACGCTCATGGGCGACCCCGCCGTGAAGGCGCTGCGGGCCCTGCACGAGGCGGGCGCGTCGGCCTGCGGTCTCAACTGCTCGATCACCAGCGCCGACATGGCCGTCGTGGCCCGCCAGGCCCTGGACGAGCTGCCCGAGGTGCGCCTGGTCTTCCAGCCCAACGCCGGCCAGCCCGAGGCGGTCGACGGGGGCTGGCGCTACGCGCAGCCGCCGGAGGACTTCGCGCGCGACCTCGCGCCGCTCTCCGCGCGGGCGGCGGCCCTGGGTGGCTGCTGCGGGACCGACCCGCGCTTCGTGGCCGCGCTGGCGCGGGCCGTGGGGGCGGCGTGAGCCGGCCCCTGCCGCTGCAGGTGACGCTGGAGCGCGACGAGGTCTGCCGGCTGCTGGGATACCCGGCGCTGCGGCAGCCCGCCGCCCAGGTCGACGCGCGGCTGGAGTCCGTGCTGGCGGAGGCGCGCCTGCGCGTCGAGGCCCGG
>JBDIBD010000652.1:0-2626 GCA_039812725.1 Vicinamibacteria bacterium | reverse complement strand
ACCTGGCCGTGACCGCCCTGCCGCTGGGCCCGGCGCCGGGCGGCGGGGCCCTGCTGGTGCTCGACGACCTGACCCCGCTCATGCGCGCCCAGAAGGTGGCCGCCTGGGGCGAGGTGGCGCGCAAGCTGGCCCACGAGATCAAGAACCCGCTCACGCCCATCCAGCTCTCGGCCCAGCGCATCCGCAAGGCCCACCTGCGCGCGGCCCCCGACCTCGACCGGGTGGTGGACGAGTGCACGGGCGCCATCGTGCAGGAGGTCGAGGCGCTCAAGAACCTGGTGGACGAGTTCGCCCAGTACGCGCGCCTGCCGGCCGCCAACCTCGCGCCCACCGCCCTCGAGGCCGTGCTCGAGCAGGCCCTCTCGCTCTACGAGGGGCTGTTCCCGGAGGTGCGCCTCGAGCGGCGGCTGGCCCCCGGCCTGCCGCCGCTGCTGCTCGACTCGGACCAGCTCAAGCGGGCCGTCATCAACCTGGTCGACAACGCCATCGAGGCCGTCGAGCGGCGCGGCACGGTGACGGTCGAGACGCGGCTGGAGGCGGCCCGCGGGGTGGTCTCGCTGCGCGTGGCCGACGACGGCCCCGGGGTGCCGGCCGAGGACCGCGAGCGCCTGTTCGAGCCGCACTTCTCGACCAAGAAGCGCGGCAGCGGGCTGGGCCTGGCGATCGTCAGCCGCATCGTGCAGGAGCACCACGGCAGCCTGCGGGTGGAGGACAACCCGCCGCGCGGCGCGGTCTTCGTGATCGACCTGCCAGCCTGACGGCCCGGCTTTGGCCTATCATCCCGGCGTGATCGTCCACTGCCCGTCCTGCGGCAAGCCGTTCGAGGCCCCCGAGGACGAGCTCACCTCGTCGCTGGCCTGCCCGAGCTGCGGCCGGCGGGTGGTGCTGCGCGACTCGCGCGCGGCCTCGCCGGTGGGCGACCAGACGGTGCCCTTCGACCCCGCCACCGTGCCCGCTCCCGGCAGCCTGCTGACGCCGCGCCCGACGCCGCCCGTGCTGTCGCTGCCGCGCGACGGGCGCGTCTCGGTGGCGGTCATGAGCGGGCCGCGCCGGGGCCAGGTGCGCGTGCTCGACGGGCCGCGGCTGGTGATCGGGCGCGAGGGCGGGCCCGCCGACCTGACCGTCCCCGACCCCGAGGTCTCGCGCCAGCACGCGGCCCTCGAGTGCTACGGCGAGCGCGTGGTGCTGCGCGACCTGGGCAGCCGCAACGGCTCGTTCGTGGGCCGCGCGCGGGTGGACGCGCGCGAGCTCTCCGACCAGGCCGAGTTCCGGCTGGGCCTGACCGACTTCCTGCTGATCGTCACCGAGCGCGGCTGAGCCCGGCAGCGGGCCCGCGGCCCGCTCACGTCCTTTCACCTTCGGGTGACGGGGCTCACCCCGGGAGCGTGACCCCCGGCACGTCCCGCCCTCCCCGGCGGGAGTACGTTGGGAGTGTCCGAACAGTGACCGCGTCCCCACTCCCACCTGCAGGGGACCGCACGGAGGTGGCATGTTCCCGATCCAGATGTCCAAGGGCCTGAGCATCGGCCTGCTCGCGGCGGCGCTGGCCGTCCTGAGCGCCTGTGGCGGCGGCGGCCCGGCCGCGCCGTCGGCGGCCGCCGGCGGCTCGGGCGTGGTGTTGACCGGAACTCTGCTCGGCGCGCCCACCGGCGCCTCCTCCGGGGCCACCACCTACGCCGTCACGGGTCAGCTGATGGTGAGCGTGGTCGAGAACCCGGCCATCACGGCCGTGGTGGCCCCCGACGGCTCGTTCACGCTGCGCGGCCTGCCCAGCGGCGGCTTCACGCTGCAGTTCACCCTCGACGGGACGGTGCTCGGGACGCTGGCCTTCACCGAGGTGGCTCCCAACCAGGAGATCACGGTCGTGGTCGAGCTGGCGGGCTCGACCGTCACGCTCGTGGAGGAGAAGCGCAACGGCATCGGGCACGGCGACGTCGAGATCGAGGGCGCGGTCGAGGCCGTGCTGGCGCTCGACCCGGCCGGCGACAGCCGTTTCCGGATCCACGGCTACGAGGTCGTGGCCCGTCCCGGCGAGACCGCCATCCGCGAGGGCAACCGCGGGCGGAGCGTCACGGACGTGAGCGTGGGCCGGCAGGTGCACGTCAAGGGCACCTGGCTGCCCGCCGCGGGCACCCGCCAGGCGGTGCTGGCGCAGGAGATCATCCTGCAGGGCAGCACCGACCCGGCGCCCACGCCGACGCCCAGGCCGACGCCGGCGGCCTGTCCGACCGGCCCAAACACGCAGGTCGAGGGCCAGATCACCTCCCTGGCGGCCGCCAGCCGCGGGGGCGGCAGCATCACGGTCTCCCAGCAGGGCCAGGGCGACTTCATCTGCCTGCTCTCGTCAGCGACCCGCATCCGCAAGGGCAACGCGAGCTACACGCCCGAACAGCTACAGGTGGGCTGGCGGGTGCACGTCAGCGGCCAGGGCCTGGGAGGCGCGCCGAACGCCTGTCAGGTCGAGGCCGACGAGATCAAGGTCCAGTAGGACCCAGTTCGGCGAGCCGGGCGGCGATCTCCCGCCGCCCGGCTTCGCCCACCGGCAACAGCGGCGAGCGCACGCCGCCGCCGCGCAGGCCGGCCAGGTCCATGGCGGCTTTCAGGCCGGCGACGCCGTGCCCGGCCG
>JBDIBD010000651.1:0-2637 GCA_039812725.1 Vicinamibacteria bacterium | reverse complement strand
CGCGGCCTCGCCGGCCGGCACGGCGGCCAGGGTCACGTGCAGCCGCTCGCCGAAGACCTGCACGTCGCTCGTCTCGGGGCGCGCCTGCAGCCAGTCGAGCGCGGCGCGCTTGGGGCGCGCGATCAGCTCGACCAGGGCGCCCGCGGCGCTGCGCCGCAGCACGTCGGGCGCGTCCATCATCAGCAGGCGCCCGCGGTCCATCAGCGCCACCCGCCGGCAGCGCTCGGCCTCGTCGAGGTAGGGTGTCGTGACCAGGATGGTCAGCCCCTCGCGCTGCAGGCGCGCCAGGATGCGCCAGAAGTCGCGCCGCGAGACCGGGTCGACGCCGGTGGTGGGCTCGTCCAGCACCAGCAGCTCGGGGGTGTGGATCAGCGTGCAGGCCAGCGCCAGCTTCTGCTTCATGCCGCCCGAGAGCCGATCGGCCAGGCGATCGCGGAAGGGCGCCATGCGCAGCAGCTCGAGCAGCTCGTCGCGCCGCGGGCGCCAGCCCTTGACCCCGTGCACGTCGGCGAAGAAGGCCACGTTCTCGTCCACGGTCAGGTCGCCGTAGAGCGAGAAGCGCTGCGACAGGTAGCCCACGTGGCGCGACAGCTCGGCCGACTGGCGCACGGGTTCGAGGCCGCAGGTGGTCAGGCTGCCGGTGTCCGGGCGCAGCAGCCCCAGCACCATGCGCAGGGTGGTGGTCTTGCCGGCCCCGTCCGGGCCGATCAGGCCGAACATCTCGCCGCGCCGCACCTCGAAGGTCAGGCCGTCGACGGCGGTCACGGCGCCGTAGCGCCGCACCAGCCCCTCGGCCCGCACCAGGGCGTCGCTCACTTCGCGCCCCCGGCCGGCCCGGTCTGCAGGCGCGCCTCGGCCGGCATGCCGGGCTTGAACAGCCCGTCGCGGTTCTCGAGGCCGATCTTCACCTTGAAGACCAGCTTGACGCGCTCGTCGCGGGTCTGGACGTTCTTGGGGGTGAACTCGGCCTGCGAGGCGATGAACGTGACCTTTCCGGCGCGCGTCTCGCCGCCGTCGGTGCGGACCTCGGCGGCCTGGCCCAGCCGCACCCGGCCGAGGTCGGGCTCCGCCACGTACACGGTCAGCCAGGTGTCGCCGAGGTCGGTGATCACCAGCAGCGGCGTGCCGGCCGGCACCATCTCGCCGGCCTCGCTGAGCTTCTCGGTCACGAGGCCGTCGAGCGGGCTGGTCACGGAGGCGTCCTTGACCTGCTGCTCGAGCTGGGCGATGCGGGCCTCGCTGGCGGCCACCCGCGCCCGGGCGCCGTCCTTCTCCTCGCTGCGGAAGCCGGCCCGCAGGCGGGCCAGGGCCTGCTGCAGGGCGTCGCGGCGGCCGCGCAGGGCGTCGCGGCGGGCCTGGGCGTCGTCCTTCGACTTCTGGGTCCCCGAGCCCTTGTCGAGCAGCCCCTGCATGCGCAGGAGGTCGCGCTCCGCGGCCCCCAGGTCGGCCTCCACGCTGCGCAGGTTGGCCTCGACCTCGGCGATGTCCTCGGGGCGCGCGCCGGTCAGCTTGAGGCGCAGGTCGGCCCCGGCCAGCTCGCGCTCGGCGCGGGCCTGCTGCAGGGCCAGCTGCAGGTCGACCGTCTCGACGCGGGCCAGCTCCTGGCCGCGCGTGACCCGGTCGCCCTCGCGCACGGGGAAGGCCTCGAGGCGCCCGCCCACCTTGGCCGCCACGCGCACGTCGGTGGCCTCCACGTGGCCGGCCGCCACCAGCACGCCCGGGTCCTGGGCCCGGCCGCAGGCCAGGAACAGGAGCGGCAGGAAGAGAACGGAGCGGCGCATGCTACCTCCCGGGACGGGCCCGGCCCGAGGCCAGGCCGCGCACCATCAGCTCGGCGATGTGGTCCAGGTACGCCTGGGGCGGCGGGACGACGGCCGGCAGCCCGGCGCGGGCCAGCTTCTCGCGCCGGAAGCGCTCGGTGGAGAAGAAGAACATCAGGCTGCCGATCAGCCCGATGTGGGTCATGGTCGGGTCGACCTTGCGGAAGCGGCGCGTGCGCACGCCGCGCTCGACGATGGCGCGCACCGTGCCGAAGATGGCCAGGAAGTGCGGCAGGTCGCGGTCGGCCAGGCGCTGGCCGCCCGAGAGCACCTCGCGCAGGATCATGCGCGGCAGGGCCGGGCGGCGCGCCACCAGCGCGCCCATCACGCGCACGAACTCGCGCAGGGCCGCCTCGGCCGGAAGCTCGCTCTCGCGCAGGGCCCGCAGGTCCTCGTCCAGGCTGCCGAAGGTGGCGCCCAGGATGGCCGAGTAGAGACCGGCCTTGCCGCCGAAGTGGTAGCTGATCAGGGCCTTGTTGGCCTGGGCCCGCTCGGCGATGGCCTCCACCGTGACGGCGTCGAAGCCCTGCTCGGCGAACAGCTCGGTGCCGGCGGCCAGCAGGGCCTCGCGGGTGGCGTCGGGGTCGTGGGGGCGGCGGGCGCGCGCGGCCAGGGCGGCGTTCATGTTTTAATCAACCGTACGGTTTAAACATACGGATGAAACACCCGCCTGTCAAGCCCCGCCGCGCAGCAGCCGCAGGGCGAGGCTGACCAGGGCCACGCTGCCCCAGGCCGCGGCGCTCCAGGCGGCGGCCTCCCGCAGCGCCCCCCGCTCGCCCGTGGAGCCGGGCCGCCGGCCGAGCCAGGCCGTGAAGGC
>JBDIBD010000650.1:0-2639 GCA_039812725.1 Vicinamibacteria bacterium | reverse complement strand
GGGCGCGGGGCGGCGGCCACCACGCGGTAGGCGTGGGGCGCGGCGATGACGGCCTGGGCCAGGGCGGCGTGCAGGGCGTGCCCGGCCCGGTGAGCCTCGACGTGGCCGCGCAGCGGCAGGCCCAGCAGGGCCAGGTCGCCGATCGCGTCGAGGATCTTGTGGCGCACGCACTCGTCCTCGAAGCGCAGCGGCGTGAGGGCGCCCTCGTCCCCGAAGACCAGGGCGTTGTCGAGCGTGCCGCCGCGCGCCAGCCCGCTGCGGCGCAGGGCCTCGACCTCGCGCAGGAAGCCGAAGGTGCGGGCCGGCGCGATCTGGCTGGCGAAGACCTCGGGCGACAGGCTGAAGCTGGCCGACTGCTGGCGCAGGGCCGGGTGGTCGAAGCTGATGCTGTAGCTCAGGCGCAGCTCGGGGGCCGGCGAGACGCGCATCCACTTGTCGCCCCGGCGCACCTCGACCGGGCTGACGATCTCGAGGAAGCAGCGCGGCACCGGCAGGGACCGCAGGCCAGCCTCGAGCACGAGATCGACGAAGGGCGAGGCGCTGCCGTCCAGGATCGGCACCTCGGGCCCGTCGAGCTCGATGCGGGCATCGTCCACTCCCAGCGCATAGAGCGCCGACAGGAGGTGCTCGACGGTCTCGACGCTGGCCTCGCCGGAGGAGAGCCGTGTGGCGTGGTCGAGACGCGAGAGGCTCTCGACCCGGGCCGGGATCTCGCGCCCCAGGTCGCTGCGGAAAAACCGCAAGCCGCTGCCCGCCTGTGCCGGCGCCAGGTTCAGCCGCACGTGGCGGCCCGTGTGGAGTCCCACGCCCTCCACGTGCACGGTGCGTTTCAGGGTGAATCGGGAGGACATACGGGTTCCTTGCGGTTATCCAAAAGCAAGCCCCGTGCCGAGCGCTCTATCGCTTCGGGTCAACGACTTAGGGCTACCACCCATGGCTGGCCGACCACAGCTGTGGCCGCGGAGCCACTCCGGTCCAGAGCCCTGTGGCCCCAGCACCACGCCGATCAGAAGCCCGTCCCTCCCGCCGCCTCGTGGCCTCGCCAGGTCCCGGCGTCCAGGATCTCCCGGATCTGGTCGAGGCAGTGGCGCAGCTCGTCGTCGCTGGTGTAGAAGTGCGGCGACACGCGGATGCCGGCGCCCGGCCGGTAGTCCACCACGATCTCGCGCCGCAGCAGCTCACGGGTGACGGCCTCGCCGTGCGGCACCTCCAGGATCAGCATGCCGCTGCGCTGTTGGGGGTCGGGCGGCGCGTGCGGCCGCAGCCCGCGCTCCAGCGCCAGCTCCCACACCAGCTGCCCCTGGCGGAGCGACTTCGCGCGGACGGCCGGCAGGCCCGCCGCCGCCACCAGCTCGTAGCCGGCCCGGGCGGCGTACAGGGCCGGGATGGAGGGCGAGCCGTGCAGGAAGCGCGTGGCGTCCGCGGCGTAGTCGATCGGCCCGGCCTCGAAGGCGAAGGGCCGGGCGTGGGCCATCCAGCCGGTGACCTGCGGCGAGAGGCTCGACCACAGCCGCGGGGCCACGTAGAGGTAGCCGGCCCCGGGCCCGCCGCACAGCCACTTGACCGAGCCGCCCGTGGCGAAGTCCACGTCCCAGCCGGCCACGTCGACCGGCACGCAGCCGGCCGACTGGTACAGGTCGGCCACCACCAGCGCGCCCACCTCGTGGGCCCGGCGCGTGACCGCGGCCACGTCCTGGATGAAGCCGCTGCGGAAGACCACGTGCGAGAGCGGCACCAGCAGGGTCTGGTCGTCGATGGCCTGGAGCATGCGCTCGAGCGGCACGTGGATGCCGTCGGGGCTCGGCACCATCTCGACCCGCGCGCCCCGGGCGCGCAGGGCCTCGTAGACGTACATCACCGAGGGGAAGTTGAGGTCCTCGTAGACCACCTTGTTGCGGCGGCCCGAGAAGTCGAAGCAGGAGGCGATCAGCGACTGGCAGATCGAGACGTTCTGGTGCATGACCACGCTGCCGGGCGGCGCGCCGATCAGGGCGCCGACCTGGTCGCCGACCGCCACGGGCATGCGCCACCAGCCCTCGGCCCAGGCCCGCACGCCACGTGCGCCCCAGGTGTCGGTGTACTCGCGCAGGTGGTCCTGGGCTCTCCTGGGCATGGCCCCGAGCGAGTGCGAGACCAGGTAGGTCGAGCGCTCGAGGATCGGGAACTCGGGACGCAAACGCAGCAACGGGTCGTCCACGCGGGCCTCCGGCCGGCATCATACGCGGGGCCGCCCCGCCACCGGGAGCGCCGGGATTCACTCCCGGCGCGGGCCGCCGGTTAGAATGGGCGCGATGTCCGACTCACGCCCCGTGGCCGTGATCCTGGCGGCCGGCAAGGGCACGCGCCTGAAGAGCAGCACCGCCAAGGTCCTGCAGCCCGCCGCCGGCCTGCCGCTGCTCGAGCACGTGCTGCGCGCCCTCCATCCGCTCGAGCCGCGCGCCACCGTCGCGGTGGTGGGCCACCAGGCCGAGGCCGTCGAGCAGGCCTTCGGCGGGCGCAGCCTGCGCTTCGTGCGCCAGGAGCCGCAGCTCGGCACCGGCCACGCCCTGCTGGTGGCGCGGCCGGAGCTGCCCGAGAGCGGCACGGTGCTGGTGCTGAGCGGCGACGTGCCGCTGCTGCGCACCGCCACGCTGGCCGGG
>JBDIBD010000649.1:0-2652 GCA_039812725.1 Vicinamibacteria bacterium | reverse complement strand
CGCGGCGCGGCCGCGCGGGTGGGCCACCTGGTGCGCGGGCGCGACGTGGGCCGGCGCGACCAGCACCGCCTCGACTGGCGCCGCCGCCAGCTCACCGTGGTCGACATCCACGCCCTGCACCAGCGCGCCCAGCGCTTCGTGGTGGGCGCGCTGCTCAAGCGCATGTTCGAGGACAAGGAGTCGCTCGGCACCGCCCGGCCGCTGGTCTTCGTGGTGCTCGACGAGCTCAACAAGTACGCCCCGCGCGAGGGCAGCAGCCCCATCAAGGAGGTGCTGGTGGACGTCTCCGAGCGCGGCCGCAGCCTCGGCATCGTGCTGGTGGGCGCCCAGCAGACGGCCAGCGAGGTCGAGGGGCGCATCGTCTCGAACGCGGCCCTGCGCGTGGTGGGCCGCCTCGACCAGGCCGAGGCCGAGCGCTCCGAGTACGGCTTCCTGCCCGCCGCGGCGCGCGGCCGGGCCGGCATCCTCAAGCCCGGCACGATGATCGTGCAGCAGCCCGAGATCCCCACGCCGCTGCTGGTGCGCTTCCCCTTCCCGGCCTGGGCCACGCGCCAGTCCGAAGCGGCCGCCCCGGCCAGCGAGGCCGACGTGTTCAAGGGCTTCACCGAGTGACGGCGCGCCGCCCGACCATGCGCCGTCATCCTGAGCGACACCGCCTGGCCCGCCCCTTCCGTCATCCTGAGCGACACCGCCTGGCCCGCCCCTTTCGTCATCCTGAGCGACACCGCCGAGCCGGGAGCGAAGGATCTGCCGGGGCAGTACCCCGGCCACAAGCCCGAGCAGTACCCCGGCGAGAGGCCCGGGCAGTACGCCGCGGAGCCCACCCCTGATGCGCTTCCTCCACACGGCCGACTGGCACGTCGGCAAGCCCCTGCGCGGCCAGTCACGCCTCGACGAATACGCCCGGGCGCTCGACGAGGTCCTGGGCATCGCGGTCGACCGGCGCGTCGACGTGGTGCTGGTGGGCGGCGACGTCTTCGACTCCCCCGCCCCGCCCCCCGAGGCCGAGCGGCTGGTCTACGACTTCCTCGCGCGCCTGCTGCCCCACCGCATCGCCTGCGTGCTGATCGCCGGCAACCACGACCACCCGCGCAAGCTCGCGGCCCTCTCGGCCCTGCTCGAGAGCCTGCGCCTCCACGTCCGGGCCGAGGTGCGGCCCGCCTCCCAGGGCGGCGTGGTGCGCGTCCACAGCCGGGACGGGAGCGAAGAGGCCGACGTGGCGGTGCTGCCCTTCGTCCCCGAGCGCAAGGTGGTGGACGCCTGCCAGCTCATGGGCCCCGAGGACCAGTGGTACACGGCCTACGCCGAGCGCGTCATGCAGATCCTGCAGGTGCTGGCGCGCGACCTCTCGCCCGCTCGGCCGAGCGTGCTGCTGGCGCACCTGCTCATCGACGGGGCGCGGGTGGGCACGGGCGAGCGAGCGCTGCACCTGGGCAAGGCCTACGGCCTCGCGGCCCAGCAACTGCCCGCGGCCTTCCAGCTCGTGGCCCTGGGACACCTGCACCGCCCCCAGGAGATCGCCGCCCCCACGCGGGCCTTCTACCCGGGCTCGCTGCTCGAGCTCGACTTCGGCGAGAAGGAGCAGGACAAGCGCGTGCTGGTGGCCGACCTGAAGCCCGGGCAGCCGGCCGAGGTCGAGTGGGTGCCGCTCACGGCCGGACGCCGGCTGCGCGAGATCGAGGGCCCGCTCGAGGCGGTGCTCGCCGACGGCCGGCGGTACCCCGAGGACTGGCTGCGGGTGCGCGTGAGCACCGAGGGGCACGTGCCGGGCGTGGCCGAGCAGGTCAAGGAGGCGCTGCCCCGGGCCATCGACGTGGCCCTGGCCTACGAGCGCAAGGTCTGGGAGCAGCCGGCCGGCGGCGCGCGCGCCCTGGCGCCGCCCGACCTCTTCACGGCCTTCTACCGCAAGCGCAACCAGAACGAGCCCGACCCGGAGCTGCTGAAGCTGTTCCAGGACGTCTACGAGGAGGCCCACCGGTGAGGCCGGTGCGGCTCGCGGTCGAGGGGCTGACGTCCTTCCGCGAGAAGGCCGTGCTCGAGTTCGACGGCCTCGACCTGTTCGCCATCACCGGCCCCACCGGGGCCGGCAAGTCCTCGCTCATCGACGCGCTCACCTTCGCGCTCTTCGGCCAGGTCCCCCGCGTGGGGCGCGAGTACAAGCAGCTCATCGCCCACGGGGCCGAGCGCCTGAGCGTGAGCCTCGAGTTCGAGGTGGGGGCCGCGCGCTACCGGGTGGCCCGCACGGTGCGTGTGCGGGGCACGGCCCAGGTGCGGCTCGAGCGCCTCGGCCCGGGCGGCCCCGAGCCGCTGGCCGACCGCGCCGCCGAGGTCGAGTCGCAGGTGCAGCGCATCGTTGGACTCGACTACGACGCCTTCACCCGCGCGGTGGTGCTGCCGCAGGGGCAGTTCGACGCCTTCCTCAAGGGCAAGCCCGAGGAGCGCCGCAAGATCCTGGTGGCGCTCTTGTCGCTCGAGGTCTACGAGCGCATGCAGAAGGCCGCCAACCTGCGCGCGGCCGACGCCCGGCGCGAGGCCGAGTTCATCGCCCGCCAGCTCGAGGCCGACTTCGCCGGCGCCACGCCCGAGGCGCTGGCGGCGCGCGAGGGCGAGCTGGCCGAGGCGCGCGCGGAGAGGGAGCGGCTGGAGCAGGTC
>JBDIBD010000648.1:0-2656 GCA_039812725.1 Vicinamibacteria bacterium | reverse complement strand
CCAGCCAGTCGCGCAGCGGAGCGGCGTAGCCCTCGTCGCGGACCAGGGCGTGCGAGATCACGAAGCGCGAGTGGGTGCTCCACGGGTTGACGCCGTAGCCCCGCTCCTCTCGGCGTTCCAGGACGTAGTCGCGGTCGAAGACCACGAACTGCAGGCCGAAGCGGTGCTCGAACTCGTCGCGCCACTGCAGGACGACCGAGGGCGGCGCGGCCACCACGATGCGCCGCACTTTCTGCCGCATCAGCAGCTCGCGCACGATCAGGCCGGCTTCGATGGTCTTGCCCAGGCCCACGTCGTCGGCGATGAGCAGGTTGACCCGGGGCAGCCGGAGCGCCTTGCGCAGCGGCTCGAGCTGGTAGGCCATGACTTGGATCCCGGCGCGGTAGGGGGACTGGAACAGCCTGGCGTCTGTGGACGTGACGCAGTTCCAGCGCAGGGTGTGGAGGTAAGCGGAGAAGAGCTTGGGTGGGTCGAAGCCCTTCTCGGCCACGCGGCCCCAGTCGGCGTCGCCCAAGACCCGAGCGTCGACCTCCTTCTCCCAGAGCACCTCGAGGGCCTGGCCCTGCGCGTCGTCATCGAGGCACGAGAGGCGGACCAGGGTCTGGTCGCCGGGCCGGGGCGGGGCGACGACGTCCTCGACGAGGTACTGGCGCGAGCGCACGCGGGCGATCCGGCCGGGCGCCGGGAACGCTTGCCTGTCGGACTGCGGGCCGACGCTCATGCCCTGCTCACCCCCGTCACGACCCGCCGGACGCGTCACCTTCCGTACGGTTCGCGTTCGTGTCGCGGAAATATACCCTAGGCTCCACAGAGGTACGTCTGCCTGTGGGTGTCTCCCACCCGGTTGGCGCTGTCTTTGGAGGTCATCCTCTCCGTGAGCATGGGGTGAGCGGCCCGATTGCCCCCAAGCCACTGAAGGAGTGCCCGCTTGACCAGGTCGTAGGAGTCGCCGACGTTCTTGCTGTTCATGAACGGGTTGGCGGGGGCCCACCGCGGCCTTCGCTCGCACCTGACTTCCACGCCAGACCCAGCGCGGCGAGGTCCTCGGCGGAGAGGCGAACACGCCCCGCATGGTAGTCGACCACGAAGACGTCCAGTCCCCCTCGGACTCGGGCGAAGAGGAGGCCACCCGCACGGTGACCTTGCGGCAGCGCCCACCCAGGTTTCGCCAACGCCGGCCCCCGGGCGGCACGGTCGGTCCGGCTGCTCAGCGAGGCCGCCCAGGGCTGGGCCACGCTCGGTGGGCGCTCATCTTCCGTGCCGCCCGTGAGGCACAACCCGAGAAACAAGAGGTCCTCGGCCGCCAGATGGCAGGGACTACCGTGATAGTCCAGAGGCGCAACGCTCAGGCCGGTCGGATCGGCCGAGAACTCGAGGTCTCCGAAGACCCGCACCGTGGGCCCCATCGAAGGCGCGTGGCCGGGGCGTGGGGCGAGCCGGAGCCGACGGACCCGCTTGGCGAGGCGATCGCGCCATCGGCGTCGCCTCGACCGGTCCTTGGCCCGTCGCCGTCGCTTCATGCGGGCACAGCTATCAGCACCTGCTGCCGCCGCAGGACCGACTGCAAGTGGTGGTTGAGCCAGACCTGCTAGGCCGCATCGAGGCTCGACTCCACGAGCGAGGCGAGCCGCTCCTCGATGCCCTGCCAGTCTCCGGCCAGATCGATGGTTGCCACCTGGATGCGGTGCCCCTGCACGAGGAGTTGCTCGTCCAGACTCACTCCCGTGGTCGGATAGAGGAGCATGCCACTGGCGGTCCGGAACCGGGCGCCGTGCTCCTCCTGGGTGCGGAGGTACGTGTAGATCTGGTACAGGTGCGCGGAGACGAGTTTCTCGGCGCCACCCTGCTTCGCGACCAGCGCGGCCTTGTAGTACTTGGTGTCGATGACCAGCCGCCGCGCTGGCGGCCCCGGATGCTCGACCGTGATGTCGGTGACCATCGCCGGCACCAGGGCCGAGTGAGAGTCGCCCGGCCACTTCAGGCTCTCGGCCTTCACGGAGCAGCCGGCCATGTGGCAGCGGCAGAAGTTCCGGACGAAACGCTCGAACAGGTTGGGGAACCCGATCTCGTCGCGCGAGAGGGCCGCCAACCCGCGATCGCCCGCCTGCTCCGTCGGCATGGCCAGGTCGTAGATCAGGCGGCAGACGTTCAGGGGCAGGGTGTACGCACGGTCGCTGGGGCCGAGTTGGATCCGATTGAAGTGGCCGGCTTCCAACCGGATGGGTGTCACCCCCTCCATGGCTCGGACGGCGGCCCGCAACTCATGTTGGAGTTCGGTGACGACCTCCCGCTTGGCGCCGACCACCAGCCGAGGGTCACCCACCAGACACTCCAGTGTCGCCCGCAGCACGCGGTTCCGAAGGGTGTCGATGCTGAGGACAGGAAAGGCGCACACCGCGCGCCCACCCTCGAACGACAGGCGCTTGAGGCTCGCCGAGAAGTCGATTCGTCCACGGACACCGCTGATCTCGTCGCGCGTCTCTCCGAACGAGCGCCCCAGTTGCCCTCGCAGGAGGTCCCGCGTGCTATCGACGAGGACGCGCGCCAGGAGGCCCAGCAGGTTCGGGGCGGCTTCCGCCTGGGCCTGCCACCTGCCCTTCCAATGCACCAGGTCCCAGGCGTAGAGGAGCAGGTACCAGGCGTTCCGGACCGGCAC
>JBDIBD010000647.1:0-2657 GCA_039812725.1 Vicinamibacteria bacterium | reverse complement strand
CACCTCGAGCCCGACCACCGGGCGCAGCACGTCGGCCAGCGCGCGCGCGAAGTCGAGGGCCCGCGCGTAGCGCTCGGCGGGCTGGGCCGTGAAGGCCCCGGCGAAGACCGCGTCGATCTGGTGGGGCAGGCGCCCGTCGACCTCGCGCGGCGGCACGTGCCGGCCGTGCACCACGCGCGCCACCACCTCCGTCACCGTGCGCCCCGGGTAGGGCGAGCGCCCGGTGAGCAGCTCGTAGGCCACCGCCGCCAGCGAGAAGACGTCGGCGCGGCCGTCCACCCGCTGGCCCATCATCTGCTCGGGCGCCATGTAGCGCACCGAGCCCAGCACGGTGCCCACGGCGGTCAGGGTGCTCGAGTCGAGCCGGGCCACGCCGAAGTCCATGACCTTGACCCCGCCGTCCTGCTGCAGCATGACGTTGGCGGGCTTGATGTCGCGGTGCACGATGCCGTGGTGGTGGGCGTGGTCGAGGGCGTCGGCCACGCGCTGGACGATGCGCACCACCTCGCGCACGGCCAGGCTGCCGTCGGAGCGCAGCAGGGCCTGCAGCGTGCGCCCCTCCACGAACTCCATCACCAGCCACGACGGCCCGATGTCGTAGATCTGGACGATGTCGGGGTGGCTCAGCCGCCCGGCCGCCTCGGCCTCCTGCCGGAAGCGGGCCTCGTACTGCGTGCGCTCGTCGGCGGAGAGGTGCTCGGTGCCCTTGAGCACCTTGATGGCCACCGGGCGCGCCAGCATCGGGTCCACGCACAGGTAGACCACCCCCATGGCGCCGGAGCCCAGCTCCTCGACGACCCTGTAGCGCCCGAAGCTCTCGGGCAACGGCGCGGGGCTCGACACGGCCAGCCTCGTGGGAGGGATGCCGGGGCCAATCTACGCCCGCGCCCCGGGCGGGTCAACGGCGGCGTGTAGAATCGCCGGGTGCTCGAGGATCCCCGCGCCGGCTGCCTGGAGCTGCGCTTCGGCCGCCCCGTGCGCCTGTCGCCCGGCGGCGAGGGGGCGCTCGAGGACTACGCCCGCGCGCTGACCGGCGCGCGCCACGCCGAGGCCGTCCCCTCGGCCTGCGACCCCGCCTGCGTCGCCGGCCTGCACCTGTGCCTGCCGGAGGGCGGGCCGAGCGACGAGCAGCGCCGCGACCTCGAGGCCTTCGCGCTCGAGATGGAGGCGCCCGAGGCCGGCCCCGGCCTGGGCTGGAACTGAGGCCCGCGCAGGCGTGAGCGCCGTCACGAACCCGGCTGCAGGAGCGCTCGATGCCCAGCTTCCTCTTGACAAGCGCGCGCGGCCACGTTTTTAATCCTCCGTCGCAGCACTAGTTGCCGTTGCTCTGGCGTTCGGACAGCGGGGCCCATGGTGGGCCGCGCTGGGTCGTGAGCGCGCTGGGGACGTTGCGCTAGTCGAGGCTGAAGGAGGCCTGCACGTTCATGGTCGAAGGCACGGTGAAGTGGTTCAACGAGGCGAAGGGTTTCGGGTTCCTGTCGCGTGAGGGCGGTCCGGACGTGTTCGTTCACCACACCGAGATCGTCGCCGAGGGGTTCCGCACCCTGAACGAAGGTGACCGGGTCCGCTTCGAGGTGGTCGACAGCCCGAAGGGCCCGCGTGCCGCGAAGGTCTCCAAGATCTAGCGCGCCGCTCCGACGTCACGACTCGAACGCCCGGGGCCTCGGCCCCGGGCTTTTCGCTTTGAGGGGCGCCGCGGCGGCCCGGGCGCGCTAACATGCGCGCGGGACAAGGAGGGCGGCATGCGACTGGTGACCCGTGGCGACCTGGACGGGCTGACCTGCGCCGTGCTGATCACGAGCTGCGAGGACGTGCGCGAGGTGCTGCTGATCCACCCGCAGGACGTGACCGACAAGCGCGTCGAGATCGGGCCCGACGACATCCTGGCCAACCTGCCCTACCACCCGCGCTGCGGCAAGTGGTTCGACCACCACCTGCTGACCGACAGCAACGAGCGCCCGCCGGAGCGCTTCGACGGGCGCTACGGCCTGGCTCCCAGCGCGGCCCGCGTGGCCTACGAGTACTACTCGCCCGCGCGCCCCGACCTGAAGCGCTTCGAGCCGCTCTTGGCCGAGACCGACCGGCTGGACGCGGCCCAGCTCAACCTCGAGGACGTGCTCGACCCGCAGGGCTACGTGCTGCTGGGCCTGACCCTCGACCCGCGCACCGGGCTCGGGGCCTACCAGGACTACTTCCTGCTGCTGCTCGAGGCCCTCAAGGCCCGGCCGCTGGAGGAGGTGCTGGCGCTGCCCGAGGTGCGCGCCCGGGCCGAGCGCATGAAGGCCCAGGACACGCGCTTCCGCGAGGCCACCCTGCGCCACTCGCGCCTGGAGGGCAACGTGGTGGTGACCGACTTCCGGCCGCTCGAGACCGTGCCGGTCGGCAACCGCTTCCTGGTCTACACGCTCTTCCCCCAGGCCAACGTGCAGGTGCGCGTGCACTGGGGCCCCCAGCGCCAGCGCGTGGCGGTGGCGGTGGGCCACTCGATCTTCAACCGCACCTGCCGCACCAAGGTGGGCGAGCTGATGTCGAGCTACGGTGGCGGCGGCCACCGCGGGGCGGGCACCTGCGTGCTGGCCCTCGACCGCGCCGAGCAGCAGCTGGCCGAGATCGTGGCGGCCCTCAGGGCGGCGGGCTAGCTTGCTGAACCAGCGCCC
>JBDIBD010000646.1:0-2680 GCA_039812725.1 Vicinamibacteria bacterium | reverse complement strand
AGCCAGCGTTGCGCGAGCCACTCCGGGAGCGAGCCCGCGCTGGTGAGCCAGGCCAGCGGCTGACGCTTCGGGTCGGGGAGGGCGGGGGGGCCCTCGCGGGCCAGCCGGCGCAGCACGGCGTTGACCAGTCCCGCCGCGCGCTCGCGGCCCTGCGCGCGGGCCAGCTGCACGCCCTCGTGGACGGCGGCGTGGGGCGGCACCCGCAGGTGCAGGAGCTGGTGGGCGCCCAGCCGCAGGCTGGCCAGCACGGCGGGATCCAGTCGGGGAAGCGGCCGCTCCACCAGGGCGGCCAGAGCGTGGTCGATGACCCCCCGCCGGCGCAGCGAGCCCAGCACGAGCTCGTGGGCGAAATCGCGCTCGAGCCGTGGCAGGCCCGACAGGATCGGCCCCGCCAGGAGCGCGTCCAGAGTGGCGCGGCCCCGCTCGAGCTCCAGCAGCAGCTCGAGGGCCGCGCGCCGGGCGGGGCTGGGCATCAGTCGAAGCGGTCGCCTGGCCGCACGCGTGCGCCGGCCGCCCAGGCACCGGCCGGCATGGCGCGGCGGCTCTCCGGCTGCACCTCGACCAGGCGCAACCGGGAGCCGCCACCGCACCCCACCACCAGCCCCTGGGCCTCGACGGCCAGCACCTGCCCGGGCTCGCCGGGGCCGGGCAGGGCCTCGGCGACGCGCAGGAGCTTGAGGCCCCGGCCCTGCCAGGTGGCAGTCATGCCGGGCCAGGGGTGGAAGCCGCGCACCCGCCAGCCGATCTCGCGGGCCGCCAGGCGCCAGTCCACGCGGCCGTCCTCCTTGCGCAGGATCGGGGCCAGCGTGGCCCGCGCGTGGTCCTGCGGCCGGGGCTGCAGGCGGTTCGCCGCGAGGCCCGCGAGGGTCTCGAGCAGCAGCGTCGCGCCCAGGGCCGCCAGCCTTTCCTGCAGCTCGCCCGCCGTCTCCTCGGGGCCGATGGGCGTGGCGCGGGCCAGCAGGATCGGCCCGGTGTCGAGGCCCTCGTCGAGCTGCATGGTGGTCACGCCGGTCTCGCGCTCGCCGCGGGCCACGGCCCACTGGATCGGCGCGGCGCCCCGGTAGAGTGGCAGCAGCGAGGCGTGCACGTTGACCGCGCCGCGCGGCGCCAGGCCGAGCACGGCCGGGGGCAGGATCTGCCCGTAGGCCACGACCACCAGGATGTCCGGAGCCAGGGCGGCCAGCGCGTCCACGGCCTCCGGCAGGCGGATGCGCCGGGGCTGCTGCACGGCCAGGCCGCGGGCCAGGGCCGCGAGCTTGGTGGGCGGCGGCGCCAGCTCGCGCCCGCGCCCGCTCTCGCGGTCGGGCTGGGTGACCAGCGTGGCCACGTCATGGCCGGCGTCGAGCACGGCCTCGAGCGACGGGACGGCGAAGCGGCCCGTGCCGAGAAAGGCCAGGCGCACCGCGCTACTCCCAGTCGTCCGAGCGGGCGCGCTTGCGCAGGCGCCGCTTCAGCAGGTCGCGCTTGAGCGGCGAGAGGCGGTCCACGAAGAGCAGCCCGTCGATGTGGTCGATCTCGTGGCAGAAGGCCCGCGCCAGCAGCTCGGTCCCCTCGTGCTCGCGCTCGACGCCCTGCGGGTCGAGGCCCCGCACCACCACCCGGGCCGGGCGCACGGGCGTGCCGCCGTAGCCCGGGATGGAGAGGCAGCCCTCCTCGTGCTTCTGCTCGCCCTCCCGCGTCACGAAGACGGGATTGACCAGCTGGATCAGCTGGCGCGGGTCGGCGCCCACGCTCAGGTCGACCACGATCACGCGCAGGGCCACGCCGATCTGCGGCGCCGCCAGACCGATGCCGGGCGCGGCGTACATGGTGTCGACCATGTCCCGCAGCAGGGCGCGCACCTGGTCGTCGACGGCCTCGACGGGGCGCGCCGGGGCGTGCAGCACCGGGTCGCCCCACTTCACGATCGGGCGTACGGGCATGGCTCTCCGTTCAGTCCTGCCGGCCCAGCAGGCGGGCCTGGCCCGCGCGCGTGGCCTCCAGGTGGGCGCGCACCTCGTCGAGCGAGTCGCCGCCGCACTTCTCGAGCAGCGCGTCCGCCGCCACCCAGGCCACCATGGCCTCCGCCACCACGCCGGCTGCCGGCACCACGCAGGTGTCTCCGCGCTCGACCGAGGCTCGCTGGGGCTGCTTCGTGGCCAGGTCGACTGAGCGCAGCGGCAGCAGCAGGGTGGGGATGGCCTTGATGGCGCCCTGCACGCGCAGCTCCTCGCCGTTGGTCACGCCGCCCTCGAGCCCGCCCGCACGGTTGGTCGGACGCTGCAGCCCGAGCTCGTCGTCGTAGAGGATCTCGTCGTGGAAGGCCGCGCCGCGCGTGGCGCCTGCGGCGA
Source organism: Vicinamibacteria bacterium (assembly GCA_039812725.1). GTDB lineage: Bacteria > Acidobacteriota > Vicinamibacteria > Fen-336 > Fen-336 > JBDIBD01. The sequence goes on along the minus strand of JBDIBD010000646.1, from coordinate 350 downwards.
AGCCAGCCCCCAGGGCGACTGCCTTGACGCCGGGGATGGACATGACCGCCTGCGCGAGCCGGCCGTCGAGGCGCCGGTCCCACTGCGCGAACGAGCCCAGCCCCGGGGGCAGGCCGCGCGCGACGACCTCGAAGACCCCGCCGACGGTGTCGCCGTCGCGCAGCGCCGCGTCGATCTCGGCCACCATGGCGCGCGCCACCTCGGGGTCGACGCAGCGCACCGGGCTCTCGTCGACCCGCTCGAGCTCCGTCCAGGCGACCTCGCGCTCGCCGGGCAGGGCGACGGCGCCCACGCTCAACACGTGGCTGCGGACCTCGGCCCCAAGCTCGCGCAGCAGCGCGCGCGCCAAG
>JBDIBD010000645.1:0-2680 GCA_039812725.1 Vicinamibacteria bacterium | reverse complement strand
AGCCGCTCCTGAGCCTGCGCGCGCGCGCGGTCGATGCCATCGGCGGCGCGGAGTTCGCGCGGCGCACGAGCGCCCTTTCGGCCGCGGATCGCGACCGCGCGCTGCTGGCGGAGCTGGAGCGCGGCAACGTTCCGCCGTTCCTGCGCCACCTGACGCCCGTGAGCCTGGCAGCCACGGCTGCGTCCCCCAAGGCCCCGGCGGCCACCATCTGGGTGACCCCCGACTACCTGGCCGTCGGGTCGGACGAAGACTTTCTCTACGTCCCTCTCACATATTACTCCGCCACGATCGTGGCGGACCGTTTTGGCTCAGTCCTGCCCACCGCGCGGATGGTCGACGCGATCTACGAGCAGTCGGCCCACCACCTGGCGCCGGCCCCGTTGCCGGCCGGCCCCCTGATGCGCTCGAACCTCTACCTCGAGAGGCACCAGCAGCGCATCGACGAGCAGCGCGCGGGCCTGCCGCTCGGGGAGCTGATCTCGGGCCACAAGAAGGACCTCGTGCTGAGCAACCGGCTGCTCCAGCCGCCCGGCCGCGTGGCCATCTACGGCTGGCACAGGGCGCCGGGCGACCCGATCCAGCCGCTCAGCACGGTCCACGGAGCCGGGTACGTCGACTACAGCCACGGCGTCCGCCTGGTCAGCACCACCCTGCTCGTCGACGGGCGCCCGCGCTCGATCTACGACGCGCTGCAGGACGCGCGACTCGCGCCCGTGCTGAGCCGCGAGGGCGTGACGCGCGACCCGTGGGGCCTGATGCACCCGCGCGGCCCAGGCGCGAGCCCGGCCCTGGCTGCCTGGCTGCCCGCCACGAAGCCCGACTAGCCCGCGCGCGCTGTCGCGCTCGCCACCACCCGCGCGGGGTATCCTCTGGGAGAGGCAGGCAAGCACATCGTGGCCCCCCACTACCGGCACACGCAGCGCGGCTGGGTCGCCCTGGTGGCGGTCGTCCCCGGCCTGCTTCTGGCTCTCGCCTTCGTCCCGCTGGCGCACGCGCCGGTGGGCGTCACGATCGCGATCGCCGCGGTCGCGCTGGTCGGCGCGCTGTTCGCGACGCTGACCGTCGAGGTCGACGCGCGCCAGGTCCGGGTGAGCTTCACCGGCGGCGTCGTCCGCCGGACGGTCGAGCTGCAGGACGTGCGCGAGCACCGCAGCGTGCGCAATCCCTGGTACTACGGCTGGGGCATCCACCGCTACCCCGGCGGCGGCTGGCTGTGGAACGTGGCCGGCCCCGACGCGGTCGAGCTCGTGCTGCGCGACGGGCGGCGCTGGCGCATCGGCACGGACGAGCCCGAGGCGCTGGCGCGCGCCATCTCCGCCGCCGCGCCTGGCTCGCTGCCGGGTCCGGCCCGCGCGCGGGCCGGGGAACCGGCGCGCAGCGGCCTGCGCTGGGCCTCCGTGGCGGTCGTGCTCGTGCTCGTGCTCGGGACGGGCGCCTTCCTCGCGACGCTCTTCTCGCGGCAGATGCGCGACCCGGTCGTGACCGTGACGCCCACCACCCTGAAGATCGAGACGCCGTTCTACGGCCAGGACTACGCCCTCGCCGAGGCGACCTCCCTCTCGCTCGAGCCGACGCTGCCCTGCGTCGAGCGGAGGACCAACGGCTTCGCCGGGGCGGGGGTCCTGCGCGGCTGGTTCGACGTGCGCGGCCTGGGCCACGGCAAGCTCTTCGTCGACACGGCCCAGCCCCCGTTCGTGCTGCTGCGGCTCCGGGACGGCTTCGTGCTGGTCGGCTTCAGCGACCCCGCCACGACCCGCGCGCTGCACGCGGAGCTGCTCCGCGCGCGGCCCGACCTGCAGCCCTGAGACCGCTCGGGCTGCGGGGGGCGTCAGGCGCCGGCGCCTCCCGGCCGGACGTGAAGCGCCGCGCCGCAGCGGGCGCAGTTGCGCCAGCCCGGCTCCACGGGCTGGCGGCAGCCCGGGCAGGCCGGCCGCACCGGCGCGCCGCAGGCGGCGCAGAAGGCGTGGCCCTTCAGGGCCGGCGTGCCGCAGGACGGGCACGGGACCGGCACGGGGTCGCGCAGGATGAAGTACAGGATGATCCCGATGCCGTTCGGGATGAACACCGCCAGCAGCGTCCACAGGCCGCGGTTCATGCCGCGGCGCCGCGCGTCGCCGTAGACGTAGCCGACCAGCAGCACGTAGGCGCCGAGGAAGGCCACCCCCAGCAGCGCGGCCAGGAACAGCGGCAGCATTTCCAGGTAGGCGCCGCGGTCGCCGTGCGCGAAGCCGGGCAGGAGCAGCACCGCTCCCACGAGGCCGATCACGGCCAGGCAGATCACCGCGGCCAGCGTGCGGGCCCCGGCCGGGACCAGCGCCCACTCCTTCTCGAAGCGCGTCATGACAGACCCCCTTGCTCGCGGACGTGCCGCCCCAGCAGCACGGCCGCTGCGGCCGCCGACAGCCAGCCCGCCGCCACGTAGATCGCGTACCAGCCCGCGACCGCCCCCACCGGCCGGTCGAGCCGCAGGGCCACCTGGCCCGCCACCAGCTCGAGCGCGCCCCACGACAGGACCGTCAGGCTCCAGGCGAAGGCCACCAGGAAGGCCACCGCCGTGCGGGCCCAGGCCCGCTCGCTCCGCTCCGCCAGCCGGGCCTCGACCGCCTCGAGCGTGCGCTCCGCCAGCAGGCGCGTCGGCGCCGGCGCCGGCAGCCGCCCCGGCTCCCGCCCCAGGAGGCGC
>JBDIBD010000644.1:0-2681 GCA_039812725.1 Vicinamibacteria bacterium | reverse complement strand
GCTCCGCCACGCGCGCTTCCAGCGCGCCTCGCGGCGACGAGCCGTTCCCGCCGGCGGCCAGCGCCAGCAGCGCGCCCGCGAGGACCGTCGTCCTCAAGGCCGCCACCATCGCAGCCGCCGCAGCCAGCCGGGCCGCGGCCCGCCCAGGTGGAAGAGCTGCGGGTTGTAGTCGAGCTCGCGCGCGCCGCCCGCGGCGCCCAGGGCGAAGACCCTCACCACGCCCTGGCCCCTCCCCGCCGGACGCTCGAAGGCCAGGCGAAAGCCGGCCTCCGGCGCCTCCATGGAGAGCGCCCGGGCCACGTCGGGACGCGGGATCTCCGTCACGCACTGGGCGGCCGGGCGGCCGTCGACCAGGGCCACCAGGGTCACCCGCCGCTGCCCGTCGCCGCGGTCCACGGCCCAGCCCGAGACCACCAGGCTGCCGTCCTCCTCCTCGCCGACCTCGGCGATGCCCGAGAGCTGGGCCGCCAGCGGCAGCGGCCGCCCGTCGGGGCCGCAGGCCCGGCCTTCCGGCGAGAGGCCCGCCACCACGTCCGGAGCGGGGCGCGGCTTCGGCGCGTCGGCCCGGGCCAGCCGCTCCGAGAGCGCCGACAGCTCCGAGCGCAGGCGCGCGTTCTCGGCCAGCAGGTCGGCCAGCACCGCCTCCAGCCGCTGCCGGGCGTGCTCCCAGGCCGCCTCGGCCGTGCCGTCCTGGTCGCCGCCGCGCACGTAGCAGTCCAGGAAGCGGCGCACGTTGACGTCCACGATGGCGTTGGCGACGTGGTGCAGGTCGTCCTGGAAGGCCACCCGGCGGTCCGACAGCGTGACGGACTCGTAGGACGGGTAGTAATCGACACCCTCGTGGGCGCGGGCGAACTCCTCGGCCGCCGCGCGCAGGGTCGACTTGGAGTAGCTGTTGGCCACCAGCACGTCGCGGCCCGTGAAGGTCTCGCTCATCGGCACGGGCGAGACGGTCACCACCAGCCGCAGCCCGGGCGGGCCGAAGCGCTGCAGCAGGGCGTGGATCTGCTCCAGCGCCTCGCGGTTGGCGCGCAGGTCGAGCAGGCGCAGGGCGAAACGCCGCTTGTGCTTCTTGACCGTCCAGAAGCCGGGCGCGCGGTTGAGGTAGAGGCCCAGCTCGCGGTCGTACCAGGCCTCGACCAGCCCCAGGGTCATGACCACCACGCCGCAGCGGCGCACGCGGCCGAAGACCTCGGCCAGGTAGGGCCGGCGCGAGCGGACGCTCTCGCGGGGGGCCGGGGCCACCTCGCCCACCACCTGCAGGTCGACCCAGCGGTCCTGGCCCTCCTCGATGATGGCGTCGTCCGGGAAGGGGCAGCCCGGGTCGAGGGCCCAGCGCAGCTCGTTGAGCATGGAATGGCTGGTGAACTTGTTCAGCACCACGCTCGAGTGGGGCGGGCGGAACTCGAGGCCCGGGATGTCGACCAGCTGGCTCTCGACCTGGAAGCCCTGCGCCATGAGATGGTTCTCGATGTTGCGCGCGAAGCAGGAGCCGATCGTGAAGACGCGGTCCTCGGGGCCGAGGCCGAAGCTCGGCCGCACCTCGGGCAGCACGATGGCGCGCTCGAGGCGGCTGGCCGCGGTGGCCGGCCAGTGGCGCGAGGCGCGCTCGGCGAACCAGCGCGACTGCGGGTGGCTGAGGACGTTCTTCCAGGCCGCCTCGCCCTCCCACTCGACCGGCGGCGTCGGCTCGACCCGGGTGTCCATCGCCGCCGAGTATAGCGTCCGGGGCCCGGACCCGCGGTCACGGGCGCGCGGGCTCGGCCATGACCTCCAGCCGGTTGCCGTCGAGGTCGCGGAAGGCCAGCTCGTAGTAGCCGTCGCCGGTCTGGCGCGGCCCTTCCTCGGGCGCGAGGCCGTGGGCGCGCAGGCGCTCGGCGAAGGCGTCCACCGCCTCGCGGCTGGCCAGGGCGAAGGCCACGTGGGCCCAGCCCAGGACCGCGCCGGGCGGGCGGGCGGTCACGTCGGGCCGCTGCATCAGCTCGAGACGCGGGCCGCGCTCGAAGGCCAGGAAGCACGACGCGAGGCCCGTGCGCGGGTTGGCGTACCTGGCCCCGGCGCGGGCGCCCAGGACCTCCACGTAGAAGTCCCGCAGGCGCTCGAGGTCGTCGGTCCACAGGGCCACGTGCTCGACGCGCACCGCCGCCTTACCTCCGGCGCCCCAGCAGGGCGCGCGCCCGCTTGGCCAGGCTGGCCTCGAACGAGGCCTGCGGCACCGCGATCAGCCGCCGCAGCTCGGCCTCGCGCAGGTCGCGCCGCAGGCGGGCCGGCATGGCGCGCTGCAGCGCGTCCGCGTCCAGGCCGCCGGGGAAGCCCCGGTCGAAGCCGGCCAGGGCCCGGTAGTAGGCCCGCTGCCCCTTCACCTTCTGGCAGCCCGTGACGAGGGCGTCCACGGCCTCGACGCGCTCGGCCAGCCCCCAGCCGGGCCAGGTGGCCAGGCGCTCGCCCCACTCGTCGAAGAAGGGGCCGATGGGCGACAGCAGCTCGGGCGAGCGCCGCAGGCAGCGCAGCTCGCGCAGCGGGTAGTGGCGGTGCCCCTCGGCCGCCAGCAGCTCGCGGTAGAGCAGCGCCGCGCGCGCGTAGGCGCCGCCGTAGCGCTCGGGGCGCTCGCGGGCCAGCTCGCCGAAGCGCTCGCGGGCCCGCGCGTTGAGGCCGCGCCCCTCCCGGGCCGCGAGCCCCTG
>JBDIBD010000643.1:0-2682 GCA_039812725.1 Vicinamibacteria bacterium | reverse complement strand
GGCGGCGCGGACGACCGGGCCTGGCTGGCCAGCTGGCTGCACGAGCCGAGGCGGCGCGCAGCCTGGCTGGCCTGGCGCGAGGCGGAGCCGCCGGCCGCCCTGGCAGCCCGCGCGCGTGTGGTACCTTAAGCCGGCCCACGCCAACCCTCATGCGCGACTACTCGCCCAAGCGCCGCACCGCGGTGGTCTTCACGGGCAGCGGCACGGCCGGCGCCTACCACGCCGGCGTGCTCAAGGCCCTCGACGAGAGCGGCGTCAAGGTCGACCTGCTGGTGGGCTCGGGGGTGGGCACCCTGGCGGCGGCCTTCGGGGCCGTGGCCGGCGGCCTGCGGCTCTACGGCGACGGGGGCTTCTGGAGCAACCTGTCCTGGAGCGCCTTCTACCGCGTGCGGCCGTTGCTGCGCACGGCCCTGGCCCTGCTGGCGGCCTCCATGCTGGTGCTGCTGCTGCCGGTGGCCCTGGGGCTCGTGCTGGGGCTGCTCTCGCCGCTGGCCATGGTGGCCGACCTGGCCTGGCCCGGTTTCGTGGGCAGCCTGGCGCAGGGCCTGCAAGGCTTCTGGCTGGCGGCCCGCATCCCGTACCTGGGGGCGCTGGTGGCGCCCATCTTCGTGCTCTCGCTGCTCCTGGCCCTGGCGGCCGGGCGCGGCTTCGTGCGCGACCGCCGGCGCACGGCCGAGGCGCTCGAGTTCGTCTTCGACGCCGAGCCTGCGCGGCAGCGCCTGGCCCGCGCGATCTGGGAGGTCTCGCGCGGCGCGGCCCTCTCGGAGTCGCTGCCCGACGAGCGCCAGATCGGCGAGCGCTACGTGGCCTGGCTGAGCGAGAACCTGGGCCAGCCCGGCTTCCGCGAGCTGGTGCTGCGCGCGGCCGACCTCGAGACCGGGCGCGCGCTGGCCTTCGTGCTCCTGGGCGAGGAGCCCTTCAAGGCCTTCGTGGCCCGGCGCTCGCGCGGCGGCCGGGGGCGGGCCGAGGGCCTGGCCGACGCCCTCGACCTGCGGCAGCCCGCCTGCCACGGCCTGATGTTCCCCGGCCTGCGGGCGGGCACGCTGCCGCCGCTGGTGGCCACCGTGCTGCGCCTGGCCTTCCCGCGCGGGGGCCTGCACGGGGGCGAGACCCACCGCCTGGGGGACGCCACCCTGGCCGGCGGCTGCGGCCTGGCCGAGGCCCTGGCGGCCGGGGCCGACCAGGTCCTGGTGGTGACGGGGGTCTCCGAGCGGCTGCAGCTTCCGGCGCGCCGGCGCGGGCCGCGGGCCCTGCTCGACGCCGTGCTGGCCACCCTGGAGCGCCAGGCCGTCGAGCAGGAGCTGGCCACCACCGAGCGCATCAACCGCCTGGTCGAGACCCTGGGGCACCGCACCGAGGACGGCCGCCGGGCCTGGCAGGACCCGGCCACGGGGGCGCTGTACCGCGACGTGGGCCTGTTCGTGGTGCGCCCCGAGCGGCGCGGGCTGCAGCCGCTCGAGCTGTCCGGGGCCGAGGACCCCGGCAGCGAGGTCTTCGAGACGGCCGAGGACCTGGTCGAGCAGGGCTACCGGGACGCCTACCGGCAGTTCATCGAGCCCGTCGTGGGCGGGGCCCCCGAGCCGCGGCCCGTGACGCGGCCCGAGCCCGAGCTCGAGCTCTGACCGGCCGCCCCCCGCCGTGGGATCATGGGAGGGGGAGGGGGGCGATGACGGCGGTCACCAACGAGATCGCGCTGACCCTCGTCCTGCTCGGCATGGGCCTGTACTTCGCCGTCCTGACCGGGCGGGGGCTGCTCGCCTACGTGCGCTTCCGGCGCGTGCGGCCCACCGCCCTGCTGACCTGGCCCTGCCCGCGGCCGCCGCACCTGCGGCTGCTGCTGGTGCTGGGAGCCGTCTCGGGCTTCGTGACGCTGCTCAACGCCACCCTGGGGCGGCCCTGGCCGCACGTCGCGGCCCAGTTGGTGATGACCTTCTACTTCGTGGTCATGGTGCCCCTCTCGCTGCGCGTGGAGTGGGGCCTCTACGCCGACGGGGTCTGGGCCGACGCCGGGTTCCTGCGCTACGCGGACGTGCGCCAGCTGTCGTTCCGCGACGCCGGGCCGATCCTGCTGGTGCTGCTGCCGCGCCGCGGCGCGGTCCCGTTCCGGATGCTGGTGCCGCCGTCCGAGTACGGGGCGGTGCGCAAGCTGATCGCCGAGAAGACCCGCTCGCAGGACCTGGTGCCGGAGCGCCTGGGCCTGTAGGCCACCGAAGGAGCGCGCATGTCCGAGCTCGTGGCCGTGGTGACCATCGTGAAGGAGGGCTCCTCGAGCGGCGAGCGCGAGCTGCAGGTGCGCAGCCTCGACCAGCTGTTCACGGCCTGCCGCGAGGCGCCGCCGTCCCACCTCGTGCGGGTCTCGCTGCGCGGCCCGGAGGGCGAGGTGCGCCTCAACTTCGCCAGCTTCCTGCACCGCTGAAGGGCGGCCGCCCGCCTGGACTTGCCGGCCGTTTCGTGTTTCATTCCCCGCCCTGGCGGAGGAGGGGCATGCGGGCGCCACGTCCACGGCTCGAGATCTGGAAGTTCGGCGGGGCCTCCCTGGCCGACGCGGCCGGGCTGCGCCGCGCGGTCGCGCTGATCGCGGCCCACGACGGACCCCTGGTGGTGGTGGCCTCGGCCCTGGCGGGGGTGACCGACCTGCTGCTCGAGGGGGCGGCCGGCTCGGTGCGCGGCGAGGCCGCGCGC
>JBDIBD010000642.1:0-2690 GCA_039812725.1 Vicinamibacteria bacterium | reverse complement strand
GCCGTCGGCGAGGTCGTGGCGGCCGGCTGGGGCGCGTCGCCCTCCGCCTGGCGCCGGCCGCGACAGGCGGCTCCGGCGCCCGCCACCAGCGTCACTCCCACGGCCACGGCCAACAGGCGTCTCATGGGCTCCCCCCCAGTGGCCGCCAGTATAAGGCGAGGGGGCGCGTATAATCGCGCCCTTCGAGGCACCGGGAGGCCGTCGTGATCACGATCGATCCAACCACACTGGGCTCGCACTTCGAGTCGCGCGAGGCCGAGGAGAAGTGGGACCGCCGCTGGAGCGAGGCGGGCGTCTACCGCTGGGACCCGGCCGCCGCCGGGCAGCCCTTCGTGGTGGACACCCCGCCGCCCACCGTCTCGGGCTCGCTGCACGTGGGCCACGTCTTCAGCTACACCCACACCGACGTCATCGCCCGGCACCGGCGCATGCTCGGCCAGCCGGTCTTCTACCCGATGGGCTGGGACGACAACGGCCTGCCCACCGAGCGCCGCGTGCAGAACTACTTCCACGTGCGCTGCGAGACGCACGTGCCGCCCGAGCCGGGCCTCCAGCTGCCGATGGCCGACGACGCCACCCGCAAGCAGCCCCCGCGCAAGGTCTCGCGGGCGAACTTCATCGAGCTGTGCCTGGCCCTCACGCGCGAGGACGAGCAGGCCTTCAAGTCCCTCTGGCAGCGCCTGGCGCTGTCGGTCGACTGGTCGCTCGAGTACTCGACCATCGACGAGCGCGCCCGCCGCATCGCGCAGCTCAGCTTCCTGGACCTGTGGAAGAAGGGCCACGTCTACAACCTCGAGGCGCCCACCATGTGGGACGTGGACTTCCGCACGGCGGTGGCCCAGGCCGAGGTCGAGGACCGCCCGGTGCGCGGGGCCTTCCACGACATCCGCTTCGGCGTGGAGGGCACGCAGCGCAGCTTCGTGATCTCGACCACCCGCCCCGAGCTGCTGCCGGCCTGCGTGGGCGTCGCCGCCCACCCCGAGGACGAGCGCTACAAGGACCTGTTCGGCAAGCGCGCGGTCACGCCCCTGTTCCGCGTGCCGGTGCGCATCTTCCCCACCACGCTGGCCGACCCGGAGAAGGGCACCGGCATCCTGATGGTCTGCACGTTCGGCGACGCCACCGACGTGCAGTGGTGGCGCGAGGAGCAGCTGCCGCTGCGCCAGGTGATCGGCCCCGACGGGCGGCTGGCGGGGGTCAGGTTCGGGACCGAGGCCTTCCCGAGCCTCGACCCGCAGGCGGCCCAGGACTTCTACGGGCACCTGGCCGACTGCTCGGTCAAGGAGGCCCAGAAGCGCATCGTCGAGCTGCTGCGCGACCCCGCGGGCAGCGCGGCGGGCGACGGCCAGGCCCCGCTGCAGGGCGAGCCGCGGCCGCTCGAGCACCCGGTCAAGTTCTTCGAGAAAGGCGACCGGCCGCTGGAGTTCATCACCACGCGCCAGTGGTTCGTGCGGCTGATGGACAAGAAGGAGCGGCTGATCGAGGCCGGCGAGCGCATCCAGTGGCACCCCGAGTTCATGCGCGCGCGCTACCGCAACTGGACCGAGAACCTGCAGATCGACTGGTGCATCAGCCGCCAGCGCTACTTCGGCGTGCCGTTCCCGGTCTGGTACCCCGTGGACCAAGACGGCCGCGTGCGCCACGACCGGCCCATCCTGGCCGAGCAGAAGGACCTGCCGGTCGACCCGACCTCGCAGCTGCCGCCCGGCTTCACGGAGTCCCAGCGCGACCAGAAGGGCGGCTTCACCGGCGAGAACGACGTCTTCGACACCTGGTTCACGTCGTCGCTGACGCCCCAGATCGCGAGCGGCTGGTGGCTGCGGCCCGAGGCGCACCAGAAGCTGTTCCCGATGGACCTGCGGCCGCAGAGCCACGAGATCATCCGCACCTGGGCCTTCTACACCATCGCCAAGGCCCTGCTGCACGAGGACCAGATCCCCTGGAAGCACGTGGGCATCTCGGGCTGGGTGCTCGACCCGGACCGCAAGAAGATGTCGAAGAGCAAGGGCAACGTGCTCACGCCCATGCACCTGCTCGACAGCTACGGCTCCGACGCGGTGCGCTACTGGTCGGCCGGCGCCAAGCTGGGCGTCGACACGGCCTTCGACGAGAAGGTGCTGAAGGTCGGCAAGCGCCTGGTGCTGAAGCTGTTCAACGCCTCCAAGCTGGTGCTGTCGATGTCCGGTCCCGACCTGCCGCCCTCGCGGCCGCTCGACCTGGGCTTCCTGACGCGGCTGCGCGAGCTGGTCGAGCGCGCCTCGCGCCAGATGGACGGCTTCGAGTTCGCCACCGCCCTCGACGAGATCGAGCGCTTCTTCTGGGGCTCGTTCACCGACAGCTACGCCGAGCTGGTCAAGGGCCGCGCCCGGGCCGAGGACGACCCCGAGGGGCGCGGCTCGGCCGTCAATGCCCTGCAGATCGGCCTCAAGGCCCTGCTGCGTCTGTTCGCCCCCTTCCTGCCCTACATCACCGAAGAGTGCTGGTCGTGGGGCTACGCCGCCCACGAGGGGCAGCCCTCGATCCACCGCGCGCCGTGGCCGACGGTGGCCGAGCTGTCGGGCTTCGCGGGCGGCGGCGCCGACTTCGCCGCGGCGGTGGCGGCGCTGCAGGCCGTGCACCGCGCCAAGACCCAGGCCGGCGCCTCGGTGGGCCGGCAGGTGGCCTTCCTGCGCCTGGCCGCCAGCCCGGCG
>JBDIBD010000641.1:0-2692 GCA_039812725.1 Vicinamibacteria bacterium | reverse complement strand
CCCTCGGGGGCGGGCAGCGGCGCCGCGCGCCGGTGCGCCACGCAGGCGCCGATCGCCTGGCGGGCCACCTCCAGCAGCGTGTCCCGCTCGGCCGCGCTCAGCACGCCGCCGGGCCCTCGAAGGCAGCGGCCAGGTAGCCCACCACCCGCGACTTGTCGTGCTCGCCCGCGTCGCCGCTGTCGGCGTAGCGCAGCACCGTGGCGCGGGTGGCGCCGAGCGCGCAGCAGGCCGACATCACGGCCACGATCGCGCCGCCGCCGCAGGCGTGGCCGTGGAAGGTCTCGAGCTGGTCCATCAGCCCGTCCCCGTCGAGCCGCTCGACCAGCGAGACGACCTTCGTGTCGAGCCGGTGCGCCGCCGGCGCGGGGTGGTAGTGACTGAGGTCGGAGGAGGCCACCAGCAGGGCCCCGTGCTCCCGCGCGGCCCGCGCCAGCACGCGCCCCAGCGCGAGCGACTCGTCCCGGGACTGGCTGCCCAGCAGGCACGGCACGATGCGCAGCCCGGGGACGAGCCGCTGCAGGAACGGCAGCTGCATCTCCAGCGAGTGCTCGCCCAGGTGGGGCGCCGGCCAGTCCACCACGAGGGGCTCCGACAGGAGCGCGCGCGCCGCGGCGCCGTCGACGGGGATGCGTCCCAGGGGCGTCTCGAACTCGCCCTCGGCGAACACCGCCACGCCCTCGAAAGCCAGACGGTGCGACGGACCCGCCAGGATCACGGTGCGGTCGCGCTGGCCCTTCAGCAGGGCGTAGGCGTGTGCGGCCACGCCGCCCGAGTAGATCAGGCCGGCGTGGGGCGCCACCAGGCCCAGCAGGGGGCCCGAGAGGGAGTGTGGCGCCACCTCGGCCAAGCAGGCGTCGAGGGCCTGCTCGAGGGCCCGGGGCGTCCCGGGATACCAGCTCCCGGCGACGGCGGCACGGCGCAGCATGCGGGACTCCTGCGACGAGTATGCACCCGCCGGCTCCCGCCGCGCCAGCGGAAACTGGCCTAGGCGTAGACCCTGTAGTCGAGGTCCGGGAACAGGTTGTCGCGCTCCTCGAACTCCCGCAGGATGGCCTCGTCGAGGCCTCCCTCCAGCAGCGTCCGATGCAGCCAGGTGAAGCGCGCCAGGTGGTCGCGGGTGCGCTTCTTGGCGTACTCCACCGTGGTGCCGGTCTTCATGATGAAGGCCCAGTCGGAGGACTGCGCCAGCAGCAGCTCGCGGGCCGCCTGGTCCAGGGCCCGCCGCTGCAGGTCCGAGGGCTGCTCGAAGCGCCGCGCCAGCTCCACCATGCGCTCCGCCGCGGCCTCGAGGTGGGGGTAGATCCAGTCGTTGCCCGGGTTGAGCCAGACCTCGGCGTAGCCGCGCGCTCCCCAGGTGCACATGGGGGGCTGGGCCACCTCGCACTCCGGGAAGAGCTCGAGGTACTCGGGGACCGTGATGGGCGCGACCAGGCTCTGGTCGAAGTGCAGCTTGCGGAACAGGAAGTCGAGGAACTCCGGCCCCTCGTACCACCAGTGCCCGAACAGCTCGGCGTCGTAGGGGCTCATCACGATCGGCGCCCGGCCCGGCATGCGGCCGGCCGCGGCCTGGAGCTGGCGCTGGCGGTTCTCCATGAAGTGCGCCGCGTGGCGGCCGGCCTTCTCGAGGGCCCACTCCCGCACGTACGGCTGCTTGTCCCCCAGGCCGGTCCCGCGCCCGGTCACGCGGAAGTACTTCAGGCCGAGGTTGCGGCGCAGCCCGTCGCCCAGGAACTCCTCGAGGTAGTCGAGCGGCAGCTCCCAGCCCACGTCCTTGTAGAACTCGCGGTAGTCGAAGTCGCCCGGGTAGCCCGACTCGGCGCTCCAGACCTGGCGCGACGACTCCATGTCGCGCCCCAGGAAGACCACCCCCTCCGGCGAGATGATCGGCGCCAGCACGCCGTGGCTGGGCCGCGGGTGGGCGTGGGTCAGCCCGTGCTCCTCGAGGAACGAGTAGCGCAGCCCGGCCTCGCGCAGGAAGGCCTCCTGCCCCGGCAGGTAGCCGCACTCGGGCAGCCAGATGCCCAACGGGTCGCGCCCCAGCAGGCGCCGGTGGGTCTGCACGCCCACCTGCACCTGCGCGCGCACTGCCTGGGGGACCGTCTCCATCAGCGGCAGGAAGCCGTGGGTCGCGCCGCAGGTGATGACCTCGAGCTGGCCGGACTCCAGGTGCCGGCGGAAGGCCCGCACCAGGTCGGAGCCGTGCACCTCGCGGAAGACCCGTCGGATGTCGCTGAACTCGGCCAGGTAGAAGCGCGCCAGGTCGGCGAAGCGTGCGTCCTGGCGGGAGGTGCGGTCCACTTCCTTCTCGCACAGCCGCACCAGCCGGTCGACGTAGCGCTGGTAGCGCTCGACCAGCAGCCGGTCCGCCAGCATCGACAGCAGCGGCGGCGACAGCGTCATCGTCAGCCGGAAGGCCACGCCGTCGCGCTCCAGGCCGTCCAGCACCCGCACCAGGGGGACGTAGGTCTCCGTGATGGCCTCGAAGAGCCAGTCCTCCTCGAGGAACTGCGGGTACTCCGGGTGGCGCACGTACGGCAGGTGCGCGTGCAGGACCGGGCACCAGTAGCCGACCGGCACGGGGCTCTCCAGGTCCCGGCTCAGTGCCGGTTGTGGGCGTCGCTGGCGCCCCCCGGCCCGGCCGGGGGCAGGGGCCCGAGCGTGTCGCTCGCCCCGCCGGGGCCAGCGGCCGCGC
>JBDIBD010000640.1:0-2708 GCA_039812725.1 Vicinamibacteria bacterium | reverse complement strand
CGGCCCGCACCCAGGCCCGCCTGGACTGAGCCGCCTGCCCTCCCGCCCCGGGATCTGAGACGATCGGGCCGCGCCGGCGCGTCGCCGCCGGCGCCAAGCAACGGTGAAGACCATGCACCTGGGCCGCCCCCTCCCGCCGCTCGCCGCGCTGCTCCTCCTGGCCGCGGCCCTCGCGCTCCCGGCCGGGCTCGCCGCCGGCGACCCCCTGCCCGCGCGTTCGACGCACGTGGCCGACTACGACATCAACGTGCGCCTCGACCCCGACAGCCACACGCTGTTCGGGCGCGAGCGGGTGGTCTGGCGCAACCCCTCGTCCGACGCCGTCGGCGAGCTGTGGTTCCACCTCTACCTGAACGCCTTCCGCAACTCGCTCAGCACCTTCTACAAGGAGTCGGGCGGGCGCCTGCGGCGCGACAGCATGCGCGAGGAGGGCTGGGGCTGGATCGAGGTCAAGTCGCTGCGCCGGGCGGACGGCCTGGACCTGTATGCCGGCGGCGGCTTCGAGCACCCCGACGACGACAACGCCGACGACCGCACGGTCTGGCGCGTGGCCCTGCCGCAGCCGGTGCCGCCCGGGGGCGAGGTCGCCCTCGACCTGGAGTTCGAGGCGCGCCTGCCGGAGGTCTACGCCCGCACCGGCTACCACGGCGACTACTTCCTGGTGGGACAGTGGTTCCCGAAGCTGGGCGTGTACGAGCCCGCCGGCCGGCGCGGGCGCCAGACCGGCGGCTGGAACTGCCACCAGTTCCACGCCGACTCGGAGTTCTACGCCGACTTCGGCAGCTACCGCGCCGAGATCACGCTGCCGCGGCGCTTCGTGGTCGGCGCCACCGGCCGCCGGGTCGAGCGGCGCGAGCACCCCGACGGCACCTCCACCCACGTCTTCGAGCAGGACGACGTGACCGACTTCGCCTGGACCGCCTCGCCGCGCTTCGTCGAGGTGCAGGCGCGCTTCTCGGCGGAGCGCGAGGTCACGGCGCGGGAGTACGAGCAGGCCGCCGCCCTGCTCGGCCGCAGCCTCGACGAGGTGCGCCTGGGGGACGTGGAGCTGACGCTGCTCATGCAGCCCCGCCACGCCCGCCAGGTCGAGCGGCACCTGGCGGCCGCGCGCGCCGCGCTCAAGTGGTACGGCCTCTGGTACGGGCGCTACCCCTACCGCACCCTGACCATCGTCGACCCGGCCTTCGGGGCCGGCGGCTCGGCCGGCATGGAGTACCCGACCTTCGTGACCGGCGGGACCTCGATGCTGTTCGACCACTGGCCCCTCGACCGGGTGCTGCTGCCGGAGGAGGTCGTGGTGCACGAGATCGGCCACCAGTACTGGCAGGGGCTGGTGGCCTCGAACGAGTTCGAGGAGTCCTGGCTGGACGAGGGCTTCACCACCTACGCCACCGGCGAGGTGATGGAGAAGACCTACGGTCCCTGGCTGGCGCAGCTGCCCTTCCTGCGCGTGGGCGAGCTGGAGCTGGCCCGGGCCGAGAACGACCCCGGGCGGGTCTTCGACCGCATGCGCTCCACGGCCTGGGGCTTCTCGCCGGGGGCCTACGGCTTCAACTCCTACGCCCGCACGCGCCTCACGCTCCTCACGCTGCGGGGCCTGCTCGGCGAGCAGGCCCTGGCCCGCGTGCTGCGCACCTACCACGAGCGCTGGCGCTTCCGGCACCCCTCGAGCGACGACTTCTACGCCGTGGCCAGCGAGGTGGCCGGGCGCGACCTGGGCTTTTTCTTCGGCCAGGTGGTCGAGCGTCCCGGCGTCTTCGACGACGAGGTGGCCCGCGTCTCGACCCGCCCCGCGCCCGAGCCGCGCGGCGTCTTCGGCCAGGCGCACGAGCGCCGAACGGTGACCGAGAGCGAGGCCCGGCAGAAGGAGCGCGAGTCCGAGAAGGCCGGCGCGCGGCAGTGGCTCTCGACGGTGCTGGTGCGCCGGCGCGGCGAGGTGCGCCTGCCGACCACGCTCGAGCTGCGCTTCGAGGGCGGCCAGAACGAGACCGTCGCCCTGCCGCTCGAGGGGCCGGGCGCGTGGGAAGGGCGCTTCAAGCGCCTCGAGCTGACCCGCGGCCACCGGCTGGTGGCGGCCGCGCTCGACCCGGGCGACCGGCTGCCGCTCGACGCCAACCGGCTGAACAACGCCCGGCGGGTCGAGCCCGACGGCCGGGTCGCCGCGCGCTGGGGCCTGGGCTGGGTCTTCTGGCTGCAGCAGGCCCTCGCGGCGGTGGGGTTCTGATGCGCGCCCTCGCCGGCGTGGTGCGCTCGGGCCTGGCGGCGGCCTGGCGGCGTCCGCTGCTCGTGGGCGCGCTCTGGCTGCTGAACCTGTTCCTGGCCCTGGCCTTCGGCCTGCCCGGCTGGCTGGCGCTGCACGGCGCGCTGGCGCCGTTGCCGGAGGCCGACGTGCTGGCCCAGGGCTTCTCGCTGAGCGTGCTGGTGGACCTGGCCGAGCTCCACCCCGGGCTGCTGCCCGGGCTGCTGCTGGCGGCACTGGGCGCCGCGCTCTTCGGCCTGCTGGGCGGCGCGGCCCTGACCGGCGGGGTGCTCGAGGTCCTGACCAGCGCCGACCAGCGGCCGCTGGGGCACCGGCTCGGGCGCGGGGCCGGGCGCTACTTCTGGCGCTTCGTGCGCGCGGGGCTGATGACGGCGGTGCCCGCCGTGCTGCTGGCGGCCCTCGTCGGCGGTCCCCTCACGGCCCTGAGCGGGCGGCTGCGCAGCGAGTC
>JBDIBD010000639.1:0-2709 GCA_039812725.1 Vicinamibacteria bacterium | reverse complement strand
GGGCGCGCGAAGCTGGCCACGCGCAAGGGCAGGCCGGCGGTCTGGTAGGGCGCCAGCAGGAGCGCCTGCAGGGTGGCGGCCGGGGGGCGCAGGGGCTGCCCGGGCAACGGCAGGCGCACCTGCTCCCGCGCGCGCACGCTCAGCCCGGGGCGCGTCACGCTCACCCGCAGGCGGTGCGGCTGGCCGTCGCGGTCGCCGGCCTCGGGGGTGAAGCCCACCAGGTAGAAGCCGGAGATCTCGCGGGCCAGCCGGTCGAAGGCCGAGTCGCCGGTGCCGGCCACGCGGAAGAGGTCGCCGCGCGCGGCCACGGCCAGGGCCCGCCAGCCCAGCACGCGCGGGACGCTGGTCCCCTCGCCGGAGAGGGAGCGGCTGTCCTCGGCGTCGGCCAGGGGCTCGTCGAGCTGCACCACGTGCAGGCTGGCGCGGGCCTGGCCGGCCAGCTCGGCCAGCTCGCGCACCGTGGCGGGCGTCTCGGCCCAGATTCCCCCGGAGATCAGCACCACGGCCTTGGGCGCGTCCAGGCGGGCCAGGGCCCGCAGCAGGCTGCGCAGCGCCTGGCTCGAGTCGAGCGTCTCGCGCCGCAGCTCGGCCTGCAGGCGGCGGGCCTCGTTCTGCAGCTCGAACAGGCAGGTCTCGCGCGGCACGCCCGCGCTCAGGTCGCACTCGCGCGCCACCACGTCGGCCCAGCGCCCGCGGTCGCCGGCCTCGAGCGCCAGCACCTCCTCGGGCGAGACCCGCCCGCGCCGCAGGCGCGAGCGCCCCACCACCCGCCCCAGGGCCTCCCGCACCTTGGCGTGGTCGGCGGTGAAATCGACCAGCGGGCCCTCCGGGTAGGCCAGCAGCGCCACGCGGTCGGCCGGGGTCAGGCGGTCGAGCAGCCGGCCGGCGGCGTTGAGCACGTTGCGGCCGGCCCCGGCCGGCAGCGCGCCCTGGTCCACGGCCAGCACCACCAGGCGCCCCTGGGGGACGCCCTCGTTGGTCGAGTAGTAGGCGGGGCGCGGGGCCTCGCGCTCGTCGTCCAGGCTGCCCAGGTGCTGGAACTCGGCCGAGACCAGCGGGCGCGGCTGGCCGTCGAGGGTGACCTGGAACTCGTCGGGGCGCAGGCCTGCCACGGGGCGCCCGTGCGCGTCGAGCACGCTCACGTCCACGGCCACCACGTCGACGCCGGTGCCGAAGACGGGCGCGGCCGGCGGCTCCTGGGCCGCGGCCTGGGCGGCTGCCAGCAGGAGCACGGCCACGGAGGGGAGCGGCCGGAGGAGCACCATCGCGCCAGTATAGCCAAGCCTCCCGGGCTAAGATCCGCCGATGAGCGCGAGCGACGGGGCCGGGAAGCGGTTCGAGGAGCTGGTGGAGCTGATCGCGCGCCTGCGGGCGCCCGGGGGCTGCCCCTGGGACCGCGAGCAGACCCACCACAGCCTGAAGCCGATGACCGTCGAGGAGGCCTACGAGGTGATCGAGGCCATCGACCACGGCGACGACCACGAGCTGGCTGGCGAGCTGGGCGACCTGCTGCTGCAGGTGGTCTTCCACGCCCAGATCGCGGCCGAGGAACGGCGCTTCGACGTGGCCGAGGTGGTGCGCCTGATCAGCGAGAAGATGGTGCGGCGGCACCCGCACGTCTTCGGCGACCACGAGGCCTCGACCTCCGAGGCCGTGCTGCGCAACTGGGAGGCCCTCAAGCAGGCGGAGCTGGCCGCGAAGGGCCAGCAGCCCGAGACGGCCTCGCTGCTCGACAGCGTCTCGACGGCCCTGCCGGCCACCATGGAGGCCTTCCAGATGACCACCAAGGTGGCGCGGGTGGGCTTCGACTGGCCCGACGCCCCGGCGGTGCTGAAGAAGCTGCGCGAGGAGCTCGAGGAGCTGGAGCAGGCGGCCGCGGCCGGGAAGCCGGAGGACCCGCGGGTCTACGAGGAGCTGGGCGACCTGCTGTTCGCGGCCGTGGGCGCCGCGCGGCTGCTGGGCTGGGACCCCGAGAGCGCCCTCAAGGCCGCCAACCGCAAGTTCCGCCGCCGCTTCCGCTCCGTCGAGGAGGGCCTGCGCCAGCGCGGGCGCACGCCGGCCGAGTCGAGCCTGGTCGAGATGGACGCGCTCTGGGAGGAGGCCAAGGCCCGCGAGCGCGACGGGGCCTGACGACGGCGCGTATACTCCGCGCGTGTCCGTGACCTGGATCCGGGACGCCCCCTCCCTGGCGGCCCTGGCCGACTCCCTCCGCGCCGGGCCCGCGCTGGCCCTCGACAGCGAGTCCGACAGCCTCCACCACCACGTCGAGAAGGTCTGCCTGCTGCAGCTGTGCGGCCCCGACGGGCGCGTGGCGCTGGTCGACACGCTGGCCCTGCGCGACCTGTCGCCGCTTCAGCCGCTGATGGCCGACCCCGGCCTGGTCAAGGTGCTGCACGGGGCCGACTACGACGTGACCACCCTCAAGCGCGACTTCGGCTTCGAGTTCGCCGGGCTGTTCGACACCATGATCGCGGCCCGTTTCCTGGGCAGGCCCCAGTTCGGCCTGCAGGCCATCGCGGCCTCGGAGCTCGGTGTCGCGCTCTCGAAGGACAGCCAGACCGACGACTGGTCGCGCCGCCCGCTCACGCCGCGCCAGGAGGCCTACGCGGCCGACGACGTGCGCCACCTGCTGGTGCTGCGCGAGCGGCTGGAGGCGGAGCTGGCGACGGCCGGGCGGCTGGCGTGGGTGCGCGAGGAGTGCGCCGCGGT
>JBDIBD010000638.1:0-2720 GCA_039812725.1 Vicinamibacteria bacterium | reverse complement strand
CCAGTGGCCCGGCGGCTCCGCCCGCGGGGCCTGGGAGCGCCGCGCGCGCCCCGGCTGGGCCTCGTCCTCGGCGGCCCGCAGGGCCGCCCAGAGGTGCTTGCAGGGGCGCTTCCCCTCGCCGTAGTAGGGACAGCTGCAGCGCGCCTCGAGCATCCCCTGCGGGTCCCAGGCCAGCTGCACCTCGTAGACGTCGCTGCCGAACACCAGCGCCTCGAGGCCGTCCTCGCCGGCCCGGGTGAACTCGACCGCTCCAGCGTCGAAGTAGCGGTTCCCCCGCGCGCGCACGTCGGGCGGGAAGAGGCGCTGGAGGCGCTGCGTGATGCCGTGGAAGAGGTCGGGGGCGGTCGACACGTGAGCCGCTCATGATACGACACCCACGGGCCGCGCACACGTCGCCCGGGCCTCGGGGGCAGGTCCCCCCTTCGGCCGCTGCCGGCCCTGACCCGCGCGCCTCGCGGAGGTACACTGCCCGGCGGATGAGACCAGTCAGGCGCGAGGAGCGGGCGGGCGGGATCGAGGAGTTGCTGGGGGGCGCGGCCCTGCAGATCCTCGAGCACGAGGATCCCCTGGCCTTCGACCGCTGGCTGGCGGAGGTCGGGCCCCGTTTCCTCGGGGGGCTCGGCCTGCGCGACGTCCCGCGGGCGACCGGGCAACGGCTGGTGGGCCTGCTCGGACGCGCGATCTGGAACGTGACGCCGCTGCCGTCGCGGGGTTTCCGCCCCGCGCCACGGCCGCTGCCCGCGGACGGCGAACCGTGCCTGTGCGGCTCGGGGGAGGCCTTCGCTGGCTGCTGCGGACAGCTGCCCCCGGCTCCCGCGATCCCGGTGGCGGCGGTCTGGCAGGCGCTGGGCGAGCGCGCCCCGCTGGATCTGCTAGTGGCGGCGGCCGGCCTCCGGGCCCTGCCCGGCGAATGGCTCGGCACGCTGGCCGGGCGGCTGCTGGACGACGGCCGCGCGCAGGAGGCCCTGGAACTGCTCGAGGGGGCCTTCGCGCACGACCCGGTGACCGCGGGCCCCGACGCCCTCGACACCTATCTGGACCTCGTGGCGGGCTCGCAGGGCAGCGCGGCGGCCGAGGCGCTGGCCGAGCGGCTGCTGGGCCGGGTGGACGCGACTTCGCGCGCCGTCGTGTGGGCGCGCCGGGGCGGTGAGGCGCTCGCCTCGGGTGACGAGGCGGCGGCGCGGCGCTGCCTCGAGGAGGGCCGGCGCGAGGACCCGGAGAACACGGGCCTGGTGGCGGTCGAGCTGGGGCTGCTCGCGCGCGCGGGCCGTTTCGACGAGGTGGTGGAGCAGGCGCGGCACTGGATGGACCGCCTGGAGCCGCTGCTCGCGTCCGGCGAAGCCGAGGACCTGCGCGGGCTGCTCGAGTCGGCGATCGCGAACCCGCGCGGGCTGGGCGGAGAAGGCATCCAGGGCGGGGCCGCCGGCCGGCACGCGGCCGTGCTGGAGGCCCTCGAGGAGGGCCTCGGGCGCCCGGCCCACGCTTGCGGCCTCGAGCTGGGTGACGGCCACGGGCGCCTGTCGCTCGACGGGGCCACCCGGCGGGCCGAGGCAGCGTGGCACGCGTTCTGGGGCCGGCGCGACGCGCAGGGACGCAGCCCCGTGACCGAGACGGAGGTGGCGGAGCTGTTGAGCCGGACCCCGGAGCTGTTCGACAGCCCCGACGTGCTCCACGCGCTGGCGGAGATCGCCGAGGAGCTCGAGCGGCAGGGCGTCGCGCCGCCGG
Organism: Vicinamibacteria bacterium; assembly: GCA_039812725.1. Lineage (GTDB taxonomy): Bacteria > Acidobacteriota > Vicinamibacteria > Fen-336 > Fen-336 > JBDIBD01. The sequence goes on along the minus strand of JBDIBD010000638.1, from coordinate 995 downwards.
CGGCCCGGCTGGTGGACCGCCTGTACGAGCGCGGCGAAGAGATCCTGCGGCGGGCGCTGGCTGCCGCTCCGGCGGGCGCGACGCTGCCCTGGTCGTCCATCGAGAACCGAGCGGCGCTCGAGCTGCTGGCCGACAGCGCCCGGCGGCACGAGCGGGAGCGGCGGAAGGAGGCGGCTCGCGCCTGCGCGCAGGCGCTCCTGGCGCTCGATCCCGCCGACCACCTCGCCGCCGCGGAGATCCTGGCCCGGAATGCGGCTCCACCGCGGACTCCTCGAGCGGACGCGGGGCGCCCACGCCGTCCGCGGCGCCGTTGACCTGACCCGGGGGCGGGCCTAACATCGCCTCGGACACAACCCGCATCTGCAAGGGGCCAGGCCCCGCCCGGGGCCTCCCGGGAGGACGACATGAAGCGCGTGGGTTGGCTGACGGTGCTCCTGCTGGCGTGCGGCGTCTCGGCGCTGGGGAGCGACAAGGCCGACAAGCCCGACAAGGACAAGAAGGACAAGAAGCCGGCCGCCGCGGTGCCGGTGACGGACCCGGTGGCGCACGCCGGCGAGAAGATCGCGGCCGGCGACCTCGACGGCGCGCAGGACATCCTGTCGCGCGCCGCTGGCGGGCCGGGCGTGGACGGCGGCCTGGCCGGCCTGGCGCTGGGCCAGCTCCTGGAGACGCGCGGGCAGCTCGACAGCGCGGCCGACGCCTACAAGGCCGCGGCGGAGAAGCTGGCCGGGAAGCCCAAGGGCGAGGCCCTGGCCCGGGCGGCGCTGCTGCTGGACCTGCGTGGCCTGCCGGGCTTCGCGCAGATGGCCGAGGCGGCGCTCGTGGCCGACCCCGAGGGGCTCTGGCCCCTGGCGGCCGTCTCGCACGTCAAGGCCGACGCGGGCCAGGCGGCCGAGGCGCTGGCGCTGGCGCAGCGGGCGGCGGCGGCCGGCGGCGGCCCGATCGTGTCGCTGGCGCTGGCCCGCGCCCACGAGGCCGGCGGCGACGTGGCGGCC
>JBDIBD010000637.1:0-2722 GCA_039812725.1 Vicinamibacteria bacterium | reverse complement strand
ACGTGCTGTGCCCGGGCGAGCAGGCGCGCGGCCACCGCCTCCTGGCCGCCGACGAGGAGCGCGGCGTGCGCCTGACGCTGCCCGACGGCCGCGAGCTGGAGCTGCCGGCGCCCCGCTGAGCGCGCCTCAGGCGGCGCTGGAGCGGCGGGGTGCGAAGCGCTCGGCCAGCGCGAAGAGCCCCGCCAGGGCCGCCAGTCCCACGATCACGCCGAAGGCCACTCCGACCATCGCCACCACGGCCTGCACCACCGCCCTCGCCAGCATCTCGCGCCTCCTGGCGATCCTCTCTGGCGAGTCCCGTGCCGGCGCGGCGGCGGAGCAGGATCAACGACTTGCGGGCTGGCGGCGGGGACAGGTGCGTCAGGCGTGAGACGCCGGCGCGGACGACCGCACACGCCGGCGCGGCGTTGGACATTCGTCGCGGCGTTGGCAAGAATCGATCGTTGCGGCCGTCGCACCGGGGAGGCCGCCCCACGACAGGCGAGGACCATGACCCGAACGAGAGCGCTCCTGACCTGCGGACTGCTGCTGGCCGGCCGCGTGGCCGCGCAGGTGTCTCCAGCGCCCCAGCCCGTCCCCTCCGCGGCGCCGCTGCCGACCTTCACGGCCGAGGTGGAGCAGGTCGTCGTGGACGTGGTGGTGACCGACAAGCAGGGCGTGCCGGTCACGGGCCTGAGCAAGTCCGACTTCAGCGTGGAAGAGGACGGCGCGCCGCAGAGCGTGGCCACCTTCGAGGCGGTCCAGCTGGCGCCCGCCACCCCCGCGGCCGAGTCGGGCCCGCCGCCCGTCTCGACCAACACCGGCCCGGCGGCCACGCCGAACGCCGGGCGCACCTTCGTGATCGTCTTCGACGACGTGCACCTGACCCCCTTCCAGGCCCGGCAGGCCAAGGCGGCCGTGGCCGAGTTCCTGCAGAAGGGCGCGGCCGAGGGCGACCGGGTCACGATCGTCTCGACGGGCGGCGCGGCCTGGTGGAGCGCGCGCATCGACGTGCGCGGCCGGCAGGAGCTGCTGGCCATCCTCAAGCGCCTCGACGGCCGCCTGATCCCCGACAACTCGCCCGACCGCATGAGCGACTGGGAGGCCATGCGCATCTACACCTTCAACGACGTCGAGGTGCAGAACCGCGTGCGGCGGCGCTTCGAGTCGCGCGGGGTGGCGCCCAAGGACACCAGCCGCCAGGAGGGCGACCCGACCGCCGACCCCTACGTGCGCGGCCGCGCCTCCGACGTCTACTTCCAGGCCCTGACGCGCAACCGCCTGACCCTCGAGGTGGTCGAGCGGCTGCTGCTGTCGATGCAGAGCGTGCGCGGGCGCAAGTCGCTGATCCTGGTGTCGCAGGGCTTCATCTACGACCCCAACATGGACGAGTTCAAGCGCGCCGTGCAGGCCTCGCGGCGCGGCAACGTGGCCATCTACTTCCTGAACGTCAAGGGCCTCGACGGGCTGCCCAGCGACTTCTCGGCCGAGTTCGGCCCGGCCATCGACACGCGCGACATCTCGGCCGCCTTCACCGAGACCTACGAGGCCTCGGCCGGCTCCGAGAGCCTGGCGGTCGACACGGGCGGCTTCATCGTGCGCAACACCAACGACCTGGGCGCCGGCATCCGGCGCATCGCCGACGAGACCCGCGCCTACTACCTGCTGGGCTACACCTCGACCAACGCCAAGCGCGACGGCCGCTTCCGCAAGATCCAGGTCAAGCTGGCCCGCAAGGGCCTCAACCTGCGCGCCCGCAAGGGCTACTACGCGCCGCTCGAGGGCGGCCTGGCGTCGGGCAAGGACAAGGACAAGGACAAGAAGGGCGGGCCCGACCCCGTGCTGCAGGCGGCCCTCGACTCGCCCTTCGACGCGCCCGACATCGGCCTGCGCATGACCGCCTTCGTGAGCGACGAGACCATGCTGGGCAAGGCCAAGACCATCGTGGTGGCCGAGGTGGACCTGGAGCGCTTCGCCTTCGAGCAGAAGGACGGGCGCTTCGCCGGCACGCTGGAGTTCCTCCTGGTGGTGGCCCACCGGGAGACCGGCGAGTTCCTGCGCTACGACCAGGCCGTCGACATGAAGCTGCTGCCCGCCACGCGCGAGCGCCTGCGGGCCCAGGGCTTCCCGATCGTGCGCGACTTCGAGCTGGCCCCCGGCGGCTACCAGGCCAAGCTGGTCGTGCGCGACAAGGTCGGCGGGCGCGTCGGCACGCTGGTGCACAACTTCGACGTGCCGGTCCTGGGCGAGTTCCGCGTCTCCTCGCCGATCCTCACCGACCTGCTGCAGCCCACCGCGCCCGACCAGCCCAAGGGCGTGCCGGTGGCCGAGGCGGTGGCCCGCCGCAGCTTCCCGAGCGGGTCCACCCTGTACTGCTCCTACGAGGTCTACGGCGCGCAGAAGTCGGGCGAGACGGGCATGCCGCGCGTCACGGCCGGGTTCGTCCTGCGCCGCGCCGACGGGAGCGAGTTCGCGCGGGTCGAGCCAAGCGAGATCAAGCCCACCTCGCTGGGACGCCTGTCGCGCCTGACCGGCACGCCGCTGGAGGGCGCGGCCCCGGGGGACTACGAGCTGGTGCTGACGCTGAAGGACGAGCTGTCGGGCAAGACCGTCGAGCGCCGCGAGCCCTTCACGGTGGTGGCGGCTGCGGCGCAGGTGCCGGCGGGGAGCTAGGGGCTCCTACTTCGAGGCGGGGCTGGCGGCCGGGGCCGGGGCCGTGCTGGCCGGCGCGGCGGGGGCCGCC
>JBDIBD010000636.1:0-2730 GCA_039812725.1 Vicinamibacteria bacterium | reverse complement strand
GGGCGAGCTGCTGGCCGAGCGCTCCGGCCGCCTGCGTCACGACGCCGAGGCGAGCTCCGAGCTGCCGGTGGTGGGCGACTGGGTGGCGCTGCGCCGCGCGCCCGGCGCCGAGCGCGGCCAGGTGGTGGCCGTGCTGCCCCGCCGCAGCCGCTTCGCCCGCAAGGCCGCCGGCGAGGACGTGCAGGAGCAGGTCCTGGCGGCCAACATCGACACGGTCTTCCTGGTGGCGGGGCTCGACCGCGACTTCAACCCGCGCCGGCTGGAGCGCGCCCTGCTGCTGACCCGCGAGAACGGCGCCGCGCCGGTGGTGGTGCTCAACAAGTCCGACCTGGCGGGCGACCCCGAGGCGCGACGCCGGGAGATCGAGGCCATCGCCCAGGGCGCGCCGGTGATCGTCACGGCCGCCAGGGACGGGCTGGGCCTCTCCGACCTGGCCCCGTTCCTGGGGCCCGGTCGCACGGTGGCCCTGCTGGGCTCGTCCGGCGTGGGCAAGTCGACCCTCGTCAACCGCCTGCTCGGCTTCGAGAAGCAGCGCACGCGCGACGTGCGCCGGGCCGACGACCGCGGGCGCCACACCACCACCCACCGCGAGCTGCTGCTGCTGCCCGAGGGCGGGGTGCTGATCGACACGCCGGGCCTGCGCGAGCTGCAGCTGTGGGCCTCCGAGCAGTCGCTGGGCGGCACCTTCGACGACGTGGTCGCGCTGGCCGCCGCCTGCGCCTTCCGCGACTGCGCCCACCAGCAGGAGCCGCGCTGCGCGGTGCGCGCGGCGGCGGAGCGCGGCGAGCTGCCGGCCGAGCGGTTGGCCAGCTATCACAAGCTGATGGGCGAGCTGCGCCACCTGGAGCGCCAGCACGACGTGCGCGCCCAGGCCGACGAGCGCCGCAAGTGGCGCACGATCCACAAGACCCTGCGCAAGGTCGACAAGCGCCGCTGAGGCCGTCGAACAAAAGGCCGGCCGCGCTCGTCTCCCCTCGCGTGCTCGAGATCCAGGGACTGACCCGCAGCTACGGCCGCACGCTGGCGCTCGACGGCGTGTCGCTCTCGGTGGGGCCCGGCGTGCTGGGCCTGCTGGGCCCCAATGGGGCCGGCAAGACCACGCTCCTGTCGATCCTGGCCACGGTCACGCGCCCCAGCGCGGGCACGTTCGCCTGGCAGGGGCGCGACGGGCTGCGCGACCCGTTCGCGGTGCGCCGGGAGCTGGGCTACCTGCCCCAGGACTTCGGGCTGCACGGCCAGCTCACGGCGCGCGAGTTCCTGCGCTACGTGGGACGGCTCAAGGGCCTCTCGGGGCGCACGCTCGAGCGGCGCCTGGGCGAGCTGCTCGAGGTGGTCAACCTGCGCGCCGCGGCCGACCGGCGGCTGTCGGGCTACTCGGGCGGCATGCGCCAGCGCGTCGGCATCGCCCAGGCCCTGCTGGGCGACCCGCGCCTGCTGATCGTGGACGAGCCCACCGTGGGCCTCGACCCCGAGGAGCGCCTGCGCTTCCGCAACCTGCTCTCGGAGATCGCCCACGGGCGGGTGGTGATCCTGTCGACCCACATCGTCTCCGACGTGGAGGCCGTGGCCGAGCGCATCGCGGTGCTGCGCCGCGGGCGGCTGGTGGCCCTGGCCCGGCCCGAGGAGCTGCTGCGCTCGGCCGAGGGGCGCGTCTTCCGCGCCCTGGTGGCGCCCGAGCGCCTGGCCGAGGCCCAGCGGCGCGTCTCGGTGGCCAGCCTGCTGCGGCGTCCCGAGGGCGTGCAGGTGCGCTTCGTGGGCGCGCCCGACTGGCCCGGCGCCGAGCCGGTCGAGCCGACCCTCGAGGACGCCTACCTGCTGGCGCAGGCCGCGGCGTGAACGCGGCGGCCCTGCGGGCCGAGGTCGGGGCCGAGCTGCTCGGCCGGCTGCGCGCGCCGGCCACGCTCGTGGCCCTGGTGGCCATCCTGGCCGGCTCGTCGCTGCTGTTGCCGCGCGACGGGCGCCTGAGCTCGATCTCGTGGACCGCCCTCGACGGCCGGCCGCAGGCGCCGCTGTTCGACTCGGCCGGCGCGGGCTGGGGCGCGGCCGTGCTCAACTCGGTCTTCCTGGTGATCGTGGCCTTCTACCTGGTGGCGGGCTCGCTGCAGCGCGACCGCCGCAGCGGCCTGGGGGTGATCCTGGCCGCCACTCCGCTCTCGAGCGGAGCTTTCCTGGCGGGGCGCGGCCTGGCCCACGCCGCCTACCTCGGGACGCTGTGCCTGCTGGCCGTGGCGGTCACGCTGCTGCGTTTCCTGTGGTTCGGCCAGGGGACGCTGCGGCCGCTCGACTTCGCCCTGCCGTTCCTGCTCTTCACGCTCCCGGGCGTGCTCTTCGTGGCCACGCTGACGCTGCTCTGGGAGGTGACCCCGGGGCTGCGCGGGCGCGGCGGGCTCTTGGCCTGGTTTTTCCTGGGCAGCCTGATCCTGCTGGTGCTGCCGCGCGGACTTCCGGCCTTCGACCCGCTGGGAATGGTCCGCCTCGAGCGGCTGATGGACGCTTCCATCGCCGGCCTGGGCCGCGGGCTGGGCCTGGGCCTGATCGTGCGCGAGGTGACACCCGAGCGCGTCGCCTGGCCCGGCCCGCGGGTCGGGCTGGCGCTGGTCCTGGAACGGGCGCTGACGGCGGCCTGGTGCCTCGTCCCGCTGCTGGCCGCGCGCGTCCTCTTCGACCGCTTCGACCCGGCCCGGGGCCGGCCCCGGGCGCTGCGGCACGCGGGCCCCGGCGAGTTGGCGG
>JBDIBD010000635.1:0-2732 GCA_039812725.1 Vicinamibacteria bacterium | reverse complement strand
CCCGCCGAAGACGCTCACGCGCGGGTCGTCCGCGGCCACCACGGCGGCGGCCTCGCGGGTGCCGTCGGTGCCGTCGGCCGCCACCAGCACCTCGTAGGCGAGGCCGCGCGAGCGCAGGTGCGCCGTGATCGAGGCCAGCGTCCCGGCGATGCGCCGCACCTCGTTGTAGGCCGGCACCACGATGCTGAGCTCGGGCGGGGTCAAGAGGCCCTTCGGGTGGGCGGCCAGGCTAGTACAGCGCCCCCAGGTAGCGGTCCATCTGGCGCTTCCAGTAGGGCCAGTCGTGGCCCCCCTCGGCGCCCCAGTCGTCCACCGAGTGGGGGATGCCGCGGCGCGACAGCACCTCGGAGAGCTGGTAGCTCCACTCGGGGTGCTCCCAGGGGCCGTGGCCCGTCACCAGCCGGATGTCGCAGCTGCGCAGCTGCTCCAGGTACCAGGGGTCGCTCAGGTTGGCCACGTAGTCGACCGGGTTGTTGAAGTAGAAGTTGTCGTCGGCCTCGCCGTCCATGTAGCGCCGCACGTCGTAGATGCCCGACAGCGCCAGGCAGCGCTTGAAGACGTGCGGGTGCTTGAGTAGCGTGTTGGCGGCGTGGTAGGCCCCGAAGGAGGCCCCGGTGGTCGTGATCGGCAGGCCCGGCGTGCGGCAGTGGTCGTGGACGAAGGGCACCAGCTCCGACATGACGTAGTCGTCGTACTGGGCCTGGAGCCAGCTGCGGTGGCGCGGGTGGGCCTGCTCGTTGTACCAGCTGTCGTTGTTGACCGAGTTGATGCAGTAGAACTTGACCCGGCCGGAGTCGACGTGGTGGCCCAGGGCCTCGAACATGCCCTGGCCCTCGTACTCGCGCTCGTCGCCGCCGCTGGTCGGGAAGACCACGATCGGCGCGCCGTAGTGGCCGTAGACCCGGACGTTCATCTGCCGCCCGAGGCGCTGCGAGTACCAGCCGTGCTGCTCGACGTGCATGTCTCCCCCCTGAGGCCGCGAGGCCGCCAGAGCATAGCCGAAGCCGCCCGGCCCCGGCGAGGCAGCCGGGCTAGCGGAAGCGGCGACCGCTGCTGGCCATGGCCGAGGGCGCCAGGGAGGCCAGGAAGGCCGCGTTCGAGGGGGTCTTGCCGATCTTGTCGATCAGGAACTGGGCCGCCTCGATGGTCGACAGGTCGGCCAGCGCGCGCCGCAGCAGGTGGCGCTTCTGCAGCTCCTCGGGGGAGCACAGCAGCTCCTCGCGGCGCGTTCCGGACTTGAGCACGTCCACGGCCGGGAAGATGCGCCGGTCGGCGATGCCCCGGTCGAGGATCAGCTCCATGTTGCCGGTGCCCTTGAACTCCTGGAAGATGACCTCGTCCATGCGGCTGCCGGTGTCCACCAGGGCCGTGGCCAGGATGGTCAGGCTGCCGCTGCCCTCGCAGTTGCGGGCCGCCCCGAAGAACTGCCGCGGGAACTGCAGCGCGCGGTTGTCGACACCGCCGCTCATGGTGCGGCCGCCCGGGCCCATCTCGCGGTTGGAGGCGCGCCCCAGGCGCGTCAGGCTGTCGAGCAGGATCACCACGTGGCGGCCCACCTCGACCAGGCGCTTGGCGCGCTCCATGGCCAGCCGGGCCAGCTTGATGTGGGCGTCGGCGGCCGAGTCCGACGAGGAGGCCAGCACCTCGGCCCGCACGGCCCGCCGGAAGTGGGTCACCTCCTCGGGGCGCTCGTCGATCAGCAGCATCATGAGGTGCGTGTCGGGGTGGTGCTGGGCGATGGCCTTGCCGAGGTGCTCGAGCAGGGTGGTCTTGCCGGCCTTGGGCGGCGAGACGATCAGGCCGCGCTGGCCGCGCCCGATGGGCGCCACCAGGTCGATGATGCGCAGGCTGACCTCGTCGCCGGCACCGGACAGGTGGAAGGCCTCGTTCGGGTTGATCGACACGAGGTCCTGGAAGTGGGCCAGCTGGCGGTACGCCTCGGGCGCCAGCCCGCAGCACTTCTCGACCTCGACCAGAACGCGACGCCCGTTCCCCCCGTCACGCGCCTGGCCCTCGATCTCCGTCCCGTCGCGGAGGCCGTTGTCCCTGGCGACGGACCAGGGAACGACGACGTCCTCGCGCGTCGGCAGGTAATTCTGGGCCGACTGCCTCACGAACCCGCCGACGTTCTCCGTCAGCTCCACCACGCCCGACACGGGCGTGGTCGGCCCCGTCGTGGGAATCGGGGCCTGTCGCGGGTCCTTCGCACCCTTGGGCCCGCCCTGGAAGGACTGGGGCCCGTTGGGCCGATCGTGGCGATGGGGGTTGCGATGGCGTCGCGGGTGACGCGAGCCGTGCCTCACGGGCGGCTCGCCTGCCGCGAAACGGTCATCGTCTCCTCCAAGCCGGCACTATGAATGGACTGGCCCGTCGCTGTCAAGCTCGGCGGTTCAGTCGCGGCGCGCGCCGGCGGCCCCGGACAGGACCGGGCTGAAGGTGACGGCGTAGCGCCGGCCGCGCTCGCAGACCGAGGCGGCCACCGCCCCGCTGGGCCAGCCCTGGAGCTGCGCGGCCGCGACCTCGCGCGGCCCGGTCAGCAGCTCCGCGAGGGGCACCGCCAGGGTCCACTCGCGACAGCCCCCGGGCAGGGCCTGCTCGACGGCCCGGGCGAGGTAGGTGGCGGGGGCCAGCGGCCGCAGCGAGGCGTGGTCGAAGGCCGCCAGGTCGGCCAGCAGCCGCGCCACGCGCGCCTCGTCGGGGGCGGCGGTCTCGGGCTCGCCCTGGGCCTCGAC
>JBDIBD010000634.1:0-2747 GCA_039812725.1 Vicinamibacteria bacterium | reverse complement strand
AAGGTGGGCGACACGGTGGGCCTGATCGCCCCCGCCAGCGCCTTCCACCTGCGCGCCGACGTGGAGCTGGCACGCGGCCTGGTCGAGGCGCTCGGGCTGAAGCCGAAGCTCGGCGCCAACTTCACGCGGCGCTACGGCTACCTGGCCGGGAGCGACCGGGAGCGCGCCGACGACGTCAACGCGCTCTTCGCCGACCCCGAGGTCAAGGGCCTCTTCGCCGGCCAGGGCGGCTGGGGCTGCGCGCGCCTGCTGCCGCACCTCGACTTCGAGCTGATCCGCCGGCACCCCAAGGCGCTGATGGGCTACAGCGACCTGACGGCGCTGCTGCTGGCGGTCAACGCCCGCGCCGGTCTCGTGACCTTCCACGGCCCGAACGCGCTGTCCGACTGGACCGCCTTTACCCTCGACTGGGCCCGGCGCGTGCTCTTCGAGGGCGAGGCCCCGACCTTCGCCAACGCGCTCGTGGACGACAAGCGCCTGGTGCCGCGTCGCTGGCGCACGCAGGTGGTCACCCCCGGGCGCGCCACGGGCCGCCTGGTGGGCGGCAACCTGACCGTGCTCTCGCACCTCGTCGGCACGCCCTACCTGCCCGACTTCGCGGGCTGCCTGCTGTTCCTCGAGGACGTGCACGAGGACCTCTACCGCGTGGACCGCATGCTCACGCAGCTGGGCCAGGCCGGCCTCCTGAAACAGGCCCGCGGCGTGGTCTTCGGGACCTGCAAGGACTGCAACCCCGGCGAGGGCTACGGCGCGCTGACCCTCGAGGAGCTGCTCGACGACCACGTCAAGCCCCTGGGCGTGCCGGCCTACGCCGGCGCGCAGATCGGCCACATCGACGACCAGTTCACCGTTCCGCTCGGCGTCCAGGCCGAGCTCGACGCCGGGGCGGGGACGCTGCGGCTGCTCGAGCCCGCGGTGGTGTAGGCGGCCTCAAGCCCCCGGCCGGGGCGGGTCGCCGTCGTCGTCCTCTTCCTCTTCCTCTTCGGCGCGCTGGCGCTCCTCGAGCGCGTGGCGCTGGGTGGGCTCGAAGATGGCCTGCACCTCGAGGAAGGCGTTGCCGAGCGAGCCGCTGCTGCCGCGGCGGGTGTAGTAGATCCAGCCGCGCGCCTCGGCCCACAGCGCCAGGCGGTGCAGGGCGTAGAGGGCCGCGGCCACGAGCAGGGCCGTCACGACCAAGCGCGGCCACAGCGTCACCCCCGGGAGCGACAGGCGCGACTCGAGAGCCCGGGCGGCGGAGGCCATGTCTCAGGCTAGCACTGCCCCGCGTGCTGGGTCCGTCGGCCCGATTGGCTGGCCGCGAACCATCCAATTGGTCGTAGACAGGAGCAGCCATTCAGCCATATCTTCTTATTGGATGGGTCCAATGAAGGATCATCAGGCCACCCCGACCACGCTCGGCCTGCGGCTCGACCGCGACGGCGGCGAGCCGCTCTTCCGCCAGCTCGCGGAGCAGCTGCGCAGCGGCATCCAGGCCGGGCGCCTGGCGGTCGGCTCGCGGCTGCCGGCCGAGCGGCTGCTGGCCCGCGCGCTGGGCGTGAATCGCACCACGGTGCTGGCGGCCTACAACGAGCTCAAGCGCGAGGGGCTGGTGGCGGGGCACGTGGGGCGCGGCACCGAGGTGGTCGGCACGGCCCCGGCGGCCGCGGGCGCCGCGCTGCCCTGGAGCGACGTGCTGCGGCCGGCCCCGGCCTTCGACCCGCTCATCCGCGACCTGCTGGGGATGAACGACCCCGACCTGGTCTCGCTGGCCCTGGGCATGCCCGCCGCCGACCTGCTGCCCCTGCGCGACCTGGCGCGCCAGCGCGGCGAGGTCCTCGAGCAGGTCGGGCCGGCCGCGCTCATGCACTCGCCCACGGAGGGGCTGCTGGCGCTGCGCGAGGCCCTGGCCGAGCGGCTGCAGTCCCGCGGCATCCACGCCTCGGCCCAGGAGGTGCTGGTCACGAGCGGCTCGCAGCAGGCCCTCGACCTGGTGGCGCGCGTGCTGCTGTCGCCGGGCGACACGGTGGTGATCGAGGAGCCCACCTACGTGGGCATGCTGCAGGCCCTGCGCGCGGCCGGGGCGCGCCTCGTGACCGTGCCGGTGGACGGCGAGGGGCTGCGGGTGGACCGGCTGGAGAGCCTGCTGGCGCGCGTCCAGCCGCGGCTGATCTACACGCTGCCGACCTTCCAGAACCCGAGCGGGGCGGTCATGAGCATGACGCGCCGCCGGCGCCTGCTGGAGCTGGCCGCCCGGCACCAGGTGCCGGTGGTCGAGGACGACCCCTACAGCGACTTGAGCTACGACGGCCAGGCTCCGGCCCCGCTGAAGGCCCTCGACACGCGCGGCCTGGTCTTCCACGTCAGCACCGTCTCGAAGACGCTCTGCCCGGGGCTGCGCCTGGGCTGGCTGGCGGGCCCGGCGGCCGTGGTGCGGCAGCTGGCGCTGGCCAAGCAGGTGGCCGACCTGCACCCGGCCACGCTCGGCCAGCACGTGCTGGCGCGGGTGCTGCGCGAGGGCGTGCTCGACCGGCACCTGGCGCGCGTGCGGCGCGAGTACGCCCGGCGGCGCGACACGCTGCTGGAGGCGCTGGCGCCCACCCGGCGGCTGGGTGTCGAGTGGGACCGGCCGGCCGGGGGCATCTTCCTGTGGGGCCGGCTGCCGGCCGGCATCTCGATGGCCCGCCTGCTGGCCGAGGCCGCGCGCGAGCGCGTGGCCTTCCTGCCCGGCGGCGTCTGCTCCGAGGACGGCACGGCCGCCCACGCCGTGC
>JBDIBD010000633.1:0-2750 GCA_039812725.1 Vicinamibacteria bacterium | reverse complement strand
TCCACCTGGTGCTGGGCGCCGCCGTGCGCGGCGGGCGGGTCTACGGCCAGTGGCCGGCGCTGGCCCTGGGCGGCCCCGACGACAGCGGCAGCTCCGGGCGCTTCATCCCCACCACCTCGGTCGAGCAGCTCGCCGCCACGCTGGCGCGCTGGTACGGGCTGGCGGAGGCCGACCTGCCCCTGGTCTTCCCGAACCTCGGGCACTTCGACCCGGCCGACCTGGGCTTCATGCTGTAGCGGCTCTGGCGCTAGCGCCGCCGCTCCATCCACTCGCGAAACGCGGCCGCCCGTTCCTGGCTGACCAGCACGGGCTCGGCCGGGGCCGGCTCGAGCGTCACGGCCAGCCGGCCCTTGTCGGCCGGCCGGAAGCTGCAGATGGCGGCGGCGTGGGCCAGGTACTTGCGGTTGAGCCGGAAGAAGCGGGCCGGGTCGAGCTGCGCCTCCAGCTCGGCCAGGGGCTGGTCGACCAGGTACTGGGCGCCCGCGCGGTGCCTGAGGAACACCAGCTTGTGCTCGGTCGAGAACCAGGCCACGTCGTCGGCCTGGACGGGCACGAAGTCCAGCCCGCGACGGGCCAGCAGCCGCTCGCGCCGCGCCCCGCGCGGCCGGTCCAGGTCCCGGAGCAGGCCGCGCAGGTCGCCGGCGAAGTGGCGCTCGAGCTGGCGGTACTTGCCTATGGCCGCGGCCAGCCGCTCCTGGCGCACCGGCTTGAGCAGGTAGTCGATGCAGTTGAGCGCCAGGGCCTCGAGCACGTGCTGGTCGTAGGCGGTCACCACGATCACCGGCGCCTGCAGCTCGACCTGCCGGAAGACCTCCAGCGAGAGGCCGTCCGAGAGCTGCAGGTCCATGAGCACGAGGTCGGGGCCCGGGTGGGCGCGCAGCCAGGCCACGGTCTCGCGCACGCTGCCCAGGCGTCCCACCACGCGCGCCTCGGGGGCGCAGGCCCGCAGGCCCTCCTCCAGCCGCGCCAGGGCGGGCGGCTCGTCCTCGACCAGCAGGACGTCCATCACGCGGCCAGCTCCACCAGCGGCAGGCGCACGCGGAAGGCGCCCGTCGAGCTGTCGATGTCCAGGCCGCGCCCGCTCGTGTGCCGGCAGCGCTGCTCCAGGTTGCGCAGGCCCAGGCCGGCCGAGGGCCGGGGCTGCAGCCGCGGCCGCAGCGCGTTCTCGGCCACGAGGTCGGCCTGGTCGAGGCTCAAGGCCACCTCCAGCGGCGCCGCGGCGTCGAAGGCGTTGTGCTGGGCCGCGTTCTCCACCAGCAGCTGCACGGCCAGGGGCGGCACCAGCCAGGCGCCCTGCTCCAGCCGGGCGTCCACGCGCAGCCGCAGGGCGTCGCCGAAGCGCAGGCGCAGCAGCTCGGCGTAGCCGCGGGCGAACTGCAGCTCGTCCGCCAGCGGCACCAGGTCGCGGCGGCCGTGGCCGAGGATGTAGCGGTAGACGTCGGCCAGGCCTTCCGTGAAGCGCAGCGCCGCGGCCGGGTCGTGCGGGATCAAGTGCGCCAGGGTGTTGAGCGAGTTGAACAGGAAGTGCGGGTCGACCTGGGCCTTGAGGGCCTGCAGCTCGGCCTCGGCGCGGGCCTGCTGGAGCTGGGCCACCGCCACCTGGTCGCCCTCGCGCTGCTGGATCAGGTAGACGGTCTCGTAGACGTGGGTGATGAAGACCACGCAGATGACGTTGGCCAGCGTCACCAGCTGGATCGCGCCCCAGTCCGGCCCGGGCAGCGGCGCCACCCGGTACCAGGCCACTAGCATGGCGACCGTCAGCGGCGCCGTGTAGAAGATGTTGGCGAACAGCAGCAGGCTGACCTTGCGCCAGGGGTGGTCGAACCAGTCGTAGTAGCGGCGCTGCTCCACCAGGAAGAAGCGGTTGCCCTGCCAGATCAGGAACGACAGCAGCACGAACCAGCCCAGGCCGGCCCAGTACGCGCCATGGGCGGGGCCGAGCGGCCCGAAGAGGCCGGTCAGGTGCGGGATCGCCAGGCCGAAGAGCGGGATGCCCAGCAGCCGGATGCGCAGGTCCCGCAACTCGACGGGGCGCTGCTTCAGGTCCCCGATCTCCGGCTTCGGGGGCCCTGCCTCCGGTTTCGGTGAGACGGCGCTGGCGGGCGGCGGGGTCATGGCCTAGGTTCCGTTCATCTCGCGCAAAGGAGCTTGACCCATGGAGCAGATGCACTTCAACCCGCTGGCCATCCTGGCCGCCACGGTCTCGGCCTTCGTGCTGGGCGGGGCCTGGTACTCGCCGCTGCTGTTCGCCCGCTCCTGGATGCAGGCTGCCGGGCTGACCGAGGAGCAGGTCGAGCAGGGCCACCCGGGCAGGATCTTCGGCGGCGCCATCGTGCTGACCCTAGTCATGGCGGTCAACCTGGCGGCCTTCCTCGGTCCCAAGGCCGACCTGGCCTTCGGACTCTTCGCGGGCTTCGCCACCGGCATTGGCTGGGTGGCGCCGGGCCTGGGCGTGGTCTACCTCTTCGAGCACCGCCCGCTGAAGCAGCTGCTCGTCAACGGCGGCTACTGGACCGTGGCGCTGACGATCATGGGCGCCATCCTGGGGGCGTGGCGCTGACCTGAGGCTTCGTCCCCGCCTCCAGGAGGGGCCCAGCCTGACGGAGGCGTCGCGCGCGTAGACTAGCGAGGATGCTGCTCGCGGCACCCCAGCCAGTCGGACGGGTCGGCGGCCTCGACGAGCTGGCCGCCTTCGCGCGCCGCCACCCGCGCCTGTTGGTGCTGACCGGCGCGGGCTGCAGCACCGGCTC
>JBDIBD010000632.1:0-2750 GCA_039812725.1 Vicinamibacteria bacterium | reverse complement strand
AGGGCGCCCTCGGCGGGCCGGCCGGTGCCTTCGTGAGCCTGCACCGGCGCCGAGACCACGAGCTGCGCGGCTGCATCGGACGCGTGGCCGCCGGCGAGCCCCTGCTGGAGACGGTGGCGGCGGTGGCGGTGGCGGCCGCCACCCAGGACCCGCGCTTCGAGCCCGTGCGGCCCGGCGAGCTGAACGACCTCGTGATCGAGATCTCGGTGCTCCAGCCGCCACGGCCCATCCGGGCCGAGGACGTCGAGCCCGGCCGGCACGGGCTGATCGCGCGCAGCCGAGGCCGCTCGGGCCTGCTGCTGCCCCAGGTGCCCGGGGAGCACGGCTGGGACCGCGAGCGGTTCCTCTCCATGACCTGCCGCAAGGCAGGCCTGCCCGAGGACGCCTGGCGGCACGGGGGCTGCGAGCTACTGGCCTTCGAGGCCGAGGTCTTCGGCGAGCCGGTGGCAGCGCCGGCCCGCTGAGCAGGTCAGCGGCCGCCGCGCGGTGGCCATAGAATCCCGGGTATGTCCGACCCGGCCACTCCTGTCGCGCCCGGCCTGCGGCGCACGGCGCTCGAGCTCTTCGCCATCTCGTTCGTGGTCCTCTTCCAGGAGCTGGCCCTCATCCGCTGGCTCCCGGGCCAGGTGCGGGTGCTGGCCTACTTTCCCAACCTGATCCTGCTGAGCGCCTTCCTCGGGCTGGGCCTGGGCTGCCTGCGAGCCGGCCGCCGCTCGCTGATGTGGCTCTGGCCGACCAGCCTGCTGGTCACCGTGCTGGCGGCGGTCGGTCTGGGGCAGGTGGTCTTCACGCAGGGCTCCGCCAGCGAGCACCTGTACCTGCTCTACTACGACCTGCCTCGGGATGCCCCGGTCGTGGGCGACGTCAAGGCTCCCATCCTGGTCCTCTTCGTCCTGAGCACGCTGACCTTCGTGCCGCTCGGGCAGGCGGTGGCGGAGCGCCTGCAGACCTTCCGCGATCGCTCCAGCCCGCTGTGGGGCTACGCCTGGGACATCGCGGGCTCGCTGGCCGGGGTGGGGGCCTTCGCCCTGGTGGGCTTCAGCGGGTTGCGGCCGGTGGCCTGGCTCGGGGTGCCCCTGGTGGTGGGCCTGCTGGTGCTGTCGCGATCCGGCCGGGGCCGGCTGGCAGCGCACGCCGCCCTCGCCCTCGTCACGCTGGCGCTGGTGGCGCGCTCCGACCGGGCCGACGTCCACAGCCCCTACTACGCCCTCGAGGCCCGCCCGCGGAGCGACCAGATGGGCCTGGCGGTGCTGGCCAACGGCTCGCTCCACCAGTTCGCCTTCACCGTGCGGCGGGACGCGGTGCTGCCGCCGGAGCTGGCCCTCACGCGGGACGGCTACCACCAGCCCTATCGCCGGCTGGCCCGGCCCCCGAAGCGGGCGCTGGTGGTGGGCGCCGGGACCGGCAACGACGTGTCGGTGCTGCTCGACGAGGGGGCGGAGCAGGTCGACGCGGTCGAGATCGACCCGGCCATCCTGGCGCTGGGCCGGGCGCGGCACCCCGACCGGCCCTACGCCTCGCCGCGGGTGCGCGCCCACAACACCGACGCGCGCTCGTTCCTGCAGGGCTCGCACGAGCAGTACGACCTGATCGTCTTCGGCACGCTCGACTCGATGACGCGCCTCTCCGCGCTCTCGACGGTGCGCCTCGACAACTTCGTCTACACGCTGGAGTGCCTGCGCGCGGCCCGGGCCCGCCTGAGCCCCGAGGGGGGCCTGCTGCTCTACTTCATGGTCAGCGCCGACTACATCGACGCGCGGCTGCTGGGCCTGGTCACCGAGGCCTTCGGGCAGGCGCCGCTGGTGGACTCCGTGGACCACGGGCTCTTCAACCGGGTCCTCATGGCGGGACCGGCCTTCGAGCACGGGCGGGGCGCCGAGCGGCGGGCGCAGGCGGAGGAGACGCTGCGGCTGGCACGGGCCTGGGAAATCCCGCGGGACGACTGGCCCTACCTGTACCTGCGCGCGCGCGGCCTGAGCCCGTTCTACCTGGCGATCGGGGCCGGCATCGCGCTCCTGGCCGCGCTGGGGGTCTTCGCGGCCTCGCCGGACATGCGCCGCAGCCTGCGGGCGGGGACCGTGGACCTCGAGATGCTGCTCTTCGGCCTGGGCTTCCTGTTGCTCGAGACCCGCGCGGTGACCGCCATGAACCTGCTGTGGGGCGCCACGTGGCTGACCAGCGCGGTGGTCTTCGGCTCGATCCTCCTGGTCGTCCTGGTGGCCACCGTCGCCACCGAACTGCGGCCGCTGCCGTACGGCGCGGGGATGGCCGGCCTGGTGGTGTCGCTGCTGGCCGCCTACGCCGCGCCGGGGAGCTCGCTGCTGCAGCCGGGGCTGGCCGGGAAGCTGACGGTCTCGCTGCTGTTCGCGGGCGGGCCCGTGCTCTTCGCCTCGGTGTGCTTCGCCTTGCGTTTCCGGGCCCGGGAGGACGCGCGCGCCGCCTTCGGCTGGAACCTGCTCGGGGCAGTGGCGGGCGGGCTGCTCGAGATGGCGGCCATGGTCACGGGGCTCCGGGCGTTGCTGCTGGTGGCGCTGGTGGCCTACCTCGCCGCCGCGCTCCTGTGGCTGCGAAACGGTGGCCGGGCGGTGCGGCCGCCCGCCCGGGGCTGCTAGAGCCGCCAGCCCCCCGCCACGGCCAGCACCTGGCCGGTGACGAACGAGGCCTCGGGCGAGGCCAGGTAGAGCACCGCGCGAGCCACGTCGGCCGGCTCGCAGGTGCGCCCGACGGGCACGCGGTCGGCCGCCGTGCCG
>JBDIBD010000631.1:0-2751 GCA_039812725.1 Vicinamibacteria bacterium | reverse complement strand
CGTGCCGGCGGCGAGGCCCAGGGCCGCGCCCGCCCCCACCAGCCGCGCCGGGCCCCCGTCCCGCAGCCAGGCCGCGCCCAGGGCCACGGCCGCCAGCTGCAAGAAGGCCGCCAGGGTCTCGGCCTGGACGACCAGGGCCGCGCGCACCACGTAGGGCGAGAGCGCGAAGGCCAGCGTCCAGTACGGCAGCGCCGAGCGCGGCGGGACGCCGTGGAGCCGCGCGAGCGCCGCCAGGCCCGCGGCCCAGGCCAGCAGCCAGCCCAGGAGCGCCGCCGCCTGGGCGGCGACGGCCAGAGGCATCACCGACGACAGGATCGCGCCGGCCAGCGCGAAGTAGGGCGGCCAGAAGAATGGGCCCGGGGCCGGGCCGCCCTCCAGCCAGGCCCGCAGCGCCGCCGCGTACCGCAGCTGCGCGTGGGGGTCTTGGCCGAAGAGCCCGTCGAAGCCCGTGCCGAGTCGCAGCAGGCCCCAGGTCGCGAGCAGGGCCAGGGCCCAGGCCCGGCCGGAGCGAAGCCCCTTCAAGCCACCGCTTCCGGGCCGCCCAGCGACAGGCCGTGGCTGGCGCCGAAGCCCTCGAGCAGCTCCTGGTAGCGGGCCAGGATGCGGTGCTGGAAGGCGCCGGGGTGGTGCTTCGAGGCGTGCGGCTCGGTGCGCAGCGCCACGTCGTAGACCTCGCGTGGCAGGTGCGCGTAGCGGCGGCGGTTGTGCCAGGCCACGAGCGCCCGGCAGCGGGCGTCCAGGCGGTCGCCGCGCGCGCCTGCGACGGCACGCTCGACGGCCCGCGCCAGGCTGCCGCTGGCGGGCTCGCCCACGTCGACGGCCGCCGCTTCCCAGTTGGGCAGCAGCTCCTCGACCCAGCGGTTCGCGGCCACGAAGGCGTTCAGGGCGCGCGCCCCGAGGGCCGGCCGCAGCCAGGCGATCTCGGTGGCCGTGAAGAGGTTGCGCTCGGGGATGGCGAGCGACTCCTGGTCGACCAGGTAGTTCACGCAGAACAGGCGGTGGGAGTTGAGCAGGAAGAGCTTCTTGAAGCCCATCAGCAGCGTGCGGCAGACCCACACGCGCCCGGGCGCCGTGATCACGAAGAAGTCCACGTCGTCCCCCGGGTGGTGCACCCCCTTGGACAAGGTCCCGGACAGGGCCACCCCGCGCACGAACGGAAAGCGGCCGATCAGCCGTGCCCGCCGCAACGCGCGCGGCAGTATCCGCTCGGCGGCCCGCTCGCCCGCCTCGCGCTCGGGCGCCTGGGCCGGGTCGCCGACCAGGAACAGGCTGCCCTCGCGGGCCACGAGCCCGCGGTCGACCAGGGCTGCCAGCGCGGCCTCCGGCTCCTCCGGGCTGGCCCAGGGCCGCTCCGCCAGGCGCCGCAGCTCCTCGAGCCGCAGCGGGAAACGGAAGGCGTGGTAGTAGAGCAGCGTGCGCAGCAGGGCCCGCTGGGCGGGCCACGGCTCGCCCGCGGGCGTCCGCGACGCGCTCCTCTCCGCCCGAGCCGCCACCCCCATCGGCCAATCCTCCCCGCCGGCGCGGGGCGATGCAACTTGCTATCGTTCGCCGATGCCGGCCGAGCCCCATCCCCCGCGCAACCGCTTCGAGCGCCGGCCCCGGCTGAGCCTGCTCGCCGTCCTGATGGCGGAGGCCCTGTCGCTGGGCGCCCTCGCGGAGGGGCTGGCCCGCTGGGCGCCCTTCGACTGGTACGCGGCGGAGCTCCGGCGCAACGCCTCCGCGGACCTGGCCCCGGGCGACCGGCGCCCGACGGTGCTCGTGATGGGCGACTCCTTCAGCGCCGACCCCGAGGGTTGGGTCGCGGCGCTGCGCGCCGGCCTCGCACCGCAAGCGCGCACGGTGGGCTCCGGCGTGAGCGGGTTCACCTCGCGGCAGATGGCGCGCCTGCTCCCGCGCCGCCTGGCCGCCTTCCGCCCGCGGGCAGTCGTGCTGCAGCTCTACGCCGGGAACGACCTCCTGGAGCTCGGGCCGCCCGTGAGCTGGCGGCACCTCTCGCCGCTGCGCAACCTGCTGTGGGCCGCCACCGCCGTCGGCCTCGAGGCCCCCCGGCTGCTCAACTACCGCGCCGGCCAGGCCTGGGGCGCGCTCGCCCGGCGCGTGCGGGGCGGCCCGCCGGCCGACCGCGCGGCCCTCGAGGCGCGGCCATTCGCTCCCGCGCTGTACGCCCCGCGCGAGCGCCTGCTGCTTCGGGCCGAGCCCGGCTACGTCGAGGACCAGGTTCGCCTCCAGGGACGGTACGGCCGCGCGTTGCCGGAGTACCTCGCGGAGCTGGCGGAGATGACGGCCCAGGCCACGGCCGCGGGCGCGCGCGTGCTCGTGCTGGTCGTCCCCCACCCCGCCCAGGTGGCCGCGCGCTACCGGACGCGCTTCGAGAGCCTGGGCGGACGGTTCAGCGGAGCGCCCCTCGACGGCGACTATCCCCTGCTGCGCGCGCTCGCGGCAGGCCTGCGTTCCACGCCCGCGCGCCTGCTCGATCCCCTGCCCGCGCTGGCGGCGGGCGAACGGGCCGGCCAGGAGCTCTACCGCCACCACGACGAGCACCTCTCGGAGGCGGGCGAGCGCGTCCTCGCGGAGGTCGTCCGTCAGGCCCTGCTCGAGCTCGAGCCGCGCCTCCAGAGCAGGCAGTAGACCGCGCCCAGCGCCAGCGTGGCCTCGGTCGCCACCGCCGCCAGGGTGGCCCCTCGCAGGCCCAGGGCCGGGATGCCGACCAGCCCCACCGTGGCCGCCACGGCCAGCGCCAGCAGCGCCAGG
>JBDIBD010000630.1:0-2756 GCA_039812725.1 Vicinamibacteria bacterium | reverse complement strand
CGGCGAGGGCCAG
Source organism: Vicinamibacteria bacterium (assembly GCA_039812725.1). GTDB lineage: Bacteria > Acidobacteriota > Vicinamibacteria > Fen-336 > Fen-336 > JBDIBD01. The sequence continues at coordinate 2,743 of JBDIBD010000630.1, read as the reverse complement.
GGCCCCTGGCGCCACGCGCTCGAGCTGTTGCCGCAGATGCACCGGCCGCTGCTGGGCCTGATCGGCGCGCGGGTGCCGCTGACCGCCGACGACCCGCAGCAGGCGGTGGGCCTCTCGTGGGGCGGCACGGCCCTCCTGGCGCTGCTCTACGCGACCGGCCTGGCCGCCGCCGTGGGCAGCGCAAGGCGCCAGCCGCGGGCCGCGTTGCTGCTGGCCTGCGTGGGGCTGGTGGTGGCGGCCTTCCCCTTCCCGTTGCGCAGCGGCCCCGAGACGCTGCGCTTCCTGACACCGGCCTACCTGCCGCTGGCGGTGCTGGTGGTCTCCGCGGCCGCGGCCGGCGAGCGGCCGCTGCGGGCCTGGACCGTGGCGCTGAGCCTCTCGGTCTGGCAGCTGCTGCCGCTGACCCAGCTCGTGGCCGAGTGGCGCCAGCCCGCCACCGAGCTGGTCCCCGACTGCGGGCCGGCGCGCGACCTCCTGGTGGGCCGCGGGCTGCAGCACGCCTGGGCCTCCTACAACCTGGCCTGGTGCCTGACCTACACGAGCGGCGGGCGGCTGCTGGCCTCGCAGCCGTGGAACGAGCGCTTCCCCGGCTACCCGCTGCCGCACCGCGAGCAGGTCCGCCGGGCGCCGCGCAGCGCCTGGGTGCTGATGCCCGGGGCCGACTTCGACCTGCCCACGCCCGAGCGCTTCGCGGCCTGGCTGACGGCCGGCGGAGGGCGGGCGCGCCGCACGGACCTGCCCGGCGGGACCGTGGTCTTCGACGCCTTCGAGGGACCCTTCCCCGACGCGGCCGTGCCCCTGCCGGGCGGTGGAGCGCTGGGCGACGCGCGCCTCGACACGCGGCTGGTCGAGCCGGCGGTCGGTCCGTTGACGCTGCCCGTCTCGCCCCCTCGCCCGTTGGCCGGGCTGACGCTGTTGGCCGGCCCGCAGCCACCCGGCCTGCCCCCGGGCCTGGTGGTCGAGGTCTCGTCCGACGGCGCCGCCTTCGAACGCGTCGCGCGACTGCGCCCCGGCTGGCGCGACCTGACCTGGGCCGGGGGCCAGCCCCAGCCGCGCGACGGCCTGGATCTGATCGGCCTGCCGCTGGGCGGCCGCCAGGTCGCGGCCGTGCGCCTCACCCCGGCCCCCCCGGCCGGGCCGTGGGGGCTGGCCGAGGTGCTGCTCCACGAGGCCTCGCCCGGCCCCGCTGCGGTCTCGGCCGGCGAGCTCTGGCGAAGCACGTCTGGAGCCGGTCGCTAGCGTGCTATGATCTTTCGATTTATCGACTTGGGCGCTGCCGAACCCGTCTCGGCGGCGTTGAGGACAGGTGCCCCGTCGGGGGCCCACGGAATCGAAGGAGCCGCGAACGTGAAGCATGCCTTTCGCCTGACGACGGTGGCCGCTGGCCTGGCCGTGGCCGCGCTGCTCGTGGCCTGCGGCGGTTCGGACAAGCCGAGCGCCCAGAGCCCCGCCTCGGCCTCCGGCCCCACTGCGGCCACCCCTGCGCCCACCCCGACGCCGTCCCTGCCGACGCCGCCGCCGGTGACCGGCGGCGGGACCACGGGCTCGTGCGCGCGGCTGCCGCTGGCCACCGGCACGGACAAGAACTGCCGCCAGGAGTCCGGCCTGGTCTACCGCGACGCGCTCGAGAGCGCCATCGCCAGCACGCCCGGTGAAGCCGTGGAGGGCAACCAGGTGGTCTGGATCGGCGGCTACTTCGACCACATCGTCAAGACCCTCGACAGCCAGGGGATCTGCGCGGTGCAGGAAGGCGACAACCTCTTCGTGCGCGGCGTGGGCGACGACTTCAACGAGTACTACGACGTGCTGACGTCGCGGGGCGACATCGCCTCCCGCTACACCAACACCTGCCGGCCGCCCGTGACCACGCCCACTCCGCGCACCGCCGACGTGCGCGACCCGCAATGCAAGCTGCCGGCCAGCTTCGAGACCATCTGCGGCGAGGATGGCAACGGGCTCTTCGGCGAGATCATGTACGAGGCCATCGAGGCCGTGGTGGCCGAGGACCGCGCCCGCCCGACGCCGATCATCTTCGACTTCAGCCAGCGCCTGGGCGGGTCCGAGAACGGCTGGAAGATCATCGACGCCGAGCGCTACCACCAGGCCGTGGTGGACAAGCTGCACGCCAAGGGTTTCTGCGCCTGGTGGGACGGCGAGGACATCCAGGTCAAGAACAGCAACCGCTTCTCCGAGCACTACGACATCTACAAGGCCGAGGGCTACCGCATCCAGCTGTTCACGGCCACCTGCCGCGACGCCGCGTTCTAGCTCCCGCCGGCCCGCGGGCCCGCGCCTCGCCGCGCGGGCCCGCTATTCCGGCCGGAGCCAGGCCGGCTCGAGCCGGTAGAGGCGCCCCGGCGACCCGTCCGCCAGCGGCTGGGCCCCCAGCCGCGTCAGCCGGCCGTCCAGCTCCTCCAGCGCCACCGGCGGGCAATACACCAGGAAGCGCCCGTAGCGCCCGGCAAAACGCCGGTGCAGCTCGGCCAGGCGGTCGTGCCCCACCTGGGCGCGCGACAGGTTGAAGCCGTCGCGGCGCGCGAAGTAGAGCGGCGCCGGGTCCCAGTTGTCCTCGCGCAGGCCGAGCACGTAGACCACGAAGTCGTCGGGGCGCGAGTGGGCCGCGATCCAGTCGCCGCGCTCGGCCACCAGCGGCTGCCAGTTGGCCTGCATCAGCGCCAGGCCGGCCGCCCCCTGCCGGGCGGCCAGCAGCGCCAGGCCCAGGCCGGCCGCGGCCGCCAGCGCC
>JBDIBD010000629.1:0-2768 GCA_039812725.1 Vicinamibacteria bacterium | reverse complement strand
GGCTGCAGTCGGTCTGCTCCGTGCGGCTGCTGCGCGCCTGGCACGCGGCCGACCGCGCCGCGCCGCCGTTCATGCTCCCTGACCTCGGACCGGTGCGGAGCTTCCTCGAGGCGCGCGGGGTTCACCACGCCTATGCCGAGTACGCCACGGCCTACCGCCTGACCTTCGAGAGCGGCGAGCGCCTGGTGGCCTCGCCCCCCTGGAACGAGCGCTTCCGGCATCACCCGCTGCCTTTCCTCGACGAGGTGCGCTACGGCGGGCGGGTGGCCTGGATCCTGCGCGACGCCATGGCCTCCGACCTGCCCACGACGCGCGCCTTCGAGGCCGCCCTGGCGCCGCTGGGGGGGCGCTGGCAGAAGCAGGCGCTGGGCGACGCGGTCGTCTACTGGGACTTCCGGCCGCCCTTCGGCCCGGCCGCGGCGGGCGCGGCGGCTGGCGGCCCGTCGTCGGACGGCGACATCACCACCTTCGAGGCGCGGGAGCCGGGCCAGTCGGTCGAGCTGGCGCTCGACCCGGGCCAGCCGCCGGCGGCGCTCACGGTCTTGACGCCGCCGCGCGGGCCGGGACTGCCGCGGGCCTTCGCGGTCGAGGCCAGCCTCGACGGGCAGCGCTTCGCGGTCCTCGAGCGCTGGCGCCCGGAGGACGCGCGCGGGCGGCCCGTCTGGCTGAACGGCCACCCGCAGTACGCGTCCGAGCGCGACGCCTTCAGCCTGGCGCTGCCGCCGCGCCCGTGGCGGGCCTTGCGCCTGGTCTCGCTCGATCCCCGCGAGGAGTGGTGCGTGGCCGAGCTGCTGCTGCACTCGGCGGAGAACCAGCCGGCCTGGGAAGCCGCGCCCCTGGAGAGCTGGGCGGCGCGCCGGGCGCGCCCGGTCGAGGCCTCCCGCGTCCTGCGGGCCGACACCCTCTTCCGCCGCATGCTGGCGGCGCGGTACCAGGGCCGCCTGGCGGCGCCGGGCCGGTAGGGCCTCAGCTCGCAAAGACCTTGTGGCGCGCCACGTCGCACATGGCCGCCACGGCCGGGTTCTTGATCTTGCGCTCCAGCGAGATGGCGTAGAAGTGGGCCTGCACGGCCGGCGTGCGGCCCACCAGCTCCAGGCGGTAGGATCGGCGCAGTTGCCGTTCCACCACCGACGGCACGGCGAACAGGCCAAGACCCGAGGCGCCGAACTCCCGCAACAGGGCGTAGTCCTCGAACTCGCCCAGCACCTCGGGCCGCACGCCCTGGGCCTCGAACCACCGGTCGAGCTCGCGGCGCACCGCCATGTTCTCCGTCGGGAGCAGCATGGGCTGGCCCGACAGGCAGCCGGGGAACGCCCCCCGGCTGCGCCGGACCAGGGCCGGCGCGCCGAGGAAGCTGATGCCGCTGTGGCCGAGCAGGTGGCTGTGGGCTCGCACCTTGAACGCGGCCCCCACGGGCGTGTCGGTCAGCACCACGTCCACCTCCCGGGCCGCCAGCGCCCCGAGCAGCAGCTGCGGGCTGGCCTCGCGGCAGACCACCCGCACCCGCTGCGGCAGGCGCAGGGCCGGCTCGATCAGGCGCTGGGCGACGATCTTGGGCAGGACGTCGGCCACGCCCACCACCACGCGCAGCGGCCGGCCCGTCGGGCGGCCCTCCAGCGTGTCCACCAGGTCGCGGCCGAGCGAGAAGATCTCGTCGGCGAAGCGGTAGGCCACCTGGCCGGCCTCCGTCAGCGCCAGCTGCCGTCCCGAGCGCTCGAACAGCTTCTCGGAGAGCGCCTGCTCCAGGCGGCGGACCTGGACGCTGACGGTGGGCGCCGAGAGGCGCAGCTCCTCGGCGGCGGCCGTGACGCTGCCCCTGCGGGCCACGGTCCAGAAGTAGAGCAGGTGGTGGTAGTTCAGCCAGGCCATGCTCTCATTAGACAAAGACTAACGAATGCTTTGCAAGTTTGTCATTGATCTATTCGGCGGCGGGCGGTATCCATGAAGTGCCGAGGCGTGAGGAGAGGCCTGCCGAAGGTGCGGCGGGCCGAGGCCCGGACGAAAGGCGGCGGACATGCACGACACCCAGAACCGCAGGATTCGCGTGACCCGGGACGACCTGGAGCGCCTGGAGCGCGTGGTCGCCGCGCGCCGGGGAGTGGCCCGCTGGGACGAGGCGCACCTCGACGCCCTGGAGGAGGAGCTCGAGCGGGCCGAGGTCGTCGAGCCCAGCGACCTGCCGGCGGACGTCGTCACGATGCGGTCCCGGGTGTGCGTCAGGGACCTGGGCAGCGGCCAGGACACGGTCTACACGCTGGTCTTCCCCCGGGAGGCCGACGTGAACGCCGGCCGGCTCTCGGTCCTGGCCCCGATCGGCACGGCCCTGCTGGGCTACCGCCAGGGCGACGAGATCGAGTGGCCGGTGCCCGGCGGCTCGCGCCGGCTCAAGGTCATGAAGGTCCTCTTCCAGCCGGAGGCGGCCGGCCTCGCCGAGCGCGCGTGATGGCAGCCTGGGCCCCGCCCCCGGTCCCCGAGCTGGCCCTGGACCTCGGAACCGGGCTCACGAGGCTGGCGCGACGCGGCAGCGACCTGCTGCTCGAGCAGCCCTCGACACCGGCCGCAGCGTGGAGCCAGGGCGCCCTCGCGCTGGAGGCGTGCCCCGAGCGCGCGGTCGTCCACGGCGTGGTGGTCGACCCGGAGGCTGCTGCGCGGCTGCTCGTCGCGCACCTGCGGCGCGGCCGGGGCGAGTCGCCGTTCCGCCCTCGCGTGCTGGTCTGCTACCCGAGTGACGCCTCGGCAGCCGAGCGCGAGCTGCTCGTCGAGGCCGC
>JBDIBD010000628.1:0-2783 GCA_039812725.1 Vicinamibacteria bacterium | reverse complement strand
TACGAACAGGTGAGCCGCGATCTCCGGGCCGCTCAGGTCGGTGGCGAGCATCCGCAGCACCTCACTCTCACGTTCGCTGAGGGCCCCACCGTGGCGGGTGGGAATCGCCAGGCTCGTGGTTGCTGGCTTGGCTTGCAGGAGGCGGCGCGCGGCGGCGGCGACGTCCGCCGAGCTTGAGGACGCCAGCCGTCCGAGCAGGTCGCGGATGGGTACGCCCTCGTCGAGGAACAGCCGCGCATACCCGGCCGCGACCCCGGACGCCACGGCGGTTCCAAGCGAGTCCGTGGCCTGCGTCGGCCTGCCGATGCAGTGGTGGAGGAGCGCTTGGACCGTCCGGGCCTCGATGAGGCTGCCCCGCCGGCCGGCTAGTTCGGCGGTGGCGATCGTGCGTTCGATGAGCGAACGCACCGACCGGACCTCGCGCTCGTTCGCCTGGCCGGCCCGCCGCTCTGCGGCCACGAGCCGGGCATACGTGAGGAGTTCGTCCTCTCGGAGGAAGTCCTCCGGGTCAGCCCTGGCAACGGCTCGCTGATCGGCCCACTCGTGCGCCTCGGCGAGCCGTCCGGACCAGATGAGTACGCGCGCCCTGGCGGCATGGAGCGGGCGGGTGTCGGGGAAGAATCCGGGCCGATAAAGGCGCTCCGCTTCGTCAACGTCGCGCAGCGCCGCCTCGAACCGGCCGGCGGCGACCTGTAGTGCTGCCCGCGCCGTGAACCACCGGAACCGGTTCTCGGGAAGGGACGCGCGCTCTCCCAGGTCCGCGGCCTGCTCCAGTTGCGAAGCGGCGGCGTCAAGGCGGTCACCCTCCCGCAGCACGTCTGCCAGCCCCACGTGTAGGTCTCCGACCACAGCGGCGGCGGCCGGAGTGCTTTGCGCCTGGGACAACGCCGTTCGATACAGCCGTTCCGCCTCATCCGGACGGCCGTCCGCCATGGCCATCGACCCGAGGACGACCGTGGCTCCGGCGGCGTCGGTGTGGTTTCCCGCGGCGGACAGCTGTGTCAACGCCCCGCGGAAGACGTCGATCCCGCTTGCCAGCGACCCGCTGGCCCAATGGGCCAGCCCCAGGAATCCCAACGCGGCCCCACGGACGAAGTGATCCGTCGGCGCCGCCGCGGCGAGGGCGGCCTGGGCGTGCCGCACGGTGGCGGTCCGGTCACCGGACGCCTGCGCTAGTGAAGCGCGGAAGAGCTGGATCTCAGCAGGCACGGTCCGAAGCGCGTCCGCCCTGGCTGTGGACACAACTGCGGGCACCTCGGGCACCCTCAGACCCGATCCAAGACCGTTCGGCGCCGCCTCGGCTGCGTCCAGCCAAGCAGCCGCCGAAGCCAGGTCACCCTCGGAGATGCTCGCCGCCGCACGGATCGTGGCGAGGAGCGGTCGTTTCGTGACCTCGGCGTCGGCCAAGGCATCGACCCATGCGATGAGGCGCCGGTCGCGGCGTTCCCGCCGTAGCGTTGGGGCGGCGCACTGCAGAAGGTCTGCGGACCATTCGCTGTCGTGGGTCAGGGCCGCGTGCCTGAGGGCATCGTCCAGCAGCCCCTGCGAGGCGTACCAGGCGCTGGCCGTCCGGTGCAGCCGCTCGCCTGCCCCGGGCTGCTCGAGGGCGAGACGCTTTCTCAGGGCCTCGGCGAACAAGGGGTGGTAGCGGTAATGCCCGGGTTCCACGTCCTGTGTGAGGAAGACGTTGGCGCGCTCCAGAGCTTCGAGTTGAAGCCGCCCATCGTCGTTCCCCGTGATCGCGTCGCACAGCGGCCCCGACAACTGATCCAGCACGCAAGTGCGCATCAGGAACGCCCGGACCTGTGGGGGCTGCACGTCGAGCACCTCCTCCACCAGGTAGTCCAGGACGAATCGGTGGGTCCCGTTGAAGGCCTGGATGAAGGCGTCGACGCCTTCGGGGCCCGCCGACAGGTGCGCCAACGCGGAAACCCCAGCCAGCTGGAGCCCGACGACCCAGCCTTCGGTCTTGGACACCAGTGCTGCGACTTGGGCGGGTCGTAGAGCGAGCCCAAGGACGGTCTGGAAGAAGGCTGCAGCCTCGATCTCGCTGAACCTGAGCGCGGCATCGCGGACCTCCACCAGCTCCCCTCTCGCCCGGAGGCGGGCCAAACAGAGTGCGGGATCTGTCCGGGAAGTGGCCGCGACCACGACCCCCGGGGGCAGGTTGTCGACCAGAAAGGCGAGCGCGTCGGCCGCCGCCGGGTCGCCGGAGACGATTTGCAGATCGTCCAGGGCGATCACCGTCAGGCCCGGCGCTTCGTCCAGTGACTCCAGCAGTGTCGCGAGGAGGTCTTCGGCGCCGGCTCTCCCCTCAGCGAGGCGAGCATTGGCGAGCGCGCCGACGTCGGCGTCGACCGAGCAGATCGAGGCGATGATGTCGGCGGCGAACTGAACGGGGTCCGCGTCCGAGTCGTCCAGGCTTACCCACGCGACCCGCGCCCCTCGGCCCGCGGGGTCAGCAGCGCGGCTCACCTCGCCAAGCCACTGGCGTAACAGCGTGGTCTTTCCCCATCCGGGCGCTGCCGAGAGCAGCACCAGCCGGGGCCGTGCATCGCCCAGGAACGGGTTCGCCAAACGCGGCCGCGCCAGTGTCTCCCGGCGTGGGGTCGGAAGCCGCAGCTTGGCGCTGAGTGACACGCTCACACCGTAATGGCGCACCCAGGGTGTGGCCGCCCCGCCAGACAGCGGACTGGCGCGCACCCCCATGGGCGCCGCGCCCAGCCACCGAGTGGTTGTTGGTAGAGGGCGTGTGGCGGCGACCACGCGGCCAGGGCGCCCAA
>JBDIBD010000627.1:0-2785 GCA_039812725.1 Vicinamibacteria bacterium | reverse complement strand
CGGCGCCAGGGCCGGCTCGAGGCCCACCAGCGCGGCCCGCAGCGGAGGCGAGCCGGCCACGAGCAGCGCGAGGAGGGCCGAGCACAGCAGGCCTGCGGCGAGCTTCAGGGCGGGTGGCACAGCGGGCGGCATGCTGCGCCGGCCGCCGACGCGAGTCAAGCCCGGGGGGCCTCACCGTGCTACCCTCCCCGGCCCGTCCTTCGAGTGCAGTCCTCTTTCAAGGAGTCCCAATGGGTCACATGCGAGCCTCGTTCCCGGCCGCCCTGGTCCTGGCCGCGGCCAGCCTGGGCGCCGCGCCGCCCCCCGGCGCCCCTGACCAGCCGCAGGTCAAGGGCATCTACCGTGGCGTCAGCACCGCCGTGCAGTTCGACATCTCGCCGCCGCTGCGGTCCATGACGCCGCTGCCCGCGCAGCCCGGGCGCGACCGCGACGAGTTCGAGAACCACGACACGGGCCACGAAGGGCCGCTGGGCCCGCAGGACCAGGACGCCAGGGTCCAATCGAGCGTGGGCGCGGGCGAGATCCCGAGCCCGACCGTCTCGTTCGACGGGCCGAGCAACACGTCGGGTGTCCAGCCGCCGGACCCGGTCGGCGACGTCGGCCCGAACCACTACGTGGCCATGACCAACCTCTCGTTCGCCATCTACAGCAAGACGGGCACGCTGCTCTTCGGGCCGGCCGCGAACAACACCTTGTGGTCGGGCTTCGGCGGCCCCTGCCAGACCGAGAACTCGGGCGACCCGATCGTCCTGCACGACCAGGTCTCGGACCGGTGGATGCTGAGCCAGTTCACCTCCGCCGGCCCGACCTGGTACAACTGCGTGGCGATCTCGCAGACCGCCGATCCGACCGGTGCGTACTACCGCTACGCCTTCTCGACCGGCTCGAACTTTCCGGACTACCCCAAGTACGGCTGGTGGCACGACGCGCTCTACATCAGCACCCGCGAGTTTGCCGGGGGCTCGACCTTCGCCGGCGTGGGCGCCTACGCCATCAACCGCGCCCAGCTCATCGCCGGCAACCCGGCCCCCACGGTGATCTCCTTCCTGGTGCCGCCCGGCGGCACGGCCTACAACATCGGCGACGGCCTCCTGCCGAGCGACCTCGACGGATCCGTGGCGCCCCCGGCCGGGCGCCCCAACTTCTTCATCGGCTCGATGGACAACGGCGGCCCCTACGGCGCGCCGCAGGACGCGCTGACCATCTGGAAGTTCACGGCCAACTTCGTCACGCCGGCCAGCTCGACCTTCGTCCTGGCCAGCACTCTGCCGATCGCGGCCTACGACACCGTGCCGGCCTTCTGCTCCGGCCGCAGCTGCGTCCCGCAGCCCGGCACCGCCAACAAGGTCGACCACCTCGGCTATCGGCAGCGCCCGCTGCACCGCGCGGCCTACCGCAACTACGGCACCCACGAGTCGATCGTGACCAACCAGTCGGTCGAGGCCTCCGCCACCATGTCCGGCATCCGCTGGTGGGAGATCCGCAGCCCCAACTCGTCGCCGGTGGTCTTCCAGGACTCCACGTACGCGCCCGGCACGACCGACGGGATCCACCGCTGGATGGGCTCGATCGCCATGGACCGCGGCGGCAACATGGCCCTGGGCTACAGCGTCTCGGACGCAACCTCGACCTTCCCCGGCGTGCGCTACACCGGGCGCCTGGCCGGCGACCCCCTGAACACCATGCCCCAGGGCGAGGGCACGATCGTCAGCGGCGCCGGCTCGCAGACCTCGGGTCAGCGCTGGGGCGACTACAGCTCCATGAACGTCGACCCGGTGGACGACTGCACGTTCTGGTACGTGACCGAGTACTACGCCGCGAGCGGGAGCAACTGGCGCCTGCGGATCGGCTCGTTCAAGTTCCCGCCGGCGAACTGCGCGCCGCTGCCGGTCGAGCTGCAGCAGCTCAGCATCGAGTAGGGCGGTGTCCGGCCCCGGGCGCGCTCAGGCGCGCCCGGGCCTCTTCGTCCGGCCGGGCGGCCGTGGGCCGGCCTTCGGGGCGTGGGGCCGCTCCTGCGGTGGCCGACGAGGCTGCGGGCCCGTCGGGCGGCGCCCGTCCCCGGGGCTCGAGCGGCGAGCGCCACTTCCGGCGCGCCTTTCCTGCCGCTCGAGCAGCGTGACCGTCTCGACGTGGGCGGTGTGCGGGAACATGTCCACCGGCTGGACCCGGCCCACGCGGTAGCCGGCCCGCAGCGCGGCCGGCAGCTCGCGCGCCAGGGCCTGCGGGTTGCACGAGACGTAGGCCACGCGCGCCGGCCTCATCTGCCCGAAGACCAGCTTCAGCACCGCCGGCGGACAGCCCTGACGCGGCGGGTCGAGCACGACCGCGTCGAAGGGCTCCGCCAGCATGCGCGGCAGGGCCTCCTCGACCTTGGAGGGCATCAGCCGCAGGCGCTGCTGCGGGAGGCCCGCCAGGCGCGCGTTGTGGGCCGCCTCGCGGGTGGCGCGCCGGCTCTCCTCGATGGCGGTCACGTGCTGGCCGCGCAGGGCCAGCGGCAGCGCGAAGAGGCCGCTGCCGGCGTACAGGTCGAGCACGCGCTGGCGCGGGTCGGCGGGCAGGGCCGCGAGCACCAGCTTGACCATCAGCCCGGCAGCCTCGACGCAGGTCTGGAAGAAGGACTGGGGCGAAACCAGGAAGGCCGGCCCCAGGCCGGTCTCCTGGACGTGGCCGGCGCCGTCGACCCGCAGCGATTCGCGGCCCACCAGGAAGGGGCCGGGCCGGTCGTGCAGGTTGAGCACCAGGCCGGTGGGGCGCTCGCGCCGGGCCAGCAGGCGCCGCAGCGGCG
>JBDIBD010000626.1:0-2787 GCA_039812725.1 Vicinamibacteria bacterium | reverse complement strand
GCTCGCGACGCTCTTCGAGCTGCAGTGCGCGCTCGGCGAGGTCCACGCCGTCCATGCCCGGCGAGCGCCGCCGGCAGAGCGGCCGGCGGCCTGGCGCGCCGCGCGGGACGCCTACGGGCAGGCCCTGGCGTTGCTCGACCGCCCCGGCGTGCCCGCGTCCTTCAGGGACCGGGAGCGGGCCCGCGCGGCCGCCGGAGTGTCCGAGAGCGAGCGAGGCCTGGTGAACGAGGCGCGCGGGGCGGGTTGATCGCACCGGCGGGGGACGGCGGGTGGCGCGCTGACCCGTCCCGTACTTGCGGGCCAAAGTGACTCTGAACTAATCTGGAACGGGTCGAGCCCGAGCGGCTCCGAGGTGATCATGAGCGAAGATCGAAACGGTTCCTCCGTCATCCTCTCGTTCCTGCTGGGCGGCCTGACCGGCGCCGCCCTCGCGATCCTGTTCGCCCCGCGTTCCGGCAAGGAGACCCGCGAGCTGCTCGGAGAGAAGCTGCGCGAGACGGCCGAGAAGGGCCGCGACCTCAAGGAGCGCGTGGCCAGCCGCTCGCGCGAGGCCCTGGACGACGCGGCCGAGTACGTGCGCGAGCGCCGCGAGGGCTTCGAGCGCGAGAAGGACCGCCTGGCCGCCGCGGTGGAAGCCGGCCGGCAGAAGTACCGCGAGGAGAAGGACAAGGCCTAGTCGGGGCCCGCCCGGCAGAGCCCGGGTGCCGAGGGGAGTGGCATGGAGACCTGGGGCGTCGCGTTTCTCGGCCTGATCGCGCTGTGCTCGCTGACCCAGACCATCTTCCTCGTGCGCCTGGCGCAGGAAGGCCGCAAGGTGGCCCGGCGGGTGGACGAGATCCAGGAGCGCCTCGACCGGGAGGTCCGCCCCGCGATCGAGAACCTGACGCGCTTCAGCCGCAACCTCGGCGAGGTTTCCGAGATCGTGGTGCTGCAGATGCGGCGCGTGGACGCCCTGCTGGCCGACACGGCCGAGAAGATCCAGGACACCACCTCGGCCCTGCGCACGGCGGTGGTCAGGCCGCTCGGCCCGATCCTGGACGTGGCGGCCTTCCTCAAGGGCCTGCAGCGCGGCTTCGGGGTCTACCAGCAGCTGCGCGGCCACGACCGCGCCACCCGCGGCAACGGCCGCAATTACCCCGCGGCCGAAGACGAGCACATGTTCATCTGACGGGCGCGGCGTGCCTAGCGCCCGGTCGAGCCGAAGCCGTTCTCGCCGCGCTCGCTGCCGGCCAGGCTCTCCACCCGCGTGAAGACCACGCGCTCGACCGGCTGCACGAGCAGCTGGGCCACGCGGTCGCCCGGCTTGACCTCGAACTCGGTGCCGCCGTGGTTGACCAGCACCACCCGCACCTCGCCGCGGTAGTCGCTGTCGATCACGCCGGCCAGCGTGTCGATGCCGTGCTTCACCGCCAGGCCGCTGCGCGGCCAGACCAGCCCCACGTGCCCGGGCGGCAGCTGCAGGTGCACGCCGGTGGGAACGACGGCGCGTCCTCCGGGCGGCAGGACCACTCCCTCGCTGGCCACGAGGTCGGCCCCCGCGGCGCCGTCCGACGAGTAGGCCGGCAGAGCGCCGGGCCCCGCGACTCTCACCTCGGTCATGGCGGCAGTCTACTGCGCGCCGCGCTTCGCGGCGCGGATCCAGGCCAGGTTGCTCTCGTACGACAGCGCGGCCGCGCGCGCGCCCGCCGGCGGGTAGCGGTGCTCGCGGTAGACCGGGTAGGCCTCGCTGCGCAGGTGGGCCAGCATCGCGTGGCCCGTGCGCGTCTCGCGCTCGTGGCGCAGGGCCGTGACGTCGATCGGCGCCACCACGATGCGCTCGCCCGGGCCCGGCGAGGCCTGGGCCAGGAGGCGGCCGTCGTAGTCGACCACCATGCTGCCGCCGGGCCAGGAGTAGGGCGGGTAGTGGCGCAGGCTGGCGCCCTGGTTGGCGGCCACCACGAAGGCCGTGTTCTCCAGCGCGCGGCAGCGGTTGACCAGCGTCCACCAGTCCATCGGCTCGGTGGCCCCCCACGGGTCCATGTAGGCCGAGACGCGGATCAGCACCTCGGCCCCGTTGGCGGCCAGCTGGCGGATGGCCTCGGGGAAGAGCCAGTCGTAGCAGATCGCGGCCCCCAGACGGCCGATCTCGGTCTCCGCCACGGGGAACAGCGGCTGGTCGTACCCGGGCAGGTCGTGCGGGCTGGCGTGCACCTCGAACGGGATCCAGGGGTTGACCTTGCGGTACTTCGAGAGGATCCCGGCCGGGCCGATCAGGCAGGTGGCGTTGAAGAGCACGTCGGGCCAGCGCGGGTCGGCCTCGATCATGGTGCCGCTCTGGATGTACACGCCCTCGGCGCGCGCCTTCTGAGCCAGCCGGTCCGTGTGCTCGTTGGGGATCGGCACGGCCAGCTTCTCGCGCAGCTCGGCCAGCGTGGCGAACACCGGCGCGGCGTGGGCGAACTCGGGGAAGACCAGCAGCCGCACGGGCAGGAAGGGGGCGGCCCCCAGCAGGGCCGAGTCGATCAGCGACAGCACGCGGTCGGTGTTGGCGCGCATGCCGGCCCGGTCGAGCGGGTTGGGCAGGTCGGTCTGGCAGGCGGCGGCGGCGTAGCGGATGGGCGTCATCGGGCCTCCCGGGGCCCCATGCTACCGTCGGCGGGCCGGTGGAATGCCCGGCGCGGCCGGCGCGTAGACGCCCTGGAGGAGAGACATGACGAGGCATCGCTGGTCGTCGGGGCTGCTGGCGCTGGTCGTGGCGGCGGGGACGGGCTGCGCGCGGCGCGAGGCCGGGGCGGCCGCCCCGTCCCG
>JBDIBD010000625.1:0-2789 GCA_039812725.1 Vicinamibacteria bacterium | reverse complement strand
CCCAGCCCGCCCCCCCTCAACGGCCCTCGTCGCCCCTCCCGCCTCCAGGGCCCCGCCAAGCGGACTCCCCCGAATCCACTTGACGCGGGGGAGCCGCTTCAGAGAAGGATGACGGGGGGGCTCAGTGGCGGAAGTGGCGCACTCCGGTGAAGACCATGGCCAGCTTGTGCTCGTCGGCCGCGGCGATGACCTCCTCGTCCTTGACCGAGCCGCCCGGCTGGATGACCGCCGTGGCGCCGGCCCGGGCGATCTCGTCGAGGCCGTCGCGGAACGGGAAGAAGGCGTCGGAGGCCGCCACGGTGCCCGCCAGCGGCAGCTGGGCCTTCTGGGCCGCGAGGCGGGCCGAGTCGACCCGGCTCATCTGCCCGGCCCCCACGCCGACGGTCTGCACGGCGTTGGCGTACACGATGGCGTTGGACTTGACGTGCTTGACCACGGTCCAGGCCAGGCCCAGCGCGCGCCACTCGTCCTCGCTGGGCTTGCGCTTGCTGACCACCTCGCAGTGGGCGCGCTCGAGCAGGGCCAGGTCCCACTGCTGGGCCAGCAGGCCGCCCATCACGCGCTTGAGGTCGAAGCCCGTGACCTTGTGGATGGCGGTGGTGTCCATGTCCATCACGCGCAGGTTCTTCTTGGCGGCCAGCGCCTCGCGCGCGGCGGCCTCGACGCCGGGGGCGATCACGGCCTCGAGGAAGACGCCGGAGAGCCGGCGGGCCGTCTCGACGTCCAGCCGCCGGTTGACGGCCACGATGCCGCCGAAGGCCGAGGTCGGGTCGCAGGCCCAGGCGCGCTCGAAGGCCTCCAGCAGGCCGGCCCCCAGCCCCACGCCGCAGGGGTTGGTGTGCTTGACGATCACGCAGGCCGGCTCGATCAGCTCCGTGACCAGCCGCCAGGCCGCGTCGAGGTCGAGGATGTTGTTGAAGGAGAGCTCCTTGCCCTGCAGCTTGCGGGCCGCGGCCACGGAGTAGAGCGTCGAGCCCAGGTCGCTGTAGAAGGCCGCGCGCTGGTGCGGGTTCTCGCCGTAGCGCAGGTCCTGGACCTTCTCGAAGGTCAGGGACAGGCGGTACGGGAAGGTGTCGTCGCTCTCCGCCACTCCGTAGCCCTTGTCGCGCGTCTCGACCTGGGCGAAGTAGCCGGCGATGGCCGCGTCGTAGCGGGCCGTGTGGCGGAAGGCCTTCTGGGCGAAGTACAGGCGCGTGGCCGCGTCGATGCCGCCCGGGCGGTCGAGCTGCTCCAGCAGCAGGGCGTAGTCGGCCGGGTCGACCAGCACGGCCACGTCGCGGAAGTTCTTGGCCGCCGCGCGCACCAGGCTGGGGCCGCCGATGTCGACGTTCTCGACCGCCTCGTCGAAGGGCGCGCCCTTGGCGACCTTGTCCTCGAAGGGGTAGAGGTTGACCACCACCACGTCGATGGGCGTGATGGCGTGGATGCGCAGGGCCTTGACGTGCTCGGGCTCCTCGCGCCGCGCCAGGATGCCGGCGTGGATCTTGGGGTGCAGGGTCTTGACGCGGCCGTCCAGGATCTCGGGGAAGCCCGTGGCGTCCTGCACGGCCAGCACGGGCAGGCCGCCCGCGCGCAGGGCCTCGGCCGAGCCCCCGGTCGAGACCAGCTCGTAGCCGCGCTTCACCAGCCCCTGGGCCAGCTCGACCACGCCGTCCTTGCGGTAGACCGAGATCAGCGCTCGCTTCTTGCTCATGGCTGCTTCCAGGCGGCCTGCGGCGGCCGCGGCTCGGGCGGGCCCTCGTCCTCGAGGCCCGGCGGCAGCCCGTCGGGCGCCACCGGCCCGCCGTCCTGCGGCTCGACCTCGCGGGCCCGGGGCACGCGCGTCATGTCGCCGCGCGCCTCGCGCCACAGCGCCGACCAGGTGGCGCCGATGGCGGTCACGGCACGCGAGTAGGAGATCTGGGCCACGCCGAAGACCGGGTTGCGGTAGTCGATCAGGCGGTGGTCGACCAGGCGGCCGCGCCGGTACAGCTCGGCGCGCAGCACCGGCGCCTGGGCCTTGCTGCGGTCGTAGAGCCCGGCCCAGTAGCGCGGCAGCTCCCGGCGCGAGAGCGACAGCGCGCGGGCGTCCTCGAGGGTCACCGGCAGGCGCGACAGGCTGCCCTCGACGAAGGCGTAGTACTCGCGCGCCACGCCGGCCGGGTAGCCCGGCGGGCCGCCCGTGACGGCCGGGTCCGAGAGGTCCGCGGGGATGCGCAGCAGCGCCGCCAGCTTGATCACGCCCGGGCCGACCTGCTGCTCGCGCAGCAGCTGCACCGGCTCGGAGGCCCAGGCGTCGAAGGCCTGCAGCGTCTCCGGGCGCAGCTGGCCGGCCGAGAGGTCGCGGGCCAGGGCCTGGCTCAGGTCGGCCGGGAAGCGCCGCATCTCGTCCAGGACCTGGCGCTCGCGCTCGGCGATCAGCCGCGCCAGGCTCTTGGGGACGATGCGCCGGGCGTCGCGCAGCATGGCCTCGGTGAGCGGCGGCGTCCAGGCCGCCGCCCACGGCGCGGCCAGGATTGCCAGCGCCGCCAGGGCCCGCGTGAGGCGGCGCGCGCTCACTTGACCGCCCTGGCCTTGAGGCTGACCTTGCCGTCCTTGCTCTCGACGCGGAAGTCCACGGCCGAGGCGCCCTTCTCGGAGACGATGCGCTGGGCCTGCTGGCCGATCAGCTTCTGGAAGGACTCGAACTTCACCGGCGCCTCGCCCGCGGCCTGGCGGGCGCTGGCGAACTGTTGGAACAGCTGGCGCAGGCCGGGCTCGTCGCCGCCGCCGGGGCGCACCCGCACCTCGCCCGCCGGGGACGCGGTGGC
>JBDIBD010000624.1:0-2790 GCA_039812725.1 Vicinamibacteria bacterium | reverse complement strand
AGCTCGCGCCCGGCCCGCGGGTCGCGCTCGAAGCGCCGCACGTCGATCCCCCAGCGCACCACCTCGGTGCGGCCCGCGAAGTCGCCGTAGCGCGCGATCTCGCCCCGCAGGGCCTCGGACTTCGACAGCAGCAGGTCGGCCTGGCGCAGCAGCCGCAGGGTGGCGCGCCGCTCCAGCCACGGGTAGCCCCCGAGGTGCTGCTCGGGCTGCACGTCCCCGCCCATCACGGTCACCACCATCGGCCGCACGCCGCTCAGGGTGGCCATGGTCCCGAGCCGCCCGCCGGCGTAGTGCACGTGCAGCAGGTCGGGCCGGAACTCGCGCACCTCGCGCAGGAAGCGCCCGGCGGCGCGCAGGGCCTCGGCCAGCCCGCGCGGCAGCGGCTGGGTGCGCACCTCGAGCCCCGGCGGCGCGGGCAGCACCTCCCCCAGCGTCACCAGGCGCACGGCGTGGCCACGGGCCGCGATCGCGGCCCCGCGCACGAGGGCGTGCACGGTGGCGCCGTTGCCGACCATCACGATCCTCACGGGCGCGATTATCCGCCACGGCGGGGTACGATCTGGCCCTCGATGCGGCTGCTCTTCGACGTCAACCACCCGGTCCAGGCCCACCTGCTGCGGCCGGTCGTGGCTCACTTCCGGGCGCGCGGGGACGAGTGCCTCCTGGTGGCCCGCGACAAGGACGTCACGCTGCGGCTGCTGCACGGCTTCGGCCTCGAGGCCGAGGTGCTGGCCGGCGTGGGGCGCGGCCGGCTGGGGGCCCTGCGCGAGCTGGTGCAGCGCGAGTGGCGCCTGCGGGCCCTGGCGCGCGCCTTCCGGCCGGCGGTGATCGCCGGCACCAGCGTGCACGCCGGGCGGGTGGGCCGCCGGGTGGGCGCCGTCTCGGTGGTGATCAACGACGACGACGCGGCCGCGGTGCCGCTGTTCGCGCGCCTGGCCTACCCGTCGGCGGACTGGATCGTGACGCCGGAGTGCCTGCGCCACGAGGGCCACGGGCCGCGGCAGCTCACCTACCCCGGCAATCAGCAGCTGTTCTACCTGCACCCGGCCCGCTTCGCGCCCGACCCGGGCGTGCGGGCGGAGCTGGGCCTCGGGCCCGGGACGCCCTTCGCGCTGCTGCGCCTCTCGGCCCTCCAGGCCCACCACGACCGCGGCGTGCGGGGCTTCTCGGCGGAGCTGGTCGAGGCCGTGCGCGCGCGGCTGCCCAACCACTGGCGCCTGTTCGTGTCGAGCGAGAAGCCGCTGCCGCCGGCCCTTGAGCCGCTCGAGCTGCGCCTGCCCGCCGAGCGCCTGCACCACGCCCTGGCGGCGGCCGAGGTGCTGCTGGGGGACAGCCAGAGCACCACGGCCGAGGCGGCGGTGCTGGGCACGCCCGCCCTGCGCCTGAACGACTTCGTGGGGCGCATCTCGTACCTGGCCGAGCTGGAGCGGCGCGGCCTGGCCTTCGGCTTCCGGCCGGGGCAGGAGGCGGAGCTGCTGGCGCGACTGGAGGGCCTGCTGGCCGAGCCCGGACGGCGGGCCGGGTTCGCGGCCCGCCGGCAGCGCCTGCTGGCCGAGTGTGGCGACCCGCTGCCCTGGCTGTGCGCGCTGCTCGAGCGCGAAGGGGGAGGCCGTGGCCTCTGAGATCCTGCTGCTGGTCGGCACGCGCCCCGAGGCCATCAAGCTCTTGCCCGTGCAGCGCGCCCTCGCGGCCCGCGGCGCCCGCGCCGCGGTGCTGGCCACCGGCCAGCACCGCGAGCTGCTGAGGCCGCTGCTGGCCGCGCTCGAGCTGCCCGTGGACGAGGAGCTCGACGTGCTGGAGCCCGGCCAGTCCCTGACGGCCCTGTCGTCGCGCCTGCTGGCCGCCCTCGAGGAGCCGCTGCGGCGCCGCCGGCCGGCCGTGCTGGTGGTCCAGGGCGACACCACCTCCGTGGTCATGGGCGCCCTGGCGGCCTTTCACGAGGGCGTGCCCGTGGCGCACGTCGAGGCCGGCCTGCGCACGGGCGACCTGGCCAACCCCTTCCCCGAGGAGGCCAACCGGCGCCTGGTGGCGACCCTGGCCTCGCTGCACTGCGCCCCCACCGAGCGGGCCCGCCGCCACCTGCTCGCCGAGGGCGTGGCCGAGGCCGACGTGCACGTGGTCGGCAACACCGTGGTGGACGCGCTGCTCGACGTGCGCGCGCGCGTGCTGCCGCGCCTGCCCCCCGACCCCGCCCTGCAGCCGCTGCTCGAGTCCCCGCACCCGCTGCTGCTGGTCACCGCCCACCGGCGCGAGAGCTTCGGCCCCGACCTGCAGCAGGTCGCCCGGGCCCTGGCGCGCCTGGCCGACGAGTTCGCCGGGCGGCTGGAGATCGCCTACCCGCTGCACCCCAACCCCAGCGTCGAGGGGCCCATGCGGCGCGAGCTGGCGGGCCGCGCCGGCCTGCACCTGCTGCCGCCGCTCCAGTACCCGCGCTTCCTGCAGCTGCTGGCGCGGGCGCACCTGGTGCTGACCGACTCGGGCGGCGTGCAGGAGGAGGCCGCCGCGCTGGGCGTGCCGCTGCTCGTGGCACGCCACGTGAGCGAGCGCCCCGAGGCGCTGGAGTGCGGCGTGGGCGAGCTGGTGGGCCCCGACGCCGAGCGCATCGTGGCTGCCGCGGGCCGCCTGCTGCGCGACCCCGCGGAGCGCGCCCGGCGCGCCCGCCCCGCCGCGGTCTTCGGCGACGGGCACGCCGGCGAGCGCATCGCCGACCTGCTGCTGGAGCGCTTCGGGACGTAGAATCCACCCGTGAGCGAGCCCATCTCGGTCGAGCAGGCCTTCGCCACCGTGGTG
>JBDIBD010000623.1:0-2800 GCA_039812725.1 Vicinamibacteria bacterium | reverse complement strand
CGCGAAGCCGGCCGCGCGGGCGGCGCGCTCGCAGGCCGCCTGCAGGTCGAAGAAGGGCGGCGGCAGCTCGAGCCCCAGCCAAAGCACCCGCGGCGCGCCACGCTCCGGGAAGACTCCCAGGCCCGAGAGCCGCGCGGTCGCGGCCGGGCGGCGCGCGGCCGCCTCGGCCAGCGCCGGGACCAGGCGCTCCACCTGGCCGGGGCGCGCGTCGTCACCCAGGAAGCGCAGGGTCACGTGCAGGCTCTCGGGCGCGCACGGGCGCAGTCCCGCCAGGCGCGGACGCAGGGGACCGAGCAGGTCGAGGGCCGCGCGCCGGGCCTCGTCCGGCAGCTCGAGCGCCACGAAGGCGCGGATGCCGTCGCTGCTCGTGGTCATCGTCTCGAACCCGCGGGCGCGGCGCCCCGGCCCGCGTCAATCCTCCAGCCGCAAGACGGCGCGCCGCAGCATCTCGAGCAGCGCCTGCGACGAGTGCTGGCGCACGCGCTCGCGGTCGCCCGGGAAGTGGGCCCGGCGGAGGCCCTGGCCGAGCTGCCCGTCGAGGGCCAGGAAGACGGTCCCCACGGGCTTGTCGGGCGTGCCGCCGTCGGGGCCCGCGATGCCGGTGATGGCCGCGCCGACGGAGACTCCGGCCCGCTCGCGGGCGCCGCGCGCCATGGCCCGCGCCACCGGCTCCGAGACCGCGCCGTGCTCGGCGACCAGCTCGGGCGGCACGCCCAGCAGCTCGCACTTGGCGGCGTTGCTGTAGGTCACGTAGCCGCGCTCCAGGACGCGGCTGGCGCCGGGCACTGCCGTCAGGCGCGCGGCCACCAGCCCGCCCGTGCACGACTCGGCCAGCGCCAGCGTCAGGCCGCGCTCGGCCAGCAGCGACAGCGTCACCTCGGGTAGCTCGCGGCCGTCCTCGCTGAAGAAGCGCCCCGGCAGCAGCGCGCGCATCCCCGAGGCCAGGCTCTCGAGGCGCTCCTCCAGCTCGGCCTCGGAGCGCCCCTCGGCCACCAGGTGCAGCTCGATCTGGCCCGCGCCGCTGAGGATGGTGGTGCGCGGGTTGCTGAAGGTCTTGTAGAGCGGCGCCAGGCGCGCGTCGACCTCGCTCTCGGCCATCGAGGCGATCTTGAGCACGCGCGTGCGCAGCAGCGTCCCGCCGGAGCGCCGGCGCAGCACCGGCAGCACCTGCTCCAGGAACATCGGCTGCATCTCGCCCGGCGGGCCGGGCAGCAGCGCCAGGAGCCGCGCGCCCTCCTCGACCAGCTGCCCCGGCGCGGTGCCGCGCGCGTTGGGCAAGGCCCGCGCCCCGTCGATCAGGTCGGCCTGCTTGGCGTTGACCGGCGACATGACCCGGCCGTAGCGGGCGAAGCGCGCCTCGAGCTGCGCCACCAGCTCCGGCTGCCGCCTCAGGCCGCGGTCCAGGGCCTCGGCCGCCGCCTCGCGCGTCAGGTCGTCCTCGGTGGGGCCCAGGCCGCCGGTCGCGATCACCACCTCGGCCCGCGCGAGGGCCGCGCGGAAGGCCGAGGCCAGCAGGGCGGCGTCGTCGGCCACCGTGGTGCGGGCCACGACCTCGATGCCGATCTCGAGCAGGCGCTCGGTCAGCCACAGCGCGTTCGTGTCGGAGCGCAGCGGGGTCAGCAGCTCGCTGCCCACCGCCAGGATCTCGGCTCGCACGGGCGACGCCTCAGGCCTGCGGCCAGAGCAGCAGGCCGACGCGCAGCAGCAGGTGGGCGTAGACGCCGGCGGCCACGTCGTCGGCCATGATCCCCCAGCCGTCGGGCAGCGCCTCGAGCGAGCGCGCCGGCCAGGGCTTGATCACGTCGCAGGCGCGGAAGAGGAAGAACCCGGCCGCCGCCGTCAGGGGCGTGAACGGCAGGGCCAGGAGCGTCACCCACTGCCCCGCCACCTCGTCGATCACGGCCAGGCCGGGGTCCTTCCGCCCGAGGCGGCGCGCCAGCCTGGTCGAGGCCCACACGCCCACCAGGAAGACGGCCAGGGTGGCCGCCCCCTGGACCGCCAGGGGCTGCCCGGCCAGGGGCCAGAACAGCAGCAGTCCGACCGCGGACCCGGCCGTTCCAGGGGCCACGGGCGAGTAACCCGCCCCGCCGGCGGTGGCCAGCAGCGTCGCGAGCCGCTCGACCGCGGTCCGTGGTGGTGTGCTCGTCGACATGCCGCGCATGATAGCCCAGGGTCGCCGGCGGCCCGGAGGGACGGGCGCGGGCGGGCGTCAGCTCAGCCGCGCGGTGGGCGGGCTCGGGCGCACGACGCGCGTGCCGAAGACCCGGTCGTGCAAGGCCCGCCGGGCCGGGTCGAAGAGCATGGGGGCCAGCCCCACCCCGGCCAGCGCCGCTCCCAGCGCTCCCAGCGCGGCCCGTCCCAGGGCCGCAGCGTAGCCCGGGACGCCGCCGTCGCGTGTCACCACGCGCAGGCCGAACAGCATCTTGCCCAAGGTCTGGCCGGTGGTCCCGGTGAAGTAGGCGGCGTAGAGCAGGCCGACCAGGGCCATGTAACCCACCAGCCAGGGCCAGGCCGGCTGCAGGCCCCCGAGCGGCACGCGGGCCGCGCGCCCAGCGCCGTAGAGCAGGCCGGCCCAGAGGGCGGCCAGCACGCCCAGGTCCACCAGCGCGGCCTGCAGCCGCTCGGCCGCTTGGGCCGGGCGGTCCACCAGCGCGGCCGACGGCCCACGGCTCGACTCGCCCAGGGCCCAGTGGTCCATCCCCTCGGCCGACGCCTCGTCCTCGCGCAGGTCGATCGACGCGGACGCGGCCGGCGCGGTCTCGGCGGGCTGCAGCTCCAGGGACTGCGCGGGGCCGGCCTC
>JBDIBD010000622.1:0-2801 GCA_039812725.1 Vicinamibacteria bacterium | reverse complement strand
TGGCCGCCCCCGAGGAGCCCAGCGAGATCGAGCGTCGCCGGGAGCAGGGGGCGCGGGCCTTCGACGCCGCCCTGGGCACGCTGGCCCGGCGCGCCGTCGACTGGCGCCAGCTGGTGGGGCGCTGCTACGGGCCCGGCGGGCTGCGGCCCGAGTCGCCGGAGGTGACGCTGCCCTCGCAGGGACTGGGCGCGGGCGGCTGCCGCCTCACCCGCGACGAGGCCGCCCGCCTGGGACGCGAGATCGTGGCCGACCTGGAGCGGGCCGAGGACGAGGCCCGGCGCTCGTGGGTGCCCCCCGGCACGCAGCGCGAGCTGCGCGAGAAGCACGGCCTCGACTCCTCCGCCGTGGCGCGCCTGGAGGGTGAGATCCGGGTCGTCGAACGCTGAGCCGCCTGCGAGGTGAGGGTCCCATGCTGCTGCCGCTGCTGCTGACGCTGCTGTCCGCCCCGGCCGGGGCCGGGGCCGATCCGCACACCCTCGGCAACCCCGCGGTGGTCGCCCCGCGCCACGTCTCGCTCGACCTGACGCTGCGCTTCGAGCGCCGGTCGATCGAGGGCCGGGCCGAGCTGACGCTCGACTACCGCGACCGGGCCGCGGCCCGCGAGCTGGACCTCGACAGCCGCGGGCTCGTGGTGCGGCGCGTGAGCGACCCGGCCGACGGGACGGCCCTGCCCTTCGAGCTGGGCCCCGAGCAGGCCGGGCTGGGCCGGCGGCTGCGCGTCGCGCTGGGCGAGCGCCGCCCCGAGCGCGTGCGGATCGAGTACGAGACCGGGCCCGGGGCCAGCGCGCTGCAGTGGCTCGAGCCGCGCCAGACCACCTCGGGCCGGCTGCCCTTCCTCTTCACCCAGTCGCAGGCCATCCACGCGCGTTCGTGGATCCCGCTGGTGGACAGCCCCGGCGAGCGGGTCACCTACGACGCCACCGTGCGCGTCCCGCCGGGCGTCAGCGTGGTGATGAGCGCCGAGCACGGCCGGCACGAGCCCGAGCAGGGCGTCTTCCGCTTCCGCATGCCGCAGAGCGTGCCGCCCTACCTGATCGCACTGGCCGCCGGCGAGATCGCCTTCCGCGCCCTCGGGCCGCGCACCGGGGTCTACGCGGAGCCGGCCGTGCTGGAGCGGGCCGCGGCCGAGTTCGCCGACATGGAGCGCATGCTCTCCACGGCGGAAGGGCTGCTGGGGCCCTACGCGTGGGGGCGCTGGGACGCCATCGTGCTGCCGCCCAGCTTCCCCTTCGGCGGCATGGAGAACCCGCGCCTGACCTTCGCCACGCCCACGCTCCTGGCCGGCGACCGCAGCCTGGTGAGCGTCATGACCCACGAGCTGGCCCACTCCTGGTCGGGCAACCTGGTGACCAACGCGGCCTGGGGCGACTTCTGGGTCAACGAGGGCTTCACCACCTACCTCGAGAACCGCATCGACGAGGCGCTCTACGGCCGCGACTGGGCCGCGATGCAAGAGCTGCTGGGGCTGCGCGAGCTGCAGGGCGGGGTCGAGCGCCTCATGAAGGACAAGCCCGACGCCACGCGCCTGGCCCAGGACCTGCGCGGGCGCGACGCCGAGGACGGGCCGCTGCTGGCCTACGAGAAGGGCGCGGCCTTCCTGCGCGTGCTCGAGCTGCGCTTCGGCCGCGAGCGCTTCGACGCCTTCCTGCGCTCGTACTTCGAGCGCAACGCCTTCTCGTCGATGACCACCGACCGGCTGCTCGTGATCCTGAAGCGCGACCTGTTCGGGGGCGACGAGGAGGCCTGGAAGAGCGCGGCGGTCGAGGAGTGGGTCCACGGCACGGGCCTGCCGGCCAACGTGGTCGTGCCGCAGAACGACCGCTTCGAGGCGGTGCGGGCGGCCGCCTCGGCCTTCGCGGCCTCGGGCGCGCTCGACCGGCTGGGAGCGCACGGCGGGCAGCCGTGGGTCACGGCCGAGTGGCTGGAGTTCCTGGGGGCCCTGCCCGAGACGCAGCCGGCGGAGCGCCTCGCGGCGCTCGACGGGCGCTTCCGCCTGACGCAGTCGGGCAATGCCGAGATCCTGTCGGCCTGGCTGCGGCTGTGCGTGCGCAGCTCGTACGCGCCGGCCTACGCGGCGGTCGAGTCGTTCCTGACGGGCCAGGGCCGGCTGAAGTTCGTGATGCCGCTCTTCGGCACGCTGCTGAAGAACCCCGAGACGCGCGAGCTGGCGGCCCGGGTCTACGCGAAGGCGCGCCCCGGCTACCACCCGATCACGGCCGAGGCGGTGGACGGGATGATGAGAAAGGCGCAGGGCCGATGAACCGTCCCCGGGCGCTCTACCTCGGCGTCTTCCTGGTCAGCGCCAGCGCGCTCGTCTACCAGGTCGCGGCGACCCGCATCCTGAGCGTGCTCACCTGGTACCACCTGGCCTTCCTGTCGATCACCCTGGCCATGCTGGGCATCACCGCCGCCGGGCTCTACGTCTACCTCCTCGCGCCCGAGGGCGGCCCGGAGGGGTCGACGGAACTGCTGGTCCGGCACTCGCTCTGGTTCGCCGCCAGCCTGCCGCTGTGCCACCTCGGGCTGATCGGGCTGCGGCTGCCGACCACGCTGCTCCTCGAGCCGCGGGCCCTGGCCGTCCTCGGCCTGGCGGTGACGCTGGCCGCGCTGCCGTTCTTCTTCTCGGGGGTGGTGGTGGCCGTGGCGCTCACCCGCACCCCGCTGCCTCCCGGGCGGGTCTACGGGGTCGACCTCGTGGGCGCCGCGTCCGGCTGCCTCGCGGCGGTGGCGCTGCTCGAGGCCCTGGACCCCAGCACCATCTGCTTCCTGCTGGGGGCCTGCGCGGCCGTGGCGGCGGCGGC
>JBDIBD010000621.1:0-2815 GCA_039812725.1 Vicinamibacteria bacterium | reverse complement strand
TGCCGCGCCTACCTGGCCCTGGCCGGCGGCGTCGACGAGCTGCCGGTGCTGGGCTCGCGCTCGAGCGACGTCAAGGCCGGGCTGGGGCTGCCTCCGCTGCGGGCCGGCGACCGGCTCGGCGTGGGCGACGGCAGCGGCGTGACCGGCCCCGTGCCCGGTCCGGCTCCGCTCGCGGACGAGGTCGTGCTGCGCGCCGTGCCGGGCCCGCAGGACGAGGCCTTCGGGCCGGCGGAGCTCGCGGCGATCTTCGATGCCACGTGGACGCTGGGCCACGAGTCGGACCGCTTCGGCGCGCGACTCGACGGGCCACGCCTCCGGCCGCTCGGCCCCGGCGAGATCGCCTCCGACGGGCTGGTGCCCGGCTGCGTCCAGGTGCCGCCCGACGGCCGCCCGATCGTGGCCCTGGCCGAGGGGCCCACCACCGGCGGCTACCCGAAGATCGCCACGGTGGTGGCCGCCGACGTGGCGCGCCTGGCCCAGCTCGTCCCGGGCCGCGGCCGGCTGCGCTTCGAGCTGGCCGGGGGCTAGAATCCGCTCGCCATGCCCGAGGTCCGCTCCGTCAAGTGCCCCAACTGCTCGGCCCCCATGACGGTCCCGCTGGGCGAGACGGAGATGGACTGCGACTACTGCGACTCGCGCATCCGGTTCCTGCCCGGCAGCGACGAGATGGAGGTGGTGCGCACGCGCGAGGAGATGAAGGCCCGCGAGCGCGTGGCCCTGGCGCAGACCCGCATGCGCCACCAGCTCGAGCAGGAGGAGGCCGAGCGCTGGCGCCAGACCGCCGCCAAGGTGGCGATCGCGGCGCTGCCCGTCATCGGCCGCACGGCCGGGCGGGCCGTCTTCGACGCGGCCCTGCGGCGCGGCGGGGGCGGCTGCCTGGGCTGCGGCTGCCTGCTGCCGCTGGCGCTGCTGGCCGCCGGGCTGGCCTCGGCTGCGGCCTGGCTGCGCTAGGCGCGCGGCTCAGGGCCCCGCGGGCGTCCCCAGCAGGAACTCCTCCTCGTAGGCGATCCAGGCCGCCAGCCGCTGCCGCTGCCGGCGGCACAGCTCGGGGTGGCGCGCCGCCAGGTCCCGCAGCTCGTCGGGGTCGAGCTCCAGGTCGAACAGCCGCTCGCGCCCGAAGGTGGCGCTGTAGACGTACTTGTGCTCGCCCTCGCGCAGGCCGAACTGGTACTCGCCCAGGCCGGCCACGAAGTAGGCCCGGTCGGGGCGCGACGGGTCGAAGAGGCTGCGCCCCTGCCAACCCCCGGGCGGCGCGAGCCCCAGCAGCTCCGCCAGGGTGGGATTGAGGTCGACGTGCGAGGCCACCGCGCGGTTGCGCTGCCCGCCTGCGAAGAGCCGCGGATTCCACAGCACCAGCGGCACGCGCACGTTCTCGTCGTAGAGCACGCTGCCGTGGCCGGCGTAGTCGTGGGGCTCGCCGAAGGCCTCGCCGTGGTCGCCGGTCACGACCACCAGCGTGTCGTCGGCCAGGCCGCGCGCCCGCAGGCCGTCGAACAGCCGGCCGAGCTGCTCGTCGATGGTGTGCAGGATGTTGAGGTAGCGCACCAGGTCGTCGCGCCCGGCCCCCTGGCGCGCGAAGTCCACGGCGCGGCGGCCCGGGCTGGTGACGTAGGGGTCGTGGGTCTGGTTGGTCCAGGCCATCACGTAGAACGGCGCGGTCGGCTGCTCGTCGACGAAGCGCAGGATGCCGTCGACGACGCAGCGGTCGTCGGCGCCCCAGGAGTTGAGCAGCGGGCAGCCCAGGTCCCAGTAGTTGCGCACGCTCTGGTAGCCGTGCTTCTCGGCCGCCCAGGCCATGCCCTCGTAGTTCATGTCGGCCGACGAGATCAGCGCGGTGCGGTGGCCGCGCGGCTGCAGCAGCTCGGGCAGCGACGGGGGCAACGGCCGCTGGCCGCAGGGCACGTAGCACCAGGGCAGCCCGGGGTAGAGCGAGAAGTTGAGCACCATGAACGAGCAGACGGTGTGGCCCACGTTGGCGTAGAAGTTGTCGAAGACCAGGCTGTGGGCGGCCTCGGCCTGCAGCCGCGGGGTGGTGTCGTAGCGGCTGCCGTAGAGCCCCAGGTAGCGCGTGCCCGTGGACTCGAGCACCACGAAGACCACGTTCTTGACGCGTGGCGCCGGGGCCGCGGGCGGGGGGCCGCCGCGCTCGGCGAAGGGCCGGAACTCCTCCAGGTCGCCGCGCGGGAAGTCGCGCGGCAGGCTGACCGAGGCGCGCCCGCGCAGGTCGAGGACCAGCGACAAGAGCAGCACCGCGTGCGGGTTCTCGGCCATGCGCTGCAGCCACTCGAGCCCGGAGCGCCGCAGCAGCTCGCGGCCGGCCAGGCTCCAGGCCGCCACCAGCAGCGCCGCGGCCACCCGGGCGCGCGGCGAGGCGCCGCGCGGACGCAGCAGGAAGCCCGTCGCGAAGGCCAGGGGCAGGCCGAGCAGCGCCAGCAGGCTCGGCCAGGTGACCCGCGCGGTGATCGACGAGGCCAGGTTCTTGACGTTGCCGGCGAAGCGCAGCATCTGCACGTTGATGGCGCGCCGGAAGGACTCGTAGAAGCCGACGTGCACGACGGTGAAGGCCAGGGCCAGGGCGCCGGCCACCACGATCAACCGCCAGGCCCAGCGCTGCGCGCGCGGGCTCGCCGCGGTCACGCGCAGGAGCGCAGCGCCGGCCAGCCCGTAGAGGCCGGCGGCCAGCAGGTCCTGCCACGTGGCCGCGACCAGCTGCCAGCCCCAGGCCCAGCTCTCGGGCTTCTCCAGCAGCACGGCCTTGGCGGCCACCAGCGCCAGGGCCAGCGCGGCGGCCGGCCAGAGCGTCGAGGGCGTGGGT
>JBDIBD010000620.1:0-2832 GCA_039812725.1 Vicinamibacteria bacterium | reverse complement strand
TCGGCGGTCAGGCAGGGGGCCAGCAGGTTCAGCGTGGTGAGGTTGACCGAGCCTTCCGCCAGCAGCTCGAGGGCCAGGGGGAAGCGCCGGGCGACCCGCGCGGCGGCCACCGTGCGCCAGGCGTCGTGCTCGGACAGCGACAGCGCCTCGCGGCAGTAGCCGAAGAGGGTCGACCAGCCCTGCCGCAGGTGCAGATCGCGCAGCTCGAGCTCGGCCACGGCAGCCACCAGCTCCACGGCGGCCGCGCGCGACCGCGTTGAGGCCGCTGCGGCGCGCTCGAGCAGCGCGTCGTCGTCGAGGCGTCGTGCGTCCTGCAGGGCGTCGGGCACGCCCGTCTTCTAGCAGGCGCACGGTTCAGGCCGGGTCCGCCGTGCTACCTTGGGGTCCGTGGACACGCGAGCGGCAAGACGCGGGCGCGGCGGCCGGCTCTGCAGGACGCTGGTGCTGGCGGCCTCGACGGCCCTGGCCGGCGGGGCCCACGCTGCCGACGCCGGGAGCGCCGCCCCGTCGAACTACGTGGCGGGCTTCGTGGGCACCACCCTCGACTACCGTCCCCCGGGCGGCAGCTGGGACGGCTGGCAGCACGACGCCACGACGCTCGTCGGCTACGGCCGGCAGGTCACGCCGAAGGTGGCGCTGGAGCTCGACCTGGGCCCCACCTTCGTGCGCGGCTCGTACGCCAGCTTCGCGCTCACGCCGGGGGTGGTGTGGTCGGTGCACCCGAACCTCTACCTCGCCGCCCGTTTCGCGGTGCCGGTCGATCCGCAGACGAACCTGGTGCTGCTGCCCGGGGTCGGCCTCTGCCGGCCCTTCGGCCGGGTCATGCCGACACTGGAGCTCAACCTGTCGTCGGCCGTGGGCCGCGGCGACCCCGACCTGGGCGTGTCGCTCACCGCGGGCCTGCTCGTCTTCTTCTGAGCGCGGGCGAGCGTGAGCGCGGGAAGGGACAGGGGCTGGGAGATCCCGTGGTGGCGGCTCGGCCTGGGGGCGGCCGTGCTGGCCGCGCTGTTCGCGGGCTACGTCCAGCAGCTGCGCGTGCACCTGCCGCGGGCCGACGGCTCGCCGAACGATGGCGCCGGGGTCGTGCTGCTGAGCGCCGCCGTGGCGTTTTTCACGTTCCTGGCCCTGCTCGGGCTGGTGCTGGTGGGCCAGGGGCTGCACCAGCGCTCCCGGCTGGCGGCCTTCGCCGCCGGGGCGCCCCTGCGCGACGGGGCCTACGCGGCGGTGGAGGGGCACGCCCAGGCCGAGGGCGAGCTGCTCGTGGCGCCCTTCTCGGGCGAGCGCTGCCTGGCCTACGAGTACGAGGTCTGGGTGCGCGCCGACCGGCCTCGCCGCGGCCGGCACGAGCACGTGATCGGCGAGGCGCCGGGACCACAGCGCACGCACCTGGTGGGCGTCTCCGGCATCGGCCTGGCCCCGACCGCGATCGTGGGCCGGCACGGCCGGGCGCGGCTGCTGGGCTGGTCGCCGCTCGATCAGGGTTTCCCCTCGGACTGGTTCTACCCGGCCGAGGACCCGCCCCTGGCCCGCAAGGTCCAGGCGTTTCTCGGCCAGCGCGCCTTCGAGGCCGTGGGCCTCTCCCGGGCCCTCTCCTTCCTCGGCCGCCTCTTCGGCCTGCAGGCCACGGCTGCGCCGCCCCTGCAGCAGGACTGGCGCTTCGACGAGCGCGTGCTCGGGGCCAGGCCGGGGGACCTGCGTGTGCGCGAGCGCCGGCTCCCGGCCGGCTCCTACGTGGGCGCCTGCGGGCTCTGGTCGGCCGAGCGCGGCGGCCTGCACGGCCGCGTGGGCGTGACGGGGCTCGAGCTGTGGGCCGGCCCTCTCGCGGAAAAGCAGCGCCAGGCGCTGCGCCAGCCCCTCACGACCTTCGGCTTCAGCCTGCTTCTGGCCCTGGCGCTGCACGGCGTCGTGGCCCTGCTGTGGAGGAGCGACGCGCAGCTCGAGGCCCTGGCGCGCGAGCGCCAGGCGGCTGGCTTCGAGCAGGCCTGGCAGGCGCGCGACCTGCCGGGCGTGGTGGCCGCCCTGAAGGCGGGGGCGCCGGTCGAGCGGCGCGACCACTACGGCAACACCCTCCTGATGAGCGCGGCCTGGGAGCGCGACCTGCCGTGGGTCGAGGCCCTGCTCGCGGCCGGCGCCAGCGTCCACCCGACCAACTCCGCCTACGGCCGCAACTACACCGCGCTGGCGGCCGCGGTGATGCGCGGGCGCGAGGACGTGGTGGCCCGCCTGGTGGGCGCCGGGGCGGT
Organism: Vicinamibacteria bacterium; assembly: GCA_039812725.1. GTDB lineage: Bacteria > Acidobacteriota > Vicinamibacteria > Fen-336 > Fen-336 > JBDIBD01. Next base: position 589 of record JBDIBD010000620.1, on the reverse strand, counting down.
CGACTTCAGGGTCACGGAGCGCGACGGCCGAGGCCTGACGGACCCCTCCGACCCGCCCCTGGCGGCGGTGACGGCCTACTACCGGGCCATCCTCGACGAGGATCGCGCGGCGCTCGAACGGCTGCGCCTCGACCCGCTCGACGCGTCCCCGATCGACTGGGACCTCTGGCGCCGCGTGCGGCCCTTCGCGGCGGGACGCGCGCGGGGCTTCTGGAACGAGCGCGCCGCCACGCTGACGCTCACCTCCCCGGACTCCCACGGCCGCGAGACGCGCTGGGCCTACCAGCTCGTCTGCGCGCCCGCCGGCGGCGGAGCCTGCGAGTGGAAGGTCGAGTTCGAGTGGGAGGTTCGAGGGTAAGCTGGCGCCCGTGGCCAGCCCGCGCTTCCCGTTCCCGTCCTTCCCGAACGGCTGGTTCCGCCTGGCCTGGAGCGCCGACCTGCGCCCCGGCCAGGTGCGCGCCGTGCGGGCCCTGGGGCGCGAGCTGGTGCTCTTGCGCGGCCAGGACGGCGTGGCGCGGGTCTTCGACGCCCACTGCCCGCACCTGGGCGCGCACCTCGGCGTGGGCGGCCGCCTGCGCGACGGCCAGCT
>JBDIBD010000619.1:0-2834 GCA_039812725.1 Vicinamibacteria bacterium | reverse complement strand
GGCCGCGAAGGCCACGGCCAGCCGCTCGCCGCGCGGCGCCAGCACGCCGCGCACGTCGGCCTCGGGCCAGCCCTCCTGCCGGAACCACGTCGCGAGGGCCTCGCGGTCGGCCACGTAGGCCGACAGGTCGAAAGGCCTGCCGGCGGCCAGCTTCAGCTGGGGCGGCGGGCCCACGTCGTCGCGCTGGAGCTCGTCCGGCAGCTCCACGGACGCCACCTCCGAGAGCGGGCCCTCGCGCACCGGCACGACCACCTCCAGCCGGCCCGTGGCCGGGTCGAAGCTGCGCCGTGGCGGGCCCACCCGCAGGCGCAGGTAGCCGGCTCCCGCGTAGCGCAGGCGCAGCAGGTCGGCCAGGCCGTCGCCGCGGCCGTTCAGGGCCTCGAAGAACTCGCGGCTGCCGGGCGCCGGCAGGGCGGCCCGCAGGACGCTTTCCGCCAGGGCCTGGGCCCCCTCGAAGCGCACGTCGACGCCGCGCCCCCGTCGGCCCAGGGCCACCCGCAGCGTGACCGAGACGGTCTCTCCCTGCACGCCGACCGCCGGCTCCACGCGCGCCTCGTAGAAGCCCTGCGCCTGCAGGCCGACCAGGGCCGTGCGGGCCAGTTGCGCCGCCGCCATCTCGGGCGTGGCGAGGGCCGGCCAGGACCGGCGCACGCGCTCGCGCAGCTTGCCGCCGGGGTCGTCGCCGGCCCAGGCCAGCTCGACCCGCGGCCCCGCGTTCACGTTCAGCACCAGCTCCACCGAGCGGTCCCCGGCGGGGCGCGTCTCGTCGTCCACCAGGGCGCTGGGCCAGCCGCGCGCGACCAGCCTCAGGCGCACCTTCTCGGCCGCCTGCTGACGGCGCACGCTGCTGTGCATCCGGCCGAGGCGCAGGCCGGCCGCCTTGCGCAGCTCCTGCTCCGGCAGGGGCAGGCGGCCCTCGAAGCGCAACGCCGACAGGCGCGCCACGTCGCGCTGGCCGTCCGGCCGGGCCCGCCGGCGCAGGCCGAACGAGAAGCGGTCGGTCAGCTCGATCGTCTCGCTCTGGTCCTCCTCGTCGATCAAGCGCAGGCGCAGCCGCCCGCCGCGCGGCTGGAAGTCGAGGATGATGCGCTGCTCCGTGCCGTCGAGGGCGGTGGAGTAGATCACGAACAGGTTGTCGCCCACGCGGTGCCCCACGTTCAGGCGCTGGGTGGGGTCGGTGTCGTCGGACAGGAGCGACCGGTCGGGCGAGACGTCGATCATCAGCGTCTCGCCCACGCCCTTCTGGAGGCTGCTGCCCAGGGCGGCGGCCAGCTCCTCGGCCACGATCGTGCCGCTGTCGGAGGCGGCGGCCGAGGCGGTCCGTCCCGTCAGCAGCAGCGTCAGCAGGTCGGTCTGGCCCAGGTCGGCCCGCTCCGGCGCCGTGACGCTCAGCTCGAGGTCGTCGAGCGGGCCACGGGCGCGCAGGTTCATCAGGACGCCGCTCACGCGCGTGGTCCCCTCGAGGTCGACCTCGGGCGTCCCCTGGGGGTAGCCGTTCAGCTCCACCCGTCCCTGGCTGACGCGCACGCGCCCGCGCGCGATCGTGAGCTGGCCGCCCTCGCGCAGCGAGATCTGGCCGGTGGCCACCGGCTGGGCCAGCGTGCCGGCGGCCTGCAGCGCCCCCACCAGGTCGAGCTCGAGGCGGCTGTTGCGCACGCGCACCGGCTCCACCAGGCGCACGTTCACCGCCAGCGGCAGCTTGTCGGAGACGGCCCCGCCGCGCAGGGCCGCGAGCTGCCAGCTCAGGCGGTCGAGGGACTGCCGGCGCGCGTCGGTCTCGGCGGTGTAGAGCGACTGCGCGAGGCCCACGTCGCCGGAAACCCGGTAGCGGCTGCCGTCGCCCGAGAGGCGCAGGCTGCCGGTGGCCCGGCTGCGGAAGCCCTCGGGGTACGCGACGGGCACGCGCTCGAGCTCGAGGCGCAGGTCGGCCGGGCCCAGCAGGGCCGGGCCGAGCTGCATCTCCCCTTCGGCCTTCAGGCGCCCCTCGCCCGCGGCGCCGGTGGCCTGCAGGCTGACGCGCCGCCCCTCGAACGCCAGGCGCCCGTCGATGGGCGTGGCCGAGAAGGCCAGCTCGTGGAAGGTCACGCGGCCGCCCTGGAGGCCGGCCTGGCCCTGGAGCTGCAGCCCCTCCCGGTCCTGGCTCCAGCGCAGGTCGAGGGTCGTGGCGCCCGCCAGGCTCGTGCCTTCGTCGAGGAGCGCGTTGAGGGCCGCGAGGTCGAAGCTGCCGCTCAGCGTGCCGCTGGCAGCCGGGCTGCCCAGCAGCCGGGCCTGGGCGCTGGCCTCCAGCCGGCCGAGGCTGCCTTCCCAGCGCAGCGCCTCGAGCACGGCGCGACCCCGCGCGAGTCGCAGCTCGGCCGGCGCCGCGAGGCTCAGCTGGCCGTCGCGCGAGCGCCAGTCGAGGCGTGACAGCCGGCCCACCAGGCTCAGCGCCAAAAGCCCGGGGCCCGTGGCCTCGAGCTGCCCGTCGAGGTCGGCCACCAGGCTGGCCGGCTCGGCGCGCCCCTCCTCGGGCCCGAGCAGCGTCCCGAGGTCCACGTCGCGAAGGGCGAGCGTCAGGCGCGACGGAGCGCCGTCGCCGACGGGGCAAGGAACACAAGAAGTTCGCCATCCCCGGGCTCACGACGGACGAGGCCGAGCCGGCACCGGACACGGAGACCGGTGACAGCGCGACGGGCGGGGCCGGCGCAGGCGCCCGGGCCGGCGGTCAACGACAGCAGCCGGTGCGACGCAAGAAGCGCAAGCGCTAGAGCGGGTCGCGGGGGGCGACCGGCCGACACACGAGAGCATCGATGAGGGCGCCCTGACGCCGGGCCGCCCCAGGAAGGGACTGATGA
>JBDIBD010000618.1:0-2836 GCA_039812725.1 Vicinamibacteria bacterium | reverse complement strand
CCCGGCGCCCTCCAGGCGCGCCAGGTTGCGGCTGAGCGTGCTGGCCGTGATCCCCAGGCTCTCGCCCAGGCCCCCCGGCCGCTGAGCGCCGAGCCGGCCCAGGGCCTCGAGCGTCGCGGCCTGGGCCACGGTCAGGCCGCAGCACGAGACGTCGGCCCGCTCGGCCAGCGCGAAGCGCCGCACCAGCGCGCGCACGCTGCCCCGCAGTTGCTCGGCCTGGCGGGCTTCATCGGCCTGCTTCACGGTCTCGCCTCCCGAAGACATAATACTTGTATCATGCAACTAAAGTTCCGTGCAAGCGGTATTCCTTTCCGCGGACCGGCGCTCAGGCCGTGGGGCCGAGAGGCCAGGTGGCCAGCGTCGACCAGGCCGAGACGGGGCCCTCGGTGCGCACCAGGCTGAGCTGGCGGGCCGTGCCGCGCCCCTGGACCAGCGGCGCGAGCTCCTTGCAGAGAGCCGCGCGCGCGGCCGGCTCGAGCCGGCCGTAGGCCAGGCTGACGTGCGGGAAGAAGGGCTCGCGCGGGAAGTGGCCCAGCGCGCGGCAGGCCCGCGCGAACGCGTCGGCCAGCGCGGCGCCGCCGTCGGCCTCGACGTACAAGCAGCGGAAGTACTCGTCGCGCCCGCCCACCCGCGTCAGCCGCACGGGGAAAGGCGCCAGGCTCCCCGCCAGCTCGGCGCCCCGCGCCACGAGCTCGGCCTCGGGCCCTGCCACGCCCGGGAGCAGCGTCAGATGGGGCTCGAAGGGCGGGCCGCCCAGTCGGCCGACCAGGCCCGCGATCACCTCGCGCAGGCGCGCGTTCGCGGGCCCTTCGAGGGCCAGCCACAGCGAGCAGCCACGGGCGTCGAGGAGCTGGGGCATGGGGTTACTGGAACCGGGCCGACAGCGCCCCAAAAAAGACTCGGGACCGCTTGCGCGGTCCCGAGATAACTTGCTGTGAATCAGGATGATGGCGTTGGTAGCGGGGGCAGGATTTGAACCTGCGACCTTTGGGTTATGAGCCCAACGAGCTACCTGGCTGCTCTACCCCGCGTCAGATGACCCACGAAGAATACCGGAGGCCGCCGCGGGAGTCAAACCCGCGCGGCCTCAGCGCGGCCCGGCGACCGTAAAGCCCAGCGCCGGCTGCGGGCTCTCGGGACTGGTGAAGCCGCCCCCCACCCGGATGAAGAACGTGTCCATGTACCAGAGCACCATCTTGCCGCTGGTCTCGTTGCGCCAGACCAGGTCCACGCTGTCCAGGTTGGGCGCCGCCACCCGCGCGTAGTCCCCCGCCGCCAGCACCTTCCAGTTGTTGTCGCCCGCGTTGGGCGGTTCCGCGAACTTGCCGGTCACGCGCACGACGCTCGCGTTCATGTACCAGATCACGATCTTGCCCGTGGTCGAGTTGTACCAGAGCAGGTCCGGGGCCCCGTCCCGGTTGACGTCCAGCGCCGCCACGCAGCCCCAGTTGCCGTCCACCGCCTGGTCGGGGCTGGGCGTGATCGTGCCCGTGAAGGCGGTGCCGTTCATGGTCCAGACCATCAGCTTCTGGGTCGCGGTGTTGCGCCACAGCAGGTCGGCCTGTCCGTCCTGGTCGAAGTCCGCCGCGGCCGTCAGCTGCCACTCGGCCGCCGGCGGCTGGGCGCCCGTGAGCGACGCCAGGCCGGTGCGGGTGGCGCCGTTCATAAGCCAGAACTGCAGCTCGCCGGTGGCCGTGTTGCGGAAGACCAGGTCGTCGCGGAAGAAGGCCGGGGCAGAGCCGCCGGTGTCGAAGTCGTCGACGGCCGACAGCTTCCAGTCGGAACCGTCCGCCGGGGGCGTGAGCGCCGCGGCGTCGGCCTGGCGCTCCTTGGCCATGAGCCAGGCCAGGTGGCCGCTGGAGGCCAGGTCGTCGAGGAGCAGGTCCACCCGGCCGTCGTGGTTCAGATCGCCCTTGACGGGCTTGCCGAAGTAGACGCCGTCCACGCGGCCCTCGAAGGAGCCCGTGCCCAGCTCCTTGACCACGATGAAGAAGATCCGCAGCGAGCGCGTCTGGGCGTCCGTGGTGAGCCGGCTGCTCCAGAGCTGCCACGAGCCGCCGGGAGTCGTGATGCCGTTGAGCCCGACCGCGCCCAGGTTGTCCGCGCAGCTCTCGTCCGAGTAGCGGGTGAACGACGGGTAGACCTGCCCGCTCGCCGTCTGGCCGGTGGGGATGAAGGCGTAGTAGGAGAGCAGGTAGGACTCGGACGGCGCCACCGTCACGCAGGTCGAGATGCTGGCGCCCGGCGAGGTCACCTGGGCCCGCGCCGCGCCCGGCGTGAAGACCCCCGTCGGCCAGCCCACTCCCACCCAGGCCATGCCGTTGTTGACCGAAAAGCCACCCAGGTCCGCGTCGAAGTCCGGGTTCGGCAGCAGGTTCTGGGCCTGTGCGGCCGACGCACCCAGCCAGGCCAGGGCCGCCAGGCCCCTCCACGTGCAACCCATCTCGTCCCTCCCGGGCGGCCCCGCCGCCGCCCGGCAGTGGAGACGCGAGAGGCGCGGCCGGGTTACCGCAGCAGGGCGACCGTCAGCTCGACCTCGCCGACGCGGATCCTGTCGCCCTCCGAGAGGGCCGCCAGCTGGCTGATCTGGAGGCCGTTGTGGAAGGTGCCATTGGCCCCGCCGGCGTCCTGCACGTAGGCCGTCGAGCGGTCGTCGGCCAGGATCACCCGGGCGTGGCGGCGCGAGACCGTGGGGTGCTGGAGGCGCAGGCTCGCATCGGTGCCGCGCCCCAGGACGTGGGCGCCGGGCTCGGTCACGCGCAGCTCGCCCAGCGACGACGTCAGGACGACCGCGCGCAGCGCGGCGGCGGCCGGAGCAGCCGGCGCGGGGGCTGGC
>JBDIBD010000617.1:0-2846 GCA_039812725.1 Vicinamibacteria bacterium | reverse complement strand
TACCAGGGCGTGGCGCGGGCGTCCGACGAGGCCTACGTCTCGCTCGACGAGGGGCTGTCGATCATCAGCCGCCATGCCCGCGACCTGGGGTACGACGCGCTCGTTCTCTTCCTCGACGAGCTGATCCTGTGGCTGGCCAGCCATGCGGCGGAACTGGCCTTCGTCAACCGCGAGGGGACCAAGCTCTCGAAGCTGGTCGAAGCGCAGTCGGCCGACCGGCCGGTGCCGGTGATCAGCTTCGTGGCCCGTCAGCGCGACCTGCGCGAGCTGGTGGGGCAGCACGTGGCCGGGGCGGAGCACCTGGCTTTCGCCGATGTGCTGCGGCACTGGGAGGCGCGCTTCAACCTGATCACGCTCGAGGACCGGAACCTGCCCGCGATCGTCGAGAAGCGCGTGCTGCGCCCCAAGGACGAGAGCGCTCGGGCCCAGATCGACGCGGCCTTCCAGGAGACGGCCAAGGTGCGGCAGGAGGTGCTCGAGACGCTGCTCACCACCGAGGCCGACCGGTCGATCTTCCGCAAGGTGTACCCGTTCAGCCCGGCGCTGGTGCAGGCCCTAGTGGCGGTCTCGTCGGTTCTTCAGCGCGAGCGCACGGCGCTGAAGGTGATGCTCCAGCTCCTGGTGGACAAGCGCAACGAGCTGGAGCTGGGACAGCTCATCCCAGTGGGCGACCTGTACGACGTGATCGCCGAGGGCGACGAGGCCTTCAGCGACGGCATGCGGCGCTACTTCGAGGACGCCAAGAAGCTCTACTACCAGAAGCTGCTGCCGATGCTGGAGAACCAGCACGGCACCACCTGGGGTGCGGTGCTCGAGGGAGGCGGGGCCGACGGGAAGGCCCAGGCGCTGCGCAACGACGCGCGGCTCCTGAAGACGCTGCTGCTGGCCGCGCTGGTCCCCGAGGTGGAGGCGTTCAAGGGCCTCACGGCGGCCCGGCTGGCGGCCCTGAACCACGGCACGCTGCGTTCACCCATCCCGGGGCGCGAAGGCCAGATGGTGCTGACCAAGTGCCGGCAGTGGGCCGCCCAGGTGGGAGAGATCAAGGTGGGGGAGGGCCAGAACCCGACCCTGTCGATCCAGGTCACGGGCGTCGACACCCAGGCCATCCTCGACAACGCCGCGGTCAACAACAACGCGGCCAACCGGCAGCGCAAGGTCAAGGAGCTGCTGTTCGAGCAGCTCGGCGTGGAGTCCGAGGACGCGCTCTTCACCACGCACGGCTTCACCTGGCGGGGAACCCGGCGCTCGTGCGAGGTGCTGTTCTCGAACGTGCGCGAGCTGCCCAACGAGTCGCTCAAGAACGACGGGGACGACTGGAAGATCGTTTTCGACTTCCCGTTCGACGCCGAAGGTCACACGCCCCTCGACGACCTGGCGCGGGTGGAGAAGTTCCGCCAGCAGGTGCCGGCGGCGCGCACGGTGGTCTGGCTGCCGTCGTTCTTCAGCCTGGAGACGCAGCGCGACCTGGGGACGCTGGTGGTGCTCGACCACGTCCTCACCGGGGACCGCTTCCGCGAGTACGCCACGCACCTCTCGGCGGTGGATGCTGCCTCGGCCCGGTCGCTCCTGGAGAACCGGCGCAGCCAGCTCCGGCAGCGGATCATCACCTGTCTCGAGGCCGCCTACGCCGTGGCCACGCCAGGGCCGGGGATGGTGGACACGGCCCACTTCGCCGGGCCGTCCGACCACTTCGTCTCGCTGTCGCCCACGCTCGCGCTGCAGCCCCCGGTGGGGGCCAACCTGCGCCAGGCCCTGGCCCACCTGCTCGACCAGGTGATGACCAGCCAGTACCCGGCCCACCCGCTGTTCGAGACCGAGATCAAGACGAGCGCCCTGCGCAAGGTGCTGGAGGAGCTGCGGCGGGGGATCCAGGGGTCGGACGGCCGGATCGCGATCGAGCAGCCGCTGCGGAAGCTGATGTCCCAGATCGCCCAGCCGCTGCGGCTGGGGACCATGCACGAGACGCACTTCGTGGCCGACCACCACTGGAAGACGCACTTCACCAAGGCGGCTTCGCAGGAGGCGGGGGCGCTGACGGTGGGCCGGCTGCGCCGGAGCATCGACCTGCCCCAGCCCATGGGCCTGCCCAGCGAGGTGGAGAACCTCCTCATCCTGCTGTTCGCCGAGGCCACCAGCCGGGCGTTCTTCCTCCACGGCGGGGCCATCGAGCCGTCGCTCGAGCAGATGCGTGACGAGTTGGAGCTGCGCGAGGAGCACCTGCCGGAACGCCAGGTGTGGGAGATGGCGCGCCAACGGGCGGCGAGCATCCTCGGCGTGCCGGTGTCGCCCTTGCTCAACGTTACCAACCTGAGCCACCTGGCCTCTGAGGCCCAGCGGGTGGCGCGGGAGAACCGTGAGGCCTGCTCGCGGCTGGTCTCGGCGCTGGGGCCGCGCCTTCGCAACCTGGGCGCCGAGCCGGAGGCCTCGGCCCGCTTCAAGACGGCCACTGCGACCAGCATCCTCGTCGAGCAGGTCCTGCAGGCCGCCGAAGGCGGTATCGCGGACACCCTGGCGAGCGCCCAGGTGCAGACCTCCGAGGAGGCGATGGGGAGCAGCCTCAAGCGCGCCAGCGTGGTCTGCACCGAGCTGGACGCGAGCTGGGACGTCGTCGAGGCCGTGGGTCAGCTCGTGGACGGGCGCAAGGCCCGGGCCGAAGCGCTGCGGACGACGCTGCGCGAGGCGCTGGAGCACGACGAGTACGCGGTGGCCATCGGGCCCAAGCTGAAGGAGTTTCGCGCTCAGGGGATGCGGCTGCTCTCCGAAACGACGACGGTGACGCCGCCTCCCGAAACACCGCCCAGCGGCCCCGTTGCTCCACCCACCCAGCCGGCCAAGCCGGGGGAGAA
>JBDIBD010000616.1:0-2876 GCA_039812725.1 Vicinamibacteria bacterium | reverse complement strand
CGGCGCCAACAGCACCTGCTCGCTGCGCGTGACGGGCAGCGGCCCGGTGGGCGGCGGGAGCGCGCCGCCGCCGAACAGCCCGGCCGTCATGCCCTGGGTCCGGAGGAAGAGGCCGGCCAGCGCCACGGCCAGCGCGCCCCCGAGCGCGGCCCGGCCCCGCGCCGGCCAAACCGCGGGTTCCCCTGTGGCGTCACCGGTGGCCAAGATCTCGAGGCGAGTGTAGTCCGCGGGCGCGGGGCGCTCCAGCGGGGGCCGCGCGCGGGTGCGATAGAGTGGAGGCCCATGCTCGGGACGACTGGAGCCGCGTGTTCGCGCCGCGCCCCCGTGCGGGAGCGCGCGTGGGGAGCCTGAGCCCCGACGGGGACGTGACGCCGGCCGAGCCTCCCGACGGAGCCCTGGCCACACCGACCGCCCTGGCCGACGAGGGCTCGGCCGCCGGCATTGCCTCACCCGTGCGGGCCGGCCTGATCAGCGTCGTGCACCAGGGGGCCGGGCAGGCCATCCGCGTGGCGGTCCACCTGGTGCTGGCCCGGCTGCTCTCCGCCGAGGCCTTCGGGCTGATGGGGCTGGTCAACTCCTGCACCACGGCCGTGGAGCTGTTCTCCGACCTCGGCATCGGCCAGAAGATCGTTCACAGCCCGCGCGGCAGCGAGCCCGCCTTCCTGAACACGGCCTGGACCATCAAGAGCCTGCGCGGATTCCTGCTCTGGCTGATGACGGTGCTCCTGGCCTGGCCCGTGGCCCGCTTCTACGACGTGCCCGCGCTGCTCTACCTCGTCCCCGTGGTGGGCCTCGGCGCCATCCTGGGGGGCCTGACCTCGACCTCGGTCCACCAGCAGGAGCGCAGCCTGACCCTGGGGCGGCTGGTGGCGCTGCAGCTCGCGACGCAGGCCCTGGCCGGCGTGGTGACCATCGCCTGGGCCTGGCGGTACCCGACGGTCTGGTCGCTGGTGGCGGGCGGCCTGGCCTCCGGGGCGGCCATGCTCGCGGGCTCCCACGTCCTGCTGGCAGGCACCCGCAATCGCTTCCGGTGGGACCCCGACTCGGCCCACGAGATCTTCCACTTCGGGCGCTGGATGCTGCCCTCGACCATCGTCTACTTCGTGCTGGTGCTGAGCCACCGCCTGATCCTGGGCAAGTTCGTCAGCGCCGAGGTGCTGGGCCTGTTCAACATCGCCACGTTCCTGGCCGGCTTCGTGGTGCTCCTGCTGGCCGGCGTCTCGCAGCGGGTGCTGTTCCCGCTCTTCGCGCGCCAGGGCGAGGCGGTCACGCCCGCGGCCTTCCGGGGGCGCGTGGCGCGGGCCCGCGGACACCTGCTGGCGCTCTCGCTGCCGCCCCTGTGCGTGCTGGTGGTCTGGGGCCCCGAGGTCATCGCCCTGCTGTACGACACGCGCTACGCGGGCGCGGGCTGGATGACGCAGGTCCTGGCGGCCGGGGCCCTGGTCGACTCGGTCATCACCACCTCGGGCAACCTGCTGCTGGCGCGCGGCGACTCGCGGCGCCACTTCCTCTCGCTGGCTGGCGGCACGCTGCTCTTCGTGGCCTTCGTCGCGGCCGGCTGGGCCCTGGGCGGCTGGCGCGGCGTGGTGGTGGCGCTGGCGGCGGCGCCCGTGGCGCGCTACCCCGCGCTGGCCTGGGCCCTGCACGGCCAGGGCGTCTGGCAGCCGCTGCTCGACCTGGTGGCGCTGCTGGGCTCGGGCGCCCTGATCGCCGTCCTCTGGGCGCTGAAGGCCGTGCTCGTCTAGCTAGCCTGCGTCGGCCGCCGCGATCGCGTCCGTCAGGAACGTGGCCAGGGCCCCGAGGGCCGGCGGCTCGAGCAGGTTCCAGTGGTGCCCGGGGACGATCCGGACGTCGACGCCCGCGGCCAGGTGTCCCCAGCCGAGGTCCCGGCTGCGCGTGCTCGCGACGTTGAGGCGGCGGGCCCGCACCAGCGTGACTCGTCCCGCGAAGGGCTGCTCCCGGTAGCGCTTCATGGCCGCCAGGTGCACGCGCGCCACGTCGGCGTAGATGTCCGGCAGGCCGGCCAGCTGGAGCTCGCCCACCTGCTGGTCGATCACGTGGTGGTCGCTCAGCTGCCCCAGCCGGCGGCGCAGGCGCCGCAAGGCGCCCCGCGCGCTGCGGCGCCAGTGGCCGCTGGTCAGGTCGTGCCAGGCGAGGTAGAGCCCCTCCGACAGGAGCACCTCCGCCTCGCGCAGCAGCCGCCCGAGGCGGCGCGGCGGGCGCACCGTGGCCTGGGTGTCGATCAGCGCCAGCAGGCCCACCCGGCGGCCCGCGGCGCGCAGCTGGCGCGCCAGCTCGTAGGCCAGCTTGCCGCCGAAGGAGTAGCCCACCAGGTGGCAGGTCCCGCGCGGGTGTCCGGCCTCGATGCGCCCGACGCAGTAGCGGGCCAGCTCCTCGATGGTCGCGAAGGTGTAGGGCGCCCCGTCCCGCTCGGGCAGCATGATGCTGTAGACCGGCGGGGCGAGGCCCAGCGCGGCGGCCAGCAGGCGCGCGTTGCCGAACAGCCCCACCAGGTCGGGCATCACGAAGACCGCCGAGCCCGGCCTCCCCGGGCGGATCAGGAACAAGCCGTGGGTCGCGCCCTGGCCGTCGGGGTTGGCCACCAGCTCCGCCAGCCGCGCCACCGTGGGGTGGGTCATGATGGCCGCGATCGACAGCTTCGCGCCGAAGGACTCGGCGATGCGCGCCGCCAGCCGCGCGGCCTGCAGCGAGCGCCCGCCCAGGGCGAAGAAGTCGTCGGAGACGCCGACCCGCTCGCGCCCCAGGACCTGCGCCACCAGCTCGGCCAGCGCGATCTCCGCGGGCGTGCGCGGGGCCACGTAGCCCGCGTCCACCTCGGCCGCCTGGCACAGCTCGGCCAGCGCGCGCCGGTCGGG
>JBDIBD010000615.1:0-2878 GCA_039812725.1 Vicinamibacteria bacterium | reverse complement strand
CCCCCGCCACCAACTGGATCGTGGCCGGGCCGCGCTAGCTAGCCGCCTGACGCCCCCCGCGGGGGGCTGACCCACCCGGGGCGCCGCTCCGGGCCGAAAGGCCCGGGCCGGCGCCCCTTCCTTTTCCCGGCCGCCCCAGCCGCTACGACCGCGGGTAGTTGACAGCGGCCCGCGCAAGTGGGAGTGTTCGGGAACTTGACCCGTGAAAGCCGTGCGGGGACGTACCGGGCGCCGAGCTGGCGCCGGGCGCCGCCGTCTGGCGCCACCCCGCCGCGGCCCGGTCGATGCCTCGGCGGTGGCGGCATCGTCGCTCGCCACGCCGCTCCCTCAATCCCCGGAGGACCCGTGCAATGAGATCAGGACAACGTCGTTCTGTCGTCTGGGCCGGCCTGCTGCCGGCCCTGCTGCTGGCGGCAGCGCTGCTGCCCAGTGGAGCGCTGTTCGCAGGCGAGCCCCAGGAGCTGCCCAATGGCATGTTCGTGGGAGTCTCGAACAAGAACGACGTGTCGCCGGCGCTGCGCGACATCCCGGAGCCCCCGGTGATGCTGCAGCGCATGAAGGTCAAGCACGAGAAGGTCTTCTCGGTCTGGGACGACATGGCCGAGTACGACCCGGTCGTCCAGGACTTCCTGTTCCCCGAGGCCATGCCGGCCCCGATCCTGAACTTCGACGGCATCCCGTTCCCGGGGGTGGCCTGCAACTGCGCGCCCCCCGACACGAACGGCGAGGTCGGCGCCACGCAGTACGTCCAGATGGTCAACGAGGGCATCCAGGTCTTCAACAAGACCACGGGCGCCTCGCTGCTCGGCCCGGTCGGCATCAGCACGCTGTGGGCCGGCTTCGGCGGCCTGTGCGAGACCAGCGGCTTCGGCGACCCGGTCGTGCTGTACGACCAGCTGGCCGATCGCTGGGTGGTCAGCCAGTTCGCCGGCACGTCGGCCGCCACCAACCACTGCGTGGCGGTCTCGACCAGCAACGACGCCACGGGCACCTGGTTCCGCTACGACTTCACGCTGGGCACGAACTTCTTCGACTACCCCAAGATGAGCGTCTGGCCCGACGCCTACTACCTGGCCGAGAACGTCTTCAACGCGGCCGGCACGGCCTACCTGGGCCCCCAGCCCTTCGCCCTCAACCGCACCGCCATGCTGGCCGGCTCCCCAGCCACGTTCATCACCCCGGGCCTGCAGTCGAGCGCGCTGGGCTTCATGCTCTCGGCCGACCTCGACGGCTCGCAGCTGCCGCCGGCTGGGGCGCCCAACCCCTGGATGAGCGCCGTCGGCTCGACCTGGTCGCTGTTCCGCTTCCACGTCGACTGGACCACGCCCGCCAACAGCACCTGGACCCTGGGCGGCAACCTGACGCCGGCCGGCTTCACCACGCTGTGCAGCGGCACGCGGGCCTGCGTCCCGGAGCTCGGGGCGCCGGCGGCCCTCGACGCGATCGGCGACCGGCCGATGTTCCGGCTGGTCTACCGGCGCTTCGCCGACGGCCACGAGGCCCTGCTGGGCAACCGCACGGTCAGCGCGTCGGCCGTGGCGGGCATCCGGTGGTGGGAGGTCAACAACGCCACCAGCGGCACGCCCAGCTTCGTCCAGGAGAGCACCTACCAGCCCGACACGACCTGGCGCTGGATGGGCTCGATCGCGATGGACACGGTCGGCAACATCGCGCTCGGCTTCAGCGCCTCGGACGCCACCATCAACCCGCAGATCCGCTACGCCGGACGCCTCTTCAACGACCCGGTCAACACGCTGGCGCAGGGCGAGGCCACCCTGTTCGCCGGCACCGGCAGCCAGACCGGCACCGGCAACCGCTGGGGTGACTACAGCGACCTGACCGTCGACCCGGTGGACGACTGCACCTTCTGGTACACGAACGAGTACTACGCGACCACCGGCACCTTCAACTGGCGCACGCGCATCGGCAACTTCAAGTTCCCGAGCTGCTCGCTGTCGCCGACCTTCACCCTGGGGGTCACGCCCACGACCCAGAACGTCTGCGCCCCGGCCAACGCCACCTACACGGTCAACGTCGGCTCGGTCTCGGGCTTCAACAGCCCGGTCACGCTCTCGGCCACGGGCAACCCGGCCGGCACCACCACCGGCTACAGCCCCAACCCGGTCACGCCGCTGCCGGGCAGCTCGACCCTGACCATCGGCAACACGGTCGCGGCCGCGGCCGGCAGCTACGTGGTCAACGTCGCGGGCAGCTCCGCCGGCCCGATCAACCTGAACACCAACGTGACGCTCAACGTGTTCACGGCCAACCCGGCAGCGCCCACGCTCACCGCGCCCGCCAACGGGGCCCTGAACCAGGCCGTCAGCCCGACCTTCACCTGGAGCGCCGCGACCCAGGCCGCGACCTACACGCTGGAGGTCGCCACCGACGCGGCCTTCACCAACATCGTGCACACGGGCAGCAGCATCGTCGGCACGACCTACAACGGCGCCACGCTCAACACCAACACCGTCTACTTCTGGCGCGTGCGCTCCACGAACTCCTGCGGGACGGGCACGAACTCGGCCGTGTTCACCTTCACGACGCTGGCCGCGCCGGGCGACTGCGGCATCGGCACGACGGCCAACATCCTGTACCAGTACGGCTTCGAGTCGGGCGCCGGGCCCTGGACGCACAGCGGCACGGGCGACACCTGGGCCATCTCGACCACCAACCCGCACGCCGGCACGTCGCACTTCCGCGGCACCGACCCGGCCACGGTCTCCGACCAGCGCCTGCTCTCGCCGCCGGTGGTCGTCCCGACCGGCCAGAACCCGGTCACGCTGAGCTTCTGGCACCTGCCCAACCTGGAGAACAGCGGCACCACCGCCTGCTTCGACGGGGGCATCCTCGAGTCCACCACGGACGGCGGCACGAC
>JBDIBD010000614.1:0-2896 GCA_039812725.1 Vicinamibacteria bacterium | reverse complement strand
ACGCGGGCCTGGCGCTGCTGGCCGGCCCCGGGGGCCGGTCACGCCGCCGCGTCTTCGTCAACACCGTGGCCTTCGGCTGCGGGGGCGCCGTCTCCGAGGCCATCGGCCGGCGCGCGAAGCTGCTGGGGGGGCGGCTCGGCTTCAGCCTGGTCACGGCCCGGGCGCTGCTGCGCTATCGCGACCAGCGCGTGCGGCTGTCCCTCGACGACGGGCCGGCCGAGGAGCTGGCGGTCACCAACGTGGCGGCCTGCAACGGGCGCTTCTTCGGCGGTGGCATGCAGGTGGCGCCCGCGGCCCACGCAGACGACGGCCAGCTGGACCTGACCCTCTGGCAGGGCTTCGGCCTGCGCGACTTCGTGCTGCGGCGCCGCCGCGTCTACGACGGCACGCACGTGGAGCTGGCCGGCACGCGCACCGGGCGCCTGCGGCGCCTGGCGGCCGAGAGCGACGAGCGCGTGGCCGTGGACGTGGACGGCGAGCCGCTCGGGCAGTTGCCGCTGCAGGTCGAGACCCTGCCGGCGGCGCTCGACGTGGTGGGCGGCCTGCCGTGAGCGGCGCCGGGCGGCGGGTGGCGCTGGCGGCCGCGTGGCTGCTGGTCTTCGGCGTGCCCCTGGCCTTGCTGGCGGGGGAGACCACCTGCGCGGCGCGGCGCTGGCTCGCCAGACGGGCCGCGGCCGAGTACCGGCGCCAGCACCCCATCTTCGAGCCCGACGACCCTCGCCAGCAAGGACGGGGGCTCTGGAGGGTGCCGTGGCAGGAGTACCGTCCCGGCGCCCACCTCGAGTACGACCTCCAGGGCGAGCACCACGTCATCCAGATCAACCAGCGCGGCTTCCGCACGCGCGAGTTCGAGGAGGCCAAGGCCGCGGGCGTCGTGAGGGTGGTCTGCCTCGGCGGGTCGACCACCGTCTTCGGCCGCACGAACGACGAAACCTACCCGGCCCTGCTCGAGGCCGGGCTGCGGCGGGCCTTCCCGGGGGCGGCCCTGGAGGTCCTGAACCTGGGGATCAGCGGCGCCACCTCCGAGCACTGGCTGCGGCGGCGCGGCCAGCTGTTCCGCCTCCAGCCCGACGTGGTGGTGCAGTACGAGGGCGTGAACGACATCTTCTGGAAGATCCTGCCGAGGTACGCCTCCGCCCACCCGCTGCGGAGAGCGCTCAACCGCAGCCTGCTGTTCCAGAGGCTCTTCCCGCTCGACGCCGCGCAGCTCGACGAGGGCTACCAGGCCACGCTCGCGAACCTGGCGCGCATGGCCGACCTGTGCCGGGGCTCCGGCGCGCGCCACGTGGCCGGTTCGTTCGCCGCACCCGACGACCAGCGCCTGACGCCGGGCTTCCGCGCCAGCCTGGACGAGGTCGTGCGGGACTGGGACCGCGACGGCCTCCACACCGCCTGTTTCCGCGACTACGCGCGCTTCCTGGCGCGCTACGACCAGCTCTTCGAGGACGCCGTGCGGGAGCGGTCCCTGGTCGGCGTGATGGTTCACCGTCGGGTCTCGGACCCCGGGCTGTTCACGGACCACTGCCACCTGACGCAGGCCGGGATCGCGCGCCTCGCCGAGGCGTTCCTGCCCGAGGTGGCGGCGGCCGTGGAGAAGCGGCTCCGGCGGCGGGGCCTGCCCCCCGGCGCCGCCGGCGGGCGCCCTGGCGCGGGCGGCGTGAGGACTTCCGGGTGACCGTCTGAAAGGCGCTAACATCCCGTCACCCATGGGCGCCGTCCCGGTCTGCACCATCGCCTCGAACAACTACCTGGCCCTGGCCAGCGTGCTGGCCGCCTCGTACCGCGCCCAGCACCCGGACGCGACGGTGGTCTGCTGCGTGGTGGACCGCCCCGCGCCGGGCCTGGACTACGCTGCGCTGCCGTTCGAGGTGGTCTTCGCCGAGGAGCTCGAGATCCCCGGCTTCGAGGCCCTGGCCGGTCGCTTTGGCGTGCTCGAGCTGAACACGGCCGTGAAGCCCTTCCTGCTCGAGCGCCTGCGCCAGCGGCGCGGCTGGGAGCGGGTCTTCTACCTCGACCCCGACATCCAGGTGCTGGCCCCGCTCCACGAGCTCGAGGCGGCGCTCGAGCGCGGCAGCGCGGTGCTGCTGCCGCACGTGACCGCGCCGCTCGACGACGACCGCGTCCCCTCCGAGCGCACGGTGCTGATGTGCGGGGTCTACAACCTGGGCTTCCTGGGGCTGCGCCTCGACGACGCCACGGCCCCCTTCCTGCGCTGGTGGCAGGAGCGTCTGGCGCGCTTCTGCGTCCACGACGTGGACCACGGGCTGTTCGTGGACCAGTCCTGGATGGACCTGGCCCCGGCCTTCCTGCCCGACGTCCAGGTGCTGCGCGCGCCCCAGTACGACGTGGCCTACTGGAACCTGACCCAGCGCTTCCCGCGCCAGGAGGGCGGCCGCTGGACGGTGGACGGCCGACCGCTGGGCTTCTTCCACTTCAGCGGCCTGCCCCTCGACGAGCTCGAGGCGGTCAGCCGCTACCAGGACCGCGTGCGGCTGTCCGGGCGGCCGGAGCTGCGCCCGCTGTTCGAGGGCTACCGCGCGGCCGTGCTGGCCGCCGGCCACGAGCGCCTGCGCGGCCTGCCCTACGCCTACGGCGCCTTCGCCGACGGCACGCCCTTCCCCGACCTGGCCCGGCGGGTGCTGCAGCGCGTGGACCCGCGCGGCACGCGCTGGCCCGATCCGTTCGCCGTCGGGCCCGGCGGCTTTCTCGACTGGCTGGCCGAGCCGCTGCCGTACCGCGGCGGCTGGCTCAACCGCGCCCTGCTGTCGCTGTGGGAGGAGCGGCCCGAGCTGCAGCGCCGCTTCCCCGATCCCTTCGGGCGCGACCTGGGCGGCCTCGTGCGCCACCTCGAGGCCGAGGCCGGGCGGCTGGGGCTGCCCGCCGCGCTGCTGGCCGG
>JBDIBD010000613.1:0-2902 GCA_039812725.1 Vicinamibacteria bacterium | reverse complement strand
CGCCGGCTGGTGGCCTGGGACGCGGTGGCCCTGCGCGACGCCCGCGGGGCGCTCACCGGCTGCGCCTGGCTGGGCAGCGACATCACCGAGCGGCGCCGGGCCGAGACGCTGCAGTCGGCGCTCTACCGCGTGACCGAGCAGGCGGCCGCCACGCGCGACCTGCCCGAGCTGTGCGCCGCCGTGCACGCCATCGTGGGCGAGCTGATGGACGCCCGCAACTTCTTCGTGGCGCTGCACGACGAGGCCAGCGACCAGCTCGACTACATCTACTTCGTGGACGAGTGCGAGCCCCAGCCGCCGCCCGAGCCGGCCGGGCGCAGCCTGACCGCCTTCGTGCTGCGCACGGGGCAGCCCCAGCTGGTGCCGCCGGCGCGCTTCCATGAGCTGGTGCAGGGCGGCGAGGTCGAGCTGGTGGGGGCGCCCTCGCTCGACTGGCTGGGCGTGCCGCTCAAGGGCGGCGGCCGCGTCTTCGGGGCCCTGGTGGTGCAGAGCTACCGCGAGGGGACGCGCTTCGACCAGCGCCAGCTCGAGATGCTGACCTTCGTCTCGCAGCACATCGGCACGGCCCTCGAGCGCAAGATGGCCGAGGAGGCCATCCGCCACCACGCCTACCACGACCCGCTCACGCGCCTGCCCAACCGCCTGCTGTTCCGCGACCGCCTGGCGCAGGCCCTGGCCCTGGCCGAGCGCCGCGAGGAGCTGCTGGCGGTCATGTTCCTGGACCTCGACCGCTTCAAGAACATCAACGACACCCTGGGCCACGCCGCCGGCGACCGGCTGCTGCAGGAGGTGGGCCGGCGCCTGACGCGGCGCCTGCGCGACGGCGACACCGTGGCGCGCCTGGGGGGCGACGAGTTCATGCTGGTGCTGCCCGGTCTGCAGCACGCCGAGGACGCGGCCCGCCTGGGGCGCGAGATCCTCGAGGTGCTGCAGCCGGCGGTCGAGCTGGACGGCCACGAGCTGCGCGTGACCGGCAGCCTGGGGGTGGCGCTCTTCCCCCACGACGGCCGCGACGTTGAGACCCTGTCCCAGCACGCCGACATCGCGCTCTACCGCGCCAAGGAGTGCGGGCGCGCCAACTGCCAGCTCTACAGCCCGGGCATGAACGTGCGCTCGCTGGAGCTGCTGACGCTCGAGAGCCGCCTGCGCGCGGCGGTCGAGCGCGGCGAGTTCGTGCTGCACTACCAGCCCCAGGTCGAGCTGGGCAGCGGCCGCATCGCCGGGGTCGAGGCGCTGCTGCGCTGGCGCGGCCCCGGGGGGCAGCTGGTGCCTCCCGACCAGTTCATCCCGCTGTGCGAGGACACGGGCCTGATCGTGCCGGTGGGCGCCTGGGCCCTGCGCGAGGCCTGCCGCCAGCGACGCCTGTGGAACGACTCGGGCGTGCCGCCCTTCCCGGTGGCGGTCAACCTCTCCCCACGCCAGCTCTCGCAGCCCGGCCTGGTGGCGCTGGTGCGGCAGGCCCTGGCCGAGGCCGGGCTCGAGCCCTCCGAGCTGGAGCTGGAGCTGACCGAGAGCGGCATCATGCAGGGCCCCGCCAGCGCCGCCGACCTGCTGCGCGACCTGCGCTCGGCCGGCGTGAGCCTGTCGATCGACGACTTCGGCACGGGCTACTCGTCGCTCAGCGCCCTGCGCAGCTTCCCGATCCAGGGCCTCAAGATCGACCGCTCGTTCGTGCGCGACTGCACCGTCGACGCCGACGACGCGGCCCTGGTGCGGGCCATCATCTCGATGGCCCAGAGCCTCAAGCTGCGGGTGGTGGCCGAGGGGGTCGAGACCGAGGACCAGCGCGACTTCCTGCGCCGCCACGGCTGCCAGCTGGCCCAGGGCTACCTGTTCGGCCGGCCGCTCGAGGCCGCCGAGCTCGAGAAGAGCCTGAGCGTCGGCGGCTCGCGCCGCGAGTGAGCCGCGGCGGCGCGGCCCCGTCCCCGCCTAGACCGGCAGGCCCACCGAGCGCATCAGCGCCACGGCGTTGCTGCGCGTCACCACGCCCGGCCGCATGCGGTAGTCGAAGGCGATGCGGCCCTCCTCGACGTGGTCCTCGAAGTGCACGTTGGCGGCCAGCGGGGCCAGCGACTCGGCCACCTGGGCCAGGGCCAGGTCGTGGGTGGTCACCAGGCCCAGCGCGCCGCGCTCCAGCAGGCCGCGCACCACCGCCTCGGCGCCCACGCGCCGGTCGCCCGAGTTGGTGCCGTGCAGCACCTCGTCCAGCAGGAACAGCAGCGGCGGGCGGGAGCGGGCCAGGTCCATGACCTGGCGCAGGCGCGTGATCTCGGCGTAGAAGCGCGAGGCCCCCTGCTGCAGGGAGTCGTGCACGCGCAGCGAGGCCCCCAGCGCCAGCGGCGAGACGCGCAGGGCCTCGGCCCGCACGGGGGCGCCGGCCCAGGCCAGCACCAGGTTGGTCCCCACGCTGCGCAGCAGCGTGCTCTTGCCCGACATGTTCGAGCCCGAGACCAGCAGCAGGCGCCGCTGCCGGTCGAGGCGCAGGTCGTTGCGCACCGCGCGGGCCTCGGGCAGCAGCGGGTGGGCCAGGCCGCGGGCCTCGTAGAGCGGGCCCTCGGCCAGCAGCTCCGGGAAGGGGTCGGCGGGGTGCTCGAAGGCGTGGCCGGCCAGCGACGAGAGCGCCTCGAAGCGCCCCAGGGCCAGGAGCCAGGCCCGCAGGCGCGGGCCGCAGGCGGCGCGCCAGGCCTCGATCGCGAGGGCCAGCTGCGTGCCCCAGAAGAGCAGCGCCGCCAGCGGGGCGAAGAGCTGGTTGCGGCGCGACTCGACCAGGTCCATCAGGCGCGCCAGGCGCTCGATGCGCTCGTGGGCCGCGTGGCCCTCCGCCTGCAGCTCGGCCTGCAGGGCCAGCACGGCCAGGCCCTGGGCGCGCTGGCGCGACAGCTCGGCCAGCAGGCCCGCCAAC
>JBDIBD010000612.1:0-2908 GCA_039812725.1 Vicinamibacteria bacterium | reverse complement strand
CTCGGCCAGCCCCGGCCGGGGCAGCGGCCGGCGCACGAAGGCCAGGCGCGCCGCGCCCAGCGCCAGCACGCACATGATCAGCCCCGAGGCGGTCATGTAGTGCCCCTGCAGGCTGCGCGGCCGGTTGTTGAGCGTGTCGAAGCCCAGGAAGTAGAACTGCAGCAGCATCCCCGCCGACAGCGCCAGGCCCCCCAGCAGCAGCGCGTCGACCACGCGCTCGCGGGCCTCCTCGGTGGACAGCGTCTCGACCGCCAGGTAGAGCAGCAGGAAGAGCAGCAGCTTCTTCGACTCCTCGTGCGAGGCCAGCGGGTTGCGCGAGAAGGAGGCCGCCAGCAGCGTCCAGACCGAGAAGGCCAGGGTGGGGCCGTCGAGCGGCAGGCGCGGGAAGGCGGCCCCGCGCAGCGCCAGGCGCGCCAGGAAGAAGGCGCAGGCCAGCGCGAAGGCCAGCTGGGCCGCGAAGATCGAGACCAGGCAGGTCCCGGCCACCACCGCCACCAGGCCCAGCTGCGCGCGCCGCAGCCGGCACTCGGTGTCGGCCGGGACCAGGGCCGCGACCACGGGGGCGACGGTGCTCAGCTAGTCCTCGATCTTGGCTTCCTCGGGCAGCATCACCGGGATGTCGAACTCGCCCCCCGGCGTGTCGTCCTTGAGGACCGGGTAGACCCGGCGGCACTGGCCGCAGCGCAGCCCGTCGCCGTTCTTCACGACCTCCACCGGCGTCTTGCAGACCGGGCAGGCCAGGATCTCGAGCAGCTCGGGGTGGATCGCCATGGGCGAAGTCTAGCGGGCCGGGGCCGGCCTCGCCAAGCGGCTACCAGATGGTCCGGACCAGCGGGCAGTCCTGGATGCGGCGGTCGCGGGTCACGAGCGGCACGTCCAGCACGCGGGCCGTGGCGGCGATGATCCGGTCCATCGGGTCGCCGGAGAAGGTCGCCGGGAACTCGGCGGCGACGGCGGCGATGTCGGCGGTCAGCTCGAAGACCCGCGCGCGCGCGCCCGCCCGCAGGGTCTCGACGGCCACCGCCACGGGACCGTCGCGTCGGCCGCGCAGGCGCTGGCGGTGGAACAGGTCGGCCAGCTCGTACAGCGTGACCGAGGCGATGCCGATCTCGTCGCGCGCCGAGGCCCGCTCGATGGCCCGGGCGGCGGCGCGCGACAGCTCTCGCGGCTCGGCCACCGCCCAGTAGAGCGCGTGCGTGTCCAGGATCACGGCTCGGCCCGACCCTTCGTCCTCCCCCCGCGCCTGCGCGGGCGCGAGGCCGGGAACGCCGCCTCCCGTGCGCGCGCCAGCTCCGCCCACTGCTCGTCGGTGCGGGGCGAGGAGACGATGTCTCCCTCGGACTCGAACTGGCCCGCGAGGCAGCCCAGGATGCTGCGCCCGGCCGGCGGGTCGGCCGGCACCAGCTTGGCCACGGGCCGGCCGCGCTTGGTGATCACGTAGGTCTCGCGCCGCTCGGCCACGCGGTCCATCAGCTCCAGGCACCTGGCCTTGAACTCGGTCGCCGCCACCTTCGTCACGTCGCCTCCAACTGGTCAGATTGTAATGACCAGTTTGCGGCGCCGCAACCGCTCCCGTCCTCCCGCGCCCTGCCTGCAAGCTCGAGGGCCAACCGTCATCCTGAGCCACACCGTCTGGCAAGGAGCGAAGGATCTCGCGAGTCGTACGGCCCGACAGATCCTTAGTCGCCGGCCTGGACGGCGGCTCCTCAGGATGACGACGACGGCGGAGCGCGACGACGACGGCTGGCGCGATAATCCCGCCCAGCCAGGAGGGACCCGTGCCCGAGCCCAGCACTCCGGCCGCAGCGCTGCGCGACGAGATCCTCACGCGCCTCGACCAGGCCGACGCCGGCGGCGACCAGCTGTGGCCGCTGCTCGTGCTCGGCGCCCTCGAGGGGCCGCTGTCGCTCGAGGCGGCCCTGGCGGCCCCGGGCCAGCGCCCGCACCCGGCCGCCCCGCCCGCCAGCGCCGCGCCCTCGGGCCCGCCGCGGGTGGCCTACCTGCGCTCGATCACCGTCGAGGGCTTCCGCGGCATCGGCGCGCGCCAGGCGCTCGAGCTGGCCCCCGGCCCCGGCCTGACCCTGGTGGTGGGCCGCAACGGCTCCGGCAAGTCGAGCTTCGCCGAGGCGCTCGAGCTGCTGCTCACCGGCGACACCTGGCGCTGGTCGCAGCGCAAGAAGGTCTGGCGCGACGGCTGGCGCAACCTCCACCACCCCCGCGCCGCCATCGCCTGCGAGCTGGCCCTCGAGGGCGACGGCGGGGGCTGCCAGGTCGCGCGCGAGTGGCCCGAGGGCGGCGAGCTGGCCGCGGGCGTCACGCGCGTGCAGGTGCGCGGCCAGCCGCGCGCCGACCTGCAGTCGCTGGGCTGGTCGGGCGCGCTGCAGAGCTACCGGCCCTTCCTCTCCTACGACGAGCTGGGCTCGCTGATCGACGGCGACCCGTCCAGGCTCTTCGACGCGCTGCGCTCGATCCTGGGCCTCGAGGAGGCGGTGCAGGCCCAGGCCCTGCTGGCCGCCGCCCGGAAGAAGCGCGACGACGGCTACAAGCAGGCCGGCGAGGCGCGCAAGGCGCTCGTCGAGGAGGTCAAGCCGCTGGCCGACCCGCGCGCGGAGCGGGTCGTGAAGGCCCTGGGCCGCAAGGACTGGGGGCTCGACGAGGTCGCGAGCGTGCTGGCCGGCGGCACGGGCGGCGGCACGGGCGCGGGCGAGCTGGAGCTGCTGGCGCGGCTGGGGTCCCTGGCGGTCCCCGACGAGCCGGGCCTGGCCGCGGTGGCGGCCCGGCTGGCCGAGACGGCGCGGCTGGCCGAGCGCGCCCGCGCCACGCTGGCGGGACGCGCCCGCGACCTGGCCGAGCTGCTCGACCACGCCCTGCGCTTCCACGCCCGCCACGGCGACGGCGCCTGCCCGGT
>JBDIBD010000611.1:0-2917 GCA_039812725.1 Vicinamibacteria bacterium | reverse complement strand
TCGAGAATGCGCCCTCGCTGCGCGGCCGGACCGGCGCCCGCGGCGGGCGGCTGCCCGAGTGGAGCGGCTGGCTCAACCAGGGCTGGGCCGAGCTTCACGCCGCCAGCGGCCCGGCCACGACGCCGGTCGAGCTGGCGCAGGCGCTCTACGACTGGCGCGAGCGCTCGGCCGTCCCGTGGATCGCCAACACGCTGCTCAACGAGGTCGAGCTGCGCCTGGGCGTGACCCGGCCGCGCAGCGTGCCGCCAGAGGTGCACCTGTCGGTCACGGGGGCCTGCAACCTGGAGTGCCGCTTCTGCGGCTACGCCCACGCCAGCGCGCGCTTCGAGCGCGTCACGGCGGACGAGGTCGAGGGCTTCGCGCCCCTGCGCCACGCGCGCGTGCTGCGGCTCAACAGCGGCATCGGCGAGCCCACCCTGGACCGCCACCTGGGCGCCATCGTGGAGCGCGCCACGGCCCGCTTCCCGCAGCTCAGCCTGAACTTCTTCACCAACGCCCTCACCCTCACGCGCCACGGCCTGCTGCGCTCGGTGGTGGGCCGGGTGCGCTGGGTCAACGCCTCGCTGAACGCGGCCAGCCGCGCGGCCTGGCGCGAGCAGTGCGGCCTGGACCTCTTCGACCAGGTCGTGGCCCTGCTGGCGGCCCTGCGCGACGCGCGGCGCGAGGCCGGGGCGGTCTGGCCCGTGGTCTTCGGCTCGATCGTCCTCAACCGCCGCAACCTGGCCGAGCTGCCGCGGCTGCCGCGCCTGTGCCGGGAGCTCGGCCTCGACCGCCTGACCGCCTTCCCCTACTTCGCGCTCGTGGCCGAGGGACCGGGGCGCTTCGGCCCGGAGGAGACGCTCGAGGCCTGCCGAGACGAGTACGACGCGCTCTACGACCAGACCGTGGCGGAGGCCCGCGCCCACGAGGTCTCGCTCGAGATCCCGCCGCCGCGCGAGCGCAGGCACACGGCCTTCGGGCTCGAGGTGCGGCCGCTGCACGACTTCGCGCGGGTCGAGGTCAACGAGTGGACCCTGAGCCGGCTGCTGTGCGCGGTCGACTTCCCGGCCCCGCCCGGGGCCCACTGCGCCTTCCTGTGGCGTCAGGCGGCCGTGGGCAGCACCACGCGCCGGAGCCGCGCCGCGGAGGCCAGCCACTTCATCTACCCGTGCCTCGGTCCGCTCGGCGCCGTGGACTACTCGCGCTCCACCGCGGTGCGGCCGGCCGAGCCCGGGAGCTTCGAGCCGGCCTGGAACAGCCCGGCCTTCCAGGGCCTGCGCGAGGCCCAGTCCAGGCCGGGGGTGTGCGCGGTCTGCGACGCCTGCCGCGGTGGTGACACGCGCGATCCGCGGCGCCACGGTGAGCTGCGGCGGCTGGTGGACGAGTACTCCGCGACGGTCTGAGTCAGGGAGCCAGCAGCGGGGTCTCGAGGGCCTCCTCGAGGCGGCCGGTGCGCAGAGCCCGCGCCAGCGCCTCGAAGGCCGCGCGGGCGGCTTGCGTGGCCTGCTCGAGCGCGCCGTCGTCGTGGGCCCACGACGGCAGCCAGAAGCCCTTGTAGGTCAGCACGCCGCGCCGCAGCAGCTCCTGGTGCAGGAGGGTCCCCAGCAGGCGCCGGCGCTCCTCGTCCTCGCCGTCGAAGGCCACCACCATGCGGAAGGGCGGCCCGAGGCAGCGCGCGGCCAGGCCCTGCTCGCGGGCGGCCGCGTCGAGGGCGGCCCGCAGCCGCTCGCCGTGCGACCAGACGTGCTGCGCCACGGGCTCGCGCTGGTAGACCGCCAGGGCCGCACGCGCGGCGGCCAGGGCGTAGGCCTCGCCCCGGAAGGTGGGGCCGTAGTGCGTGCGGTCCATGGCCGACTCGAGCACCTCGGCCCGCCCGCCCAGGGCCGAGAGCGGCAGGCCGCCCCCCAGGGCCTTGCCCAGGCAGGTGAGGTCGGGGATCACGCCGGTGGCCTGCTGGACCGTGTGCCCGGGGTAGCGGAAGCAGGTGAAGATCTCGTCGAAGACCAGCAGCGCCCCGGCCTCCCGGGTGCGCTCCCGCAGGTGGCGCAGGAAGGCCGCGTCCGCGTCGGCCACCGGCCCCTGCGGCCCCTCGACCGCCCCGGCCGGCTCCACCATCACCGCCGCCAGGTCGCCCCGGTGGCGCTCGAACAGGCGCTCGAAGTCGGCCAGGTCGTTCATGCGGAAGCGGTGGATCACCGGCGGCACGCGCTCGGGGATGCCGCTGTGCGCGAAGCCGGCCTGCTCCGCCCAGAAGTCCTGCCAGCCGTGGTAGCCGCTGAAGAGCAGCGTGCGGCGGCCCGTGAAGACGCGCGCCACGCGGGCCGCCAGGGTGCAGACGTCGGAGCCGTTCTTGCCGAGGGTCAGGCGCTCGGCCGAGGGGACCAGGGCGCTCACCTGCCGGGCCACCTCACCCTCGTCGGGGACCGGGAAAGGCACCACGGCCGCCGAGCCCAGCGCCTGGCGCACGGCCGCCTGGACCTCGGGGTGGGCGTAGCCCAGCAGGGCCGAGCCCCAGCCCATGACGTAGTCGACGTACTCGCGCCCGTCGGGGTCGCGCAGCCGGCAGCCGCGCGCCTCGCTCACCAGCAGCGGGTAGCGCGCGCCGGAGCGCCCGCGGTGCAGGCCGCCGGTGGGCTGGTAGCTCCAGGGGCTGTGCCGGCGGCCGGGCTCGAACAGGCGCTCGCTCTCGTCCGGGGGCTCCGCCTCGGCCCGCACGGTGGCGCGCAGCGGCTCGGCCCCGCGGGCCGAGAAGACCGTCACGCCGTGCTCGACCAGGTCGAAGACCAGCTCGTGCGCCCCGGCCGTCCCGGGCACGCGCAGCACCGCGTGCAGCACGGCCTCCTCGGCCGCGCGCAGCTCGGCGCGCGGCAGCGCGGCCAGGGCCAGCACCTGCTCGCCGCCGCGTACCAGCAGCTCGACCCGCCGGCCGTCGGCCGGG
>JBDIBD010000610.1:0-2925 GCA_039812725.1 Vicinamibacteria bacterium | reverse complement strand
GACGATGTGGCGTGCTCGCCGACGCTGCCGGGCGGTGTGTTCGGGGCGACGGGGGCGCTTCGCGCGCCCCGGCCGAGACGAAAACGGCCCCGGGGCGCGGGCCCCGGGGCCGTCGAGACGGCGCGCCGGCTAGAAGCGGAAGCCGACCGAGAACTGGTACGTGCGCGGCGTCTGGTAGGCGTAGCGGCTGGTGGGCTGGCCGAAGGTCGAGCCCTTGCGCCAGTTCACGCCCTCCACCGGAGTGTCGGTGAACGGGTTGAAGCGGGTCAGGGTCGCGACCTGGCGGTTGGTCTGGACCGTGGTGTTGATGCAGCCGCCCGTGCCGCAGCCGACGTCGGTGAAGTTGGTCAGGCCCTGGCGGTTGAAGACGTTCAGCACCACGCCGCGGAAGAAGACCTCCGCCCGGCGGATGCCGACCTTGCGGCCCCAGTTGAGGGACAGGTCCGTGCGCCAGAGGTCCTCCATGCGGAAGGCGTCGCGGGCCGTGAAGTAGTAGTCCACCGAGGCCGGCGGCGTCAGGTAGCCGGGGTTGGTGACGAAGGGCCGCGTGTCGACCACGCCCACCGCGCCGTAGGGGCTGCCGGTGTTGAAGTACTCGATGGCTCCCAGGGTGAAGCGCCCCAGGCCCTCGGAGAGCGGCAGGTCCCAGGTGCCCCACAGGCGCACCCGGTGGCGCACGTCGATGGCCAGGTCGCCGAGCGGGCCGCCGCCCGAGCCCACGGACGAACCGGTCGTGGACGGGCCGCCGCTCCAGGCCGGGTCCCAGTACTCGGGGTACTGCAGCACCGTCGACTGGATCGGCCCGTTGGGGCCGGTCTCGGCGTTGAAGTTGCCGCGCGACTCGGCCAGGGTGTAGTTGCCGCCCAGCGACAGGTGATCGTCGACCTTGTAGTTGAGCTGGACGTTGAGGCCCTTGTAGGTGCGCTCCACGTCGTTGGTGTTGACCGTGTAGCCGAAGTCGTAGCTCTTGCCGAACTGGTCGGTGTTGCGGCCGGTGGTGGTGTCGACCTGCAGCGCGTAGAAGTCCTTGTACTCGCGCCAGACGCCGTCCACGCGTGCGGCCCCGCGGTTGCCCAGCCGACGCGACAGGCCCAGCGTGAACTCCTGCACGTTGGGCGAGGCCAGCTTGTCCGTCACGGCGGAGGTCACGCCCGGCACGAACGGCGTGCCGCGCACGGGCCGGTTGGTGCCGCCGTTGGCGTTGAACCAGTCGAACACCTGGGTGATGGCGTCGGCGGTCGAGACCGGGTTGGCCGGGTTGCCGGTGTTGATGTTGGGCCCGAGGTAGTCGAAGTCGATCGTGGCCGGCTGGCCGCCGGCCGAGCCGCTGTCGCCCACGCCGTTGGCGATGGCGGTGACGTACTTGCCGTAGCCGGCGCTGACGGTCCAGTTGCCGTCGCCCTTGGGGTCGAAGGTCACGCCCAGGCGCGGCGAGACGGCCGAGTCCTTGACCACCTGGTTGCCCAGCGAGTCCTGGCCGTCGTTCTTGTCGAAGCGCGCGCCGACGTTGAAGCTCCAGTGCCGGCTGAGCGTCCAGGCGTCGTTGGCGAAGAACGACAGGGTGCGGAAGCGGTTGCCCTCGCTGCCCAGGAAGATCGGCGTCCAGCGGATGATCGAGCCGCGGTCGAAGACCGGGAAGATCTGGTCGCCACGGAGGATGGTGGAGGTGGCCAGCAGGCGGTAGTCGCTGCCCGACTGGTGGTTGTTGGCGAAGCGCTTGTCGTCGAAGACGTCGGTCCCGAAGACCAGGTTGTGCGAGCCGGCGCCCGGCGTGGACAGGAAGTAGCTGGCCTTGACCACCACGTTGTTGTTGTCGCGCGTCTCGTCGTCGCACACGCCGCAGAAGGTGGGCGAGTTGAAGCGCGCGTTGGAGCGCGACTGGTCGAGCAGCAGCGTGCCCTTGACCAGGTCGGTGTACTGCGAGCCCGAGCCTGCGAACGTGAACTTGCGCAGCGAGTACTGCGCCTCCAGGAAGAACTTGGGGCTCAGGATGCCGGTGTAGTTGAGCGACAGCAGCTTCTGGGGCGTCTCGCGGTTGACCAGGCTGGCCAGGTCCATGATCGTCCCGAAGCTGTTGCCGTTCTCCTTCGAGTTGATCTGGCTGTAGGCGCCCTTGAAGGTGTGGTTGGCGTTGAGGGCCCAGGTCAGCTTGCCCTCGAAGCGCTGCTCGTCCAGCTCGCGCGGGTAGTTGAGGTTGGTGAAGCCCGTGGTGCGGGTCTCCGACAGGTTGCGGGCCCGCATGGCGCCGAAGAACCACAGCTTGTCCTTGACGACCGGCCCGCCCAGGGTGGCCTCGTAGGTCGGGATGACGTCGTCCGTGCGCTTGTCGTTGGGGTAGGGCGTGAGCGCGACCCACTTGTCGTTGTCGAACGTCACCCGGAACGAGCCCGAGAGGTCGTTGCCGCCCGACTTGGTGATGGCGTTGACCACGCCGCCGGCGAAGCGGCCGAACTCGGCCGAGATCGAGGAGGTCGTGGTGGTGGTCTCCTGCACGGCGTCCTCGATGTACAGGTTGAAGGGCGTGCTGCGCAGGTTGTCCTGCACCACCACGCCGTTGACCATGTAGAGGTTCTCGTAGGAGGCCGCGCCCGAGATGGTCATGCTGCCCGAGGGGCCGCTGGCCTGGGTCCCGGGAGCCAGCAGGGCCGCGGCCTGGAAGGTGCGCGGCAGCGGCAGCTTCTCGATGAAGTCCTGCTTGTAGCTGGTGGCCGCGGTCGAGGTCTGGCCGAAATCGCCGGCGGTGGAGCCCACCACCGTGACCGTCTCGCTCTGGCCCGAGACCAGCATCTCGGCGTTCAAGGACACGGTCTGGCTCAGGCTGACGCGGGCCTCCTTCTTGACCGTGGTGAAGCCGGTCAGCTCGTAGCTCACCACGTAGTCGCCGGGCGGCAGGAACGGGAAGATGTAGTCGCCGTTGGCGGAGGA
>JBDIBD010000609.1:0-2925 GCA_039812725.1 Vicinamibacteria bacterium | reverse complement strand
CTGGTAGGAGCGCCACCTGGCCGGCGCCTGCCTCGCGCGTGGCCTCGACCAGGGCCTCGCGCTCCTCGAGGCTGGCGTCGCTGGGGGTGAAGGCCAGCACGCGCGGCCGCACGGGCCAGCGGCCGCGGGCGCCCTGCAGGAGGGGCCGCAGGAAGCGCGTCACGCCCGCCACGTCCCGCACCACACCGTGAACCAATGGGGCGGGCGGCAGGTCCTCGTGCTGCTCGCGCGGCGGGCGCGAGGGCGCCTCGGCCAGGACGCGCTGGTCGGCCTGGCCCACGCGCGTGTGGGCCGTGCCGACGTCGAGCGCCAGGTCGGGGCTGGCGAGCAGGCCGAGGGGGGCGCGCATGGCTTCTGCCCCAGTCTATCGCCGCGCGCCGGCTCAGCCCAGCAGGCGCTCCACCTCGCGCGCGATGGCGATGGCGGCCGTGAGGCCGGGCGAGTCGATGCCCACCAGGTTCACCAGTCCGGGCCGCCCGCGGGCGCTCTCCTCGGCCACCACGAAGTCGCGGAAGGGCTCGCCCGGGCCCTGCAGCTTGGGCCGGATGCCGGCGATGTCGGGTACGAGCTCGTCGTCGCGCACGGCCGGCAACAGGTGCCGCACCGCGGCGCCGAAGCTGGCCCGGCGTCCCTCGTCGACCGAGTAGTCGTACGCGCGCCGTGGCAGGTACTCGACGTCGGGGCCGAAGCGCAAGCGGCCGCCCACGTCGAGCACGGCGTGCGTGCCCAGCGAGACCTGGCCGGGGACGGGGTAGACCAGCCGCGAGACCAGCCCCCAGCGCCCCGCCGGGAGCGAGAAGTAGACCCCCTTGCAGAAACGCTGGCGGTAGCCGGCCGCCTCGACGTCGAGGCCGGCCAGGGCCGCCACCGTGTCGGCTTCCAGCCCGGCCGCGTTGACCACGCGCTCGCTGGTGAAGGACTCGTTCCCTTCCGGCGTGCGCAGCTCCAGCCGGTAGCCGTCCGGCACGCGCTCCAGGGCCACCAGCTCGGCGCGCGGCTGCAACGTGGCCCCGGCCGCCCGCGCCTGCCGCAGCAGGAAGTCCATGAGGGCGTGCGCGCTCAGCACGCTGGTCGAGGGCGACTCGACGGCGGCCAGGCTGGGCACGTTCGGCTCCATGGCCCGGGCCTGCCCGCCGGTCAGCATCCGCAGCGGCACGCCGTTGGCGAGGCCCCGCTCCAGCAGGGCCTGCAGCACCGGCAGCGCCGCCGGCTGCACGGCCACGATCAGCTTGCCCAGCCGCCGGTGCGGCAGCCCCTGGCGCTCGAGCAGCTCGTGGAGCAGGTGATTGCCCTCCACGCACAGCCGCGCCTTGAGCGAGCCGCCGGGGTAGTACATGCCGGCGTGGACGACCTCGCTGTTGCGGCTGCTGGTCTCCTGCCCGTGCCGCTCGCGGCGCTCCAGCAGCACCAGGTCGGGGTGGCGGGGCGCCAGCCGCGCGGCCACGGCCAGGCCCACGACGCCCGCGCCCACCACCGTCACGCCCACGTCGGCCATGCTGCGCATCGTAGCCCGGCCGGGTGGGGCGGACACCCTGCCGCCCGTCTTGCGCGGGCCATGTGGAGCGGCTATGGTCGCCTGTCGTGAAGCGCACCCAGGACCAGGCCCGGCGCGGCTCGAGCCAGGACCGGCGCGCGCCACCCGCCGCCGCGGACGGCGCCACGGCGCGCCTGCTGCTGTCCGCGCTGCTCCTGGCCACCCCGCTGCTCTTCCTGCCCTTCACGCTGGAGGCTTTCGAGTTCCCGAAGTCGCTGCTGGTGCTGGCGGCGGCCCTGGCCTGCCTGCCCCAGGGGCTGCCGGCGGCGCAACGCCACCTGGCGGGGGGAGGGTGGCGTCGGCTGGTGCGCGAGCCCCTCGCGGCCGGGCTGCTGCTGCTGCTCCTCTCCGCCACGTTGTCGACGCTGGGCTCCCTCTCGCCGCGGCGGTCCTTCTTCGGCGCCCACGAGAGCTACGCGGGCTGGCTCAGCCTGGCCGCGCTGGTGACCCTCTTCTTCGCGATCCGCGCAGCGTGCCGATCCGTCGCCGACTTCGCGCCGCTCCTGCGCGGGCTGGGGCTGGCCGCCGCCCTGGCCGCGGCCTACGGCCTGGTCCAGGCCCTGGGCCTCGATCCCGTGCCGTGGGAGCGTCGGGCGAGGTTCGCGGGCCTGTGGCGCGTGCACTCGACCCTCGGCCAGCCCACCTTCCTCGGCGGGTTCCTGGCCGCCGCGCTGCCCCTGTTGGCCTGGTTGAGCTGGAGCGCCGCGCGAGCCGGCCGGCGGCACCTTGCGGCGGCCTGGGGCCTGAGCGTGCCGGTGGCGCTGGCCGCGCTGGCCCTGACCTTCAGCCGCGGGGCCTGGCTGGCAGCAGCCGGGGCTGCCCTGGTGGGCCTCTGGGGCCTGTTTCGCATGGACGCCCAGGCGGTGGGGCGCCGCGCGGCCGTGCTGCTGGCAGCCGCGCTGGTCGTGGGGGCGCTGGCCCTGAGCGGCTCCGCCTCGCTGCGTCGGGTGGCGCAGGCCCTGTCGCAGCGCGTCAGCTACAGCCTGCCGGTCCCCGCGGCGCGCCCGGACTGGGCCCTGCCCCTCGACCAGGAACCGCGCCTGCTGCTGTGGGCCAGCGCGCTCCGCGTCTGGCGCGAGCACCCGCTGCTCGGCGCCGGGCCC
This sequence comes from Vicinamibacteria bacterium, assembly GCA_039812725.1. Classification (GTDB taxonomy): domain Bacteria; phylum Acidobacteriota; class Vicinamibacteria; order Fen-336; family Fen-336; genus JBDIBD01. Next base: position 288 of record JBDIBD010000609.1, on the reverse strand, counting down.
GACACCTTCCAGCTGGCGTATCCACGCCACCGTCAGCTCGCGGTCTGGAACGTCGAGGGACCGACCACGCCGCAGCACGTGCACGACCAGTACCTGCAGGTGCTCGCCACGCAGGGCCTGTTCGGCCTCGCCGCGCTGGCGCTGGTCGGCCTGGGCCTGTGGCGGGCGCTGCGCCGGGGGCTGGCGGGGCGCGAGCGCGCCCTCGCCCTCGCCGTGGCCGCCGCCCTCACCGCGGTGGCGCTCCACCTCCTGCTGAGCCTGGCCGTGGTGTCGATCAGTCTCCTGGCC
>JBDIBD010000608.1:0-2947 GCA_039812725.1 Vicinamibacteria bacterium | reverse complement strand
CCGCCTGCAGCTCGGCCAGCACCGACTGCAGCTCGTCGGCCAGGCGGTCCGCCCCGGGCGTGCGCTGGGCCGGGTCCTTGGCCAGGGCCCGGGCCAGGACCTCGCGCAGCCGCGGGCCCACCGGGCCCAGGTCGCCCTCCAGCGGCTCGGGCTCGGCGTGCACGATCTTGTAGAGCACGGCGGTGGGCTCGTCGCCCGGGAACGGGCGCCGGCCCGAGAGCAGCTCGTGCAGGATCACGCCCATCGAGAAGACGTCGCTGCGGCCGTCCAGCTCGGCCCCGCGGATCTGCTCGGGGCTCATGTAGTGCACCGTGCCCACCATCATGCCGCTCTTGGTGACGTTGGTGCCGGCCAGCTTGGCGATGCCGAAGTCCATGATCTTGGCCGTGCCGTCGTCCAGCACGCGCACGTTGGAGGGCTTCATGTCGCGGTGCACGATGCCGTGCTGGTGGGCGTAGGCCAGCCCGCGGCAGACCTGCACCGCGATCTCGAGCTTCTCCTCGAGCAGCAGCGGCTCCTCGGCGTGCAGGGCCGCCTCGAGGTCGCTGCCCCCCAGGAGCTCCATGGCGATGAACTTGAGGCCGCGCTCCTCGCCCAGCTCGAAGACCGTCAGGATGTTGGGGTGCTGCAGGCGCGCCGCCGCCCGGGCCTCGATCTCGAAGCGCTGCAGGCTCTCGGGGTCGAGCGGGCCATCGCCCGTGAGGGTCTTGACCGCCACCTCGCGGTCGAGCGACTCGTCGTAGGCGCGGTAGACCTGGCCCATGCCGCCGCGCCCCAGCCGGCCCGTGATCACGTAGCGCCCCAGGCGGTGGCGCGGGCGGCTCACGCTGGGGCCCGGGACGGCCACGGCTAGCCCTCGAAGCGCACCAGGACGACGGTGATGTTGTCCTCGCCGCCGCGGGCGTTGGCCTCGGCCACCAGCGCGTCGGCCGCGCGCGTCACGTCGCCGTCGGCCTCGCGCACGAGGCGGCCGATCTCCTCGTCGGGCAGCATGGTGGTGAGGCCGTCGGAGCACAGCAGCAGCAGGTCGCCCGGGAGCATGGGGTGGGCCTGCATCTCGACCAGCAGGTCGTTGCGCCCGCCCAGGGCGCGCGTGACCACGTTGCGCAGCGGGTGGGTGCGGGCCTGCTCGGCCGTCAGCACGCCGTTCTGGAGCTGCTCGTTGACCCACGAGTGGTCGTTGGTCAGCAGGCTCAGCTGGCCCTCGCGGAACAGGTAGATGCGGCTGTCGCCCACGTGGGCCAGGTTGGCGGTCTCGCCGTCCACCAGCACCGCCGCCACGGTGGTGGCCATGCCCTCGTACTCGCTGCTCTCGCGGGTGGCGTCGAGCACCTTGCGGTTGGCGTAGCGCACGGCGGTCTTGAGGCGGTTGCCGTCGTAGGAGATCGACTCGTCCAGGCCGAAGGGCCAGGTGATCTCGTCGTCGCCGCCGGTCAGGCAGACGAACTCGTTGATCGAGTCGACCGCGATGCGCGAGGCCACCTCGCCCGCGGCGTGGCCGCCCATGCCGTCGGCCACCACGAACAGGCGCATCTCGGGGTTGACGAAGAGGCTGTCCTCGTTGCCCTTGCGCTTGCGCCCGACGTCCGTGACGGCCTGGTAGGAGATCTTCATGCCTTGCGCCGGAAAGCCCCCGCCTCGGCAGCCTGCGACCCGGGCGCCGACGGCGAGGGACTTGGGCGAGTAGACCGGAAAACGCGCGGCTTGGCAAGTGCGGGACGCCCCGCGGCCACGGCCCGCCCCCTCACTTGCGGCGCAGCAGGCCGCGCAGGCCGCCGCCCTCCTCGGGAGGCGCGGGCGGATGATCGGCCGTCTCGGCCAGGAGGGCCTGCAGCGCCGGGTCGCGCGGGACCTGCTGCAGCCCCGCCTCGACCAGCTTGCGGGCCCGCAGCTTGAGCCCGCGGTCGAGGTACAGGCGGGCCAGCTCGGCGCAGGCCGCGGCCTGGCGCGGGTCGAGGCGCAGGGCCTCCTCGTAGGCCTCGGTGGCCTCGCGCAGCCACTGCGGGTTGCGGGACAAGGCCCGTCCCAGCGCGGCCTGGTAGCGGGCCTCGCGGGGCACGTGGTGCGCCGCCACGCGGAAGCACTCGACCGCCTCGTGCAGCTGGCGCGCCTCGAGGTGGCGTTGGCCGCGGGCGAAGGCGTCCTGGGCGATCTCCTCCGGAGCCGTGCGCCGCGGGGCCTGGCGCTCCTGGTCGTACTCGCGCCGCGCGCGCTCGTTGGACAGCACGTTGAAGGCCTGGGTGAGGTCCTTGAAGAAGTTCTCGGCCTCCTTCTTCTGGGCCGGGTCCGGGAAGCGGTCGGGGTGGCGCTCGCGCGCCTGGCGCGCGTAGGCCTGGCGCACCTCCGCCGCGCTGGCGGTGGCAGGCAGCCCCAGGATGGCGTAGAGGTCGGCCATGCCGGTCTACTTGTCGCCCTTGACGAAGCGCTGCGCGCTCTTGCGGATGGCCTCGGGGACGTTGCGGTCGATGGCCACCGACTTCATGTCGCGCGGCGTGAGCCGCGCGACCAGCCCGATCGAGATGCCCAGCGGCGTGCGCGGGTTCTTGACCAGGTTGGCGAGCACCTGGTAGCGCTTCATCCACTCGCGGTTGTTGCCGATGCGCCGCAGGACCTCGTCGGAGACGTTCTTCATGGCCGAGATGCCCTCGATCTCGGCGTCCGTGATGCGCGGGCTGCCCAGCACCGCCGCGCACACCAGGCGGTTCGGGTCGCGGATGAGGATGGTGCGCTCCTGGCGGTCGCCCTTGAGGGCCAGGATGACCTTCTCGGCCGCGCTCATGCGGTAGATGCGCGAGACGGCGCTGACCTTCTGCTCGTCCTGCTGCTCCTCGTCGGTCAGGTAGCGCGCCACGGCCTCGCCCTCGCTCTGCGGGGCGGGGGCCTCCTCCAGCGGGGCCTCGGCCGCGGGGGCGGCCGCCGGCGGCGGGGCGGGCGGCGGGGGCGGGGC
>JBDIBD010000607.1:0-2947 GCA_039812725.1 Vicinamibacteria bacterium | reverse complement strand
CGCGGCCCGCGGGCGGGCCGGGTCGCCGGTCCAGATCACGCCGTTGACGAAGATCCGGTCGGCCGGCTCCGGCGCCCCGGCCAGCAGCAGCGCCAGCAGCCCGGCCGCGGCGCTCACAGGATCGTCCTGCGCACGAAGGCCCGCGCCCCGGCCCACGAGAGCAGCGCCAGGGAGGCCAGCAGGCCCGCCAGCATGAGCGGCACCGGCATGTGCGGGATCTCCGGCGTGACGGCCAGGCGCATGGCCTCGCTGGTGAAGACCAGCGGGTTGAGCAGGAACAGGTACTGCACCGGCCCCATCACCGAGAGCGAGGCCCAGGGGTAGTAGGCGCAGCCGAACAGCATCATCGGCCCGATCACCACCGCGAACAGCAGGCCCGAGAAGCGCGGCTGCACGCGCGTCCCCAGGTTGAGCCCGAAGGCCGCCGAGAGCAGGCCCGACAGCAGCACCAGCGGGATCAGCACCACCCAGTTGGGGTGCACGTCGACGCCCGAGACGCGGTGCATCAGCAGGATCATGACCGGCAGGGCGATCAGGCCGGCCAGCGAGGCCTGCAGCCCGCCGGCCACGATGCGCTGGAAGGCCACGGCCCCGGCCGAGATGGGCGCCAGCAGGCGCTCCTCGATCTCCCGCGAGCCCGACAGGTCGCTGGCCAGCGGCATCAGCACGCCCTGCACGCCGGCCATCAGCATGGTGATCGACATCAGGCCCGGCACCATCACGGTGCGGAACTCGTCGGCCACCAGGCCGATGCGCGGCAGGATGTTGCCGAACACCAGCACCACCAGGGCGGGCTGGGTGAGGGTGGCGGTCAGGAGGAAGCCCGAGTTGCGGGCCGCCACCAGCAGGTCACGGCGCAGCAGGGCCAGGAAGGCGGTCAATCGCGCAGCCCCTTTCCGGTCAGGTGGATGTAGACGTCCTCCAGGCTGGGCGGCGCCAGGCTGACGTGGTCGAGCTGGGCCCCGCCGTCGCGCAGGGCGTGCAGCACGCGGTCGAGCAGGCCGTCCTGCTGCTCGACGAAGAGGCGCAGCCGCAGCGGGGCGTCCTCCTCCTGGCTCTCGACCTTCTCGAGCCCCAGCACGCCCGGGACGGCCACCAGCCGGCCCTCGACGCCGTCCACCGGCTTCAGCCACAGGTCGAGCACGCGCCCGCCGGGCAGCGAGTGCTTGAGCGCCTCGGGCGTGTCGAGGGTCAGGATGCGGCCGTGGTCGACGATGGCCAGCCGCTCGCAGAGCCGGTCGGCCTCCTCCATGTAGTGCGTGGTCAGGATGATGGTCAGGCCCCGCGCGTGCAGCTGGCCCAGGGTCTCCCAGAGCTGGCGGCGGGCCTGCGGGTCGAGGCCGGTGGTGGGCTCGTCGAGCAGCAGCACCTTCGGGTCGTGCATCAGCGCCCGCGCGATCATGACGCGCTGCTGCTGGCCGCCCGAGAGCGTCAGCGGCTTGGCGCCGGCCTTGTCGGCCACCTGCAGCTCCGCCAGCAGGCGGTCGGCGCGCGCCTCGCGCTCGGCGCCCGGCAGGCCGAAGTAGCGGCCGTGGTAGGTCAGCACCTCGCGCACGGTCAGGTCGCGGTCGAGGTTGCGGTTCTGGGGCACCACCGCCAGGCGGCGCTTGGCCTCGGCCGGCTGGCGCGCGACGTCCACGCCGTCGACCAGGATGCGCCCGGCGGTGGGGCGCACCAGCGTGGTGATGCAGCCCAGGGTGGTGCTCTTGCCGGCCCCGTTGGGGCCCAGCAGCCCGAAGAACTCGCCCGCCCGCACCTCGAAGGAGAGGCCGCGCACGGCCTCGACCGGGGGCGACTTGCGCGTCCCGGGGTAGGTCTTGACCAGCTGCTCGACCTGCAACGCGACGCTCACGCCACGCGCCTCCCGTCCTCGACCGCCACGCGGCCGTCCTTGACCACCACGCGGATGGCCGGCACGCCCACCCGCACCAGGTCCAACAGGCGCGCGCCGCGCAGCACCAGCAGGTCGGCGCGCTTGCCCGGCTCGAGGCTGCCCACCTCGCGCTCCAGCCCCAGCGACCAGGCCCCGCCGATGGTGGCGGCCGAGACGGCCTCCTCGAGCGACAGGCCCATGGCGAAGCAGGCCACCGTCATGGCGAACGGGAGCGAGGGCGAGAGCCCGCCGCCCGGGTTGGCGTCGCTGGCGAGCGCCAGCGGCGCGCCGGAGTCGATCAGCGCCCGGGCCGGCGCGTAGCGCGGCAGGCGCAGGTAGAAGGCGGCCGCGGGCAGCAGGGTGGCGGCGCAACCCGAGTCGGCCAGCCCCTGCATGCCGGCCCCCGAGACGAAGATCAGGTGGTCGGCCGAGCGCGCCCGCAGCTCGGCGGCCAGCTCGGCCCCGCCGGTCCAGCACAGCTCGTCGGCATGCAGGCGCAGGGACAGCCCCACGTCGCGGGCCCGCTCGAGCAGCCGCCGGCTCTCGTCGACCGTGAAGACGCCCTGCTCGCAGAAGACGTCGCAGAAGGCCGCCAGCCCCTGGCGGGCCACCTCGGGCAGCATCTCGGAGAGCAGCAGCTCGAGGTAGCGGGCCCGGTCGGCGCGGTGCTCCACCGGCACCTCGTGGGCCCCCAGGAAGGTCGGCACGAGCGTGGCCGGGTGGCGCGCCGCGGCCGCGCGGATGGCCCGCAGCGAGCGCAGCTCGGCGGCCGTCTCGAGGCCGTAGCCGCTCTTGACCTCGAGCGTGGTGGTGCCGCAGCACAGGGCCTCGTCGAGGCGCTGCAGCAGCCCGGCCTCCAGCTCCTCCTCGGAGGCGGCGCGGGTGGCCGACACGGTGCGCACGATGCCGCCCCCCTCGGCCGCGATCTGGGCGTAGGTGGCCCCCGCCAGGCGCCGGGCGATCTCGTCGTCGCGCGTGCCGGCGAAGCACAGGTGCGTGTGGGCGTCGACCAGGCCGGGCAGCACCGCCCCGCCGCCCGCGTCCAGCCGCCGGGCGCCGGGCAGCACGCGCACG
>JBDIBD010000606.1:0-2949 GCA_039812725.1 Vicinamibacteria bacterium | reverse complement strand
TTCTTCTGCTGGAAGTCCTGCATGAACCGCACCAGGGTCTCGACCGAGCGCAGCGGCAGGGCGTTGTAGGTCGAGGCCCGCAGGCCGCCCACCGAGCGGTGGCCCTTGAGGCCGTCCAGGCCGGCCGCCGTGGCCTGCTTGACGAAGGCCTTCTCCAGATCCTCCGACGGCAGGCGGAAGGTGATGTTCATGCGCGAGCGGCTGTCGGGCCGGGCGTGGCCGCGGTAGAAGCCGCCGCTGCCGTCGATGGCCGCGTAGACCAGCCCGGCCTTGTGGGCGTTGCGCCTCTCCATCTCGGCCAGGCCGCCCAGGCCGCGCAGCCAGTCGAGCACCAGCCCCACCACGTAGATCGCGAAGCAGGGCGGGGTGTTGTAGAGCGACTTGTTGTCGGCCATGAGCTTGTAGTCGAGCATGGCCGGCAGGCCGGCCGGGACGCGTGGCAGCAGGTCCTTGCGCACGATCACGAGCGTCACGCCGGCCGGCCCCAGGTTCTTCTGCGCGCCGGCGTAGATCAGGCCGTACTTCTCGACCGCGATCGGGCGCGAGAGCATGTCGGAGGACGTGTCGCAGACCAGCGGCACGCCGGCCGGCGGGGTGGGCTCGCCGAACCACTCCGTGCCGTAGATGGTGTTGTTCGAGGTGAAGTGCAGGTAGGCGGCCTGGGGGTCGAGCTGCAGGTCGGCCTGTGCCGGGACGTGCTTGAAGCCCTCGGCCTCGGTGCTGCCGGCCACGCGCGCGGCGCCGGTCTTCTGGGCCTCCTTGAGGGCCGCCTTCGACCAGTGACCGGAGAGCACGTAGTCGGCCGAGGCGCCCGCGGGCCGCAGGTTGGCGGCCACCATCGTGAACTGCAGCGTGGCCCCGCCCTGCAGGAACAGCACGGCGTAGTCGTCGGACAGGCCCAGCAGCGCGCGCAGGTCGGCCTCGGCCTTGCCGATGATCGACTCGAAGGCGGCCGAGCGGTGGCTCATCTCCATCACGGACATGCCGCAGCCGTTCCAGTCCAGCAGCTCCTCGCGGACGCGCTCGAGGACGGGCTCCGGCAGCACGGCCGGGCCGGCGGAGAAGTTGTGCAGGCGGGCGGTCTTGGCGTCGCTAGCGCTCACGTGGGGCTCCCTGGTTTGACGCGGGCCGCGGGGCGGGCCGCGCCGGCGATTGTACCGCCGTGACGCCGTGGGCCGGGCCTGCTAAGGTACCCCTCCTGCCCGCATGAAGACCTTCGTCGACGTGGCCATCCCGCTCATCACGTTCCTGCTGCTCACCGCGGTGGGGCTCGACCTGACGGCGGCCGACTTCGCGCGCGTGCGCCGCCAGCCGCGGCTGGTGGCGGCCGGCGTGCTGGGGCCGCTGGTGCTGCTGCCGCCGCTGGCCCTGGCCCTGCAGCACGTCTTCGCGCCACCCTGGGCGGTGGGCGCCGGGCTGCTGCTCGTCGCGGCCTGCCCGATCGGTGGCATCTCGAACACCTACAGCCTGCTGGCCGGGGCGGCCACGGCGCTCTCGGTGACCCTGACGGGCGCCTCGTGCCTGCTGGCGGTCGCGACGCTGCCCGCGCAGGCCCGGCTCTTCGAGGCCGTGCTGGGGCGCCCGCTGGGCTTCACCGCGCCCGTGGGGGCGCTCGTGGCGCAGCTGCTCTTCATGCTGACGCTGCCGGTGGCGACGGGCATGCTCGTGCGCCGGCGCTGGCCGCGCGTGGCCGAGCGCCACTCGCTCGGGCTGCGGCGGCTGGCGGCCTGGGGCCTGGGCCTGCTGATCGTGATCGTGGTCTGGGACCAGGTCGAGCTGTTCCGCAGCGCGCTCTTCGAGACCGCCCGCCTGGCGGCCGGCTTCGTGGCGCTCTCGTTCGCCGTGGGCTGGGCCCTGGGCGGCCTGCTGCGGGCCGAGGCGCGCGAGCGCTTCACCCTGGCAATGGAGTTCGCCACGCGCAACGTGGCCGTCGCCACGGCCGTGGCCGTGACGCTGCTGGGCCGCGTCGAGTTCGCGGTCTTCGCCACCAGCTACTTCCTGACCGAGCTGCCGCTGGCCCTCGTGGCGGTGACCGTCTTCCGGCGGGACCAGGCGCGGGCTGCAGCGCGGGACCCCGTCCCGGCCTGACGTCGCGGCACGGTGCCTACTCGACGGCTGGGTCCTGGGGCGTGGCCGGCCGGCCCGCCGCCGCGTGGATCACTCCGTCGCTCTCGAGCGCGAACGAGCGCCCCTCGGCCAGCGGGACCGCGATGTAGCGGTAGCGCCGGAAGGCGCGCTTCGGGCAGCCCTCGCTGGCGGGCAGGGGCTCCTCGACCGCCAGCGTGAAGCGATAGCCGTGGCGCTCGGCCGGCTCGAACTCGGGGCCCAGGAAGGCGGGCCCGCCGGGACGGTAGTGGGGGATCACCTCGGCGGGCCGGCGCAGCCCCTCGAGGTCGGCGAAGCCGCCCGGGCAGGCGCCGGCCGTCCCCTCGCGGAACTGGCGCTGGGCCGCGGCCATCTCGCGCAGCTCGGCCACCACGGCGGTCTCGGCCGGCGAGGCCGAGCCGCCGGGGCCCAGCCGCCCGTGGGCCCACCAGGCCAGCCCGGCGCTGACCAGCAGGCCCAGCAGCACGGTGCCGAGCAGCGTGGCGGCGAAGGCCGGCTCGCCCGACTCCTCGTCGACCACCGCCAGCTCCTCGGGCAGAAGCTCCGAGCGGTCGCGCTTGCCCGAGAAGGCCAGGCGGGCCTCGCCGCGCAGGAGGTAGACCAGCACCGTCAGGGAGGCCAGCGCGAAGGGCAGGTTGAGCAGGCCGGCCAGGGCCACGGCCAGCTGCAGCCAGCGCGCCCAGGACTGGCGCGACCACAGGCCGGCGGCGAGCACGACGCCGAGCAGCGCGAGCAGCGCGACGAAGGCGGCGCCGCCGGCGCGCGCCCAGCCGCGCAGCCAGGTGGAGAGGCCGACCCAGGCCGCCAGCCCGACGTAGAGCGGCACCGCCAAGGCCCACAGCG
>JBDIBD010000605.1:0-2950 GCA_039812725.1 Vicinamibacteria bacterium | reverse complement strand
GAGCAACCTCATGATCCTCGACGGCGAGCGCATCAGCTACCGCGCCCTCGACGTCGAGCAGATCGGCTCGGTCTACGAGGCCATGATGGGCTTCGAGGTTCGCGAGGCCCAGGGCGTGTCGGTCGGCGTGCGGCCCGACCACGTGGTCATCGACCTCGACGCCCTGCTCGCGGCCAAGCCTGCCGACCGGCTCAAGTCCCTGCGCGACGAGGCCAAGTGCGAGCTGCTCGGGAAGGCCGCCGACGGGGTCAAGGCGGCCAACAAGCCCGATGACGTCGTCGCGGCCCTGGCCAAGAAGGTCTCGCCTCGAACGCCCACGCTGATTCCCCGCGGCGGCCTGTTCCTGCAGCCCACGGAGGAGAGACGCCGCTCCGGCTCGCACTACACGCCGCGGTCCCTCACCGAGCCCATCGTGAGGACCACCCTCGAGCCCGTGCTGGCCAGCCTTGGGCCGAAGCCGCAGCCCGAGCAGATCCTCGACCTCAAGGTCTGCGACCCGGCCATGGGCTCAGGGGCCTTCCTGGTCGCGGCCGGACGGTTCCTGGGCGAGGCCCTGGTGACGTCGTGGGACCTCCACGGCCAGACTCCCAAGTTGCCGCCCGACGAGGACCTGCTCACCCACGCCCAGCGGCTGGTGGCCTCACGCTGCCTCTACGGCGTCGACAAGAACCCCTTCGCGGTCGACCTAGCCAAGCTCTCGCTCTGGCTGGCGACGCTGGCCCGCGACCACCCCTTCACCTTCGTCGACCACGCTCTGCGGCACGGCGACAGCCTGGTCGGCCTGACCCGGGGACAGATCGAGTTCCTGTCCTGGGACCCCCAACAGCGCCATCTGATCAGCGAGACGCTGCGGCGCAACGTCAAGCTCGCCGAGGAGACACGGCGTCGCCTGCAGGAGCTGGGCGACGACGAGGACGTCGGCGAGAAGCAGCGCCTCCACGACGCGAGCCGGCAAGCCACCAAGCTCGTCCGCAACGCGGGCGACATGGTGATTGCGGCCTACTTCGGCGCCGGCAAGGACAAGGCCCGCGAGACGCTTCGGGTCAAGCACGCGGACCTGCTGACGGCGGTGCTGGAGGGTCGCGAGGATCCGACCCACCTCGAGCGTGCGATCGACCCCCTGTACCGGGGGCCGAAGCCGGTGTCGCCGTTCCACTGGGAGGTGGAGTTCCCGGAGGTGTTCTCGCGGGCCAACCCTGGGTTTGATGCGTTCGTGGGGAACCCCCCGTTTGCCGGCAAGAACACGTTGAGTGCGAGCAATCGCGAGGGCTATCCGGACTGGCTGAAGCTGATCCACGACGAGTCGCACGGGGCGGCGGACCTAATCGCCCACTTCTTCCGTCGAGTGTACGGCTTGCTACGGCAGGGTGGCGCCTTCGGCCTGATCGCCACCAACACCATCGCCCAGGGTGACACGCGTGCCTCGGGCCTGCGGTGGATCTGCAAGCACGGCGGGACCATCTACGCCGCTCGGAAGCGCGTGAAGTGGCCGGCGCCGGGCGCGGCTGTCGTGGTCAGCGTGGTCCACATCGCCAAGCAGCCGTCGGCGGGGTGGCCCGCACCGGTGCTTGACGGGAAGCCCGTCGAGCGGATCACCGCCTTCCTCTTCCACGACGGCGGGCACGACGACCCCGCCCGCCTCAAGGAGAACGCGGACAAGAGTTTCCAGGGCAGCATCGTCCTTGGCATGGGCTTCACCTTTGACGACGACAACCCGGATGCCACGCCGCTGGCCGAGATGGAGCGGTTGATCGCCAAGGACCCTCGGAACCGGGAGCGGATCTTCCCCTACATCGGCGGCGAGGAGGTCAACGACAGCCCCACGCACGTTCACCGACGCTACGTCATCAACTTCGGCGAGATCAGCGAGCAGGAGGCCCGCGAGTGGCCGGATCTGATGGCCATCGTCGAGGCCAAGGTCAAGCCCCAGCGCATGACCGACAAACGCGCTGGTAGGGCTCGCTACTGGTGGCGATTCGCTGAGCCAGCAAAGGCCCTCTACGAAGCCATCCGCGGCCTCGATCGAGTCCTGGTCGCGCCGTTCATCAGTCGACACCTCAACTTCGCCCTGCTCGGGACAGGTCAGATCTTCGCCCACAGGCTTGCTGTCTTTGCCTTCGGCGACCACGCTGGGTTCGCAGTGCTTCAATCGCGCGTCCACGAGCGTTTCGCATGGTTCTTCTCGTCAACAATGAAGGACGACCTCAACTACTCACCATCGGATTGCTTTGACACTTTCCCATTCCCTGAGGGTTGGCAGTTCAACGCCGCTCTCAGGCACGTCGGCGAGGCCTACTACCAGGCCCGAGCCGAGGTCATGTCGGCAAACGATGAAGGACTGACCAAGACCTACAACCGATTCCACGACCCTGACGAGTGCTGCCCTGGGATTCTGAGGCTCCGTGACCTTCACGACGCCATGGACCGAGCTGTACTGGACGCGTACAACTGGCAGGATCTACACGCCAACTGCGAGTTTCTGCTGGACTACGAGGAGAAGCCCGAAGATGAGGAGCCCAGGCCCGGCCGCCGGCCCTGGCGGTACCGCTGGCCCGACGAGATCCGCGACGAGGTCCTCGCCCGTCTGCTCAAGCTGAATCGGGAGCGTGCCCACTTGGAAAACTTAAGGGGTGGCGAGGGCGAACGGGGGCAGCCAAGTCGGAGCAAGCGGCCGTGAGCGAGCAAGAGCACGACAACTCCGGGCCAGTCGAGACGCAGGCCGGCCCCGATCGGCCCAGCGTTGCCACGGATCACTTGCGGACGTGGAGAGAGCTGTCCGAGAAGGACCGAGCCCTCCTCCGCTTCCTCTGGAACCAGGCATGGGCGACGGCGAACGACTCTGCCTGCGCGCCGGTTCAAAAGGAATGGGGCTTCGAAGCCTGGAACACCGCGACACACCGGCTTGAGGCGCGAAGGTTGATTACGCGCACTCAGATCGAGCACGAAGGCG
>JBDIBD010000604.1:0-2959 GCA_039812725.1 Vicinamibacteria bacterium | reverse complement strand
AGCTGCACGCGCGACGCTGGCTGCCCGCCGGCCCGCCGCGCGCGGTGGTGCAGCTGGTGCACGGCTTTGCCGAGCACGCCGGCCGCTACGGCCACGTGGCCGAGGCGCTGGTGGCGCGCGGACTGGCGCTGCAGGCCTTCGACTTGCGCAGCCACGGCCGCAGCCGTGGCCAGCCGCGCGTGCACCTGCCCGACCTGGCGGCCGTGGTCGCCGACGTGCGCGCCCAGCTCGACTCGGCCCGGGCCTTCGCCGCGGGCCGGCCCGTCTTCCTGTACGGCCACAGCCTGGGGGCCTTCCTGGCCCTGCTGACGCTGCTGCAGAAGCCGCAGGCCGCCGACGGCCTCGTCTGCTCGGCCATCCCGCTCGACGCCGACCGCACGGTGGCGCGGCCCCTGCTCTGGCTGGCCGCGCTGCTGGGCCGCCTGGCGCCCCGCCTGCCGCTGGTGCCGGTGGCGCTCGAGGCCATCTCGCGCGACCCCGAGGTGGTCTTCGCCTACCGCGAGGACCCGCTGGTGCACGCCATGAAGATGCGCGCCCGCACCTGCGCGCAGCTCGACGCCGCGCTGCGCCGCGCGCGCGGCCAGCTGGGGCAGCTGCGCCAGCCGCTGCTGGTGCTGCACGGCGGCGACGACCGCATCGCGCCCCCCTCGGGCTCCCAGCGCCTGTACGACGCGGCCGGCTCGGCGGACAAGACCCTGCGCGTCTACCCCGGGCTGTGGCACGAGGTGCACAACGAGCCGGAGAAGGCCCAGGTGCTGGCCGACCTCGGCGACTGGCTGGTGGAGCGCAGCTGATGCTGCGCCTGGGCGCGGCCGTGCTCGTGGCCGGCTGCACCCTGGCCTGGCCCGCGCGCGCCCAGGAAGGGCCTCCGCGCGAGCCCGGGCCGTTCCGGGCCCCGGACCTGGTCGAGGTGGCGGCCCTCGACCCGTCGTTCAAGGTCGAGGTGCGCTACGCCACCGCGAACAACTTCGTGGGCCGCCCGGTCTACCCCGTGGGCCGCGTCTTCCTGCAGCGCCCGGCGGCCCGGGCCCTGCTGAAGGCCCAGCGCGCGCTGCGTCCGCGGGGCTACGGCCTGCTGCTCTTCGACGGCTACCGCCCCTGGTCGGTCACGCGCCTGTTCTGGCAGGTCGTGCCGGCCGAGAAGCGCGCCTTCGTGGCCGACCCGGCCGTGGGCTCGCGCCACAACCGCGGCTGCGCCGTGGACCTCACGCTCTTCGACCTGGCCAGCGGGCGCGAGGTCGAGATGCCCTCGCCCTACGACGCCTTCGACCGGAGCGCGGCCCCCGACTACACCGGCGGCACGCCCGAGCAGCGCGCGCGCCGCGACCTGCTGCGCGCCACGCTCGAGGCCGAGGGCTTCGGCGTCGACGCCGGCGAGTGGTGGCACTTCAACTACCGCGACTGGCGCGCCTACCCGATCCTCGACATCCCCCTCGAGCAGCTGGCCGGCCGGCGCTGAGACCGCGCGCCCGCGGTAGACTGCTGGCGGCGGAGGCCCCCTTGAGAACGGGCCGTGGCGGCGACTCGTCCGGCCGAGCGCGCCACCGTCGGCGGGTGGTGCTCGGGCTGGCCCTGGCGGCGCTGCCACTCGTCGCGGAAGCCGACGGCTGGCAGATCGACGGCTTGGGCCTGAAGAACGAGCCGGCCGGCTTCCGCGCCGGCCTGACCGGCTACCTCCAGCTGGACGGCCGGCGCTACTTCGGCTGGACCACGGCCGACCCGCAGGACAAGCCCGTCGCGGACACGTTCGACGTGCGCCGCGTGCGCACCGGCCTGGAGCTCGAGTGGCGCCGGCTCTCGGCCGAGTTCGACGTGGACTGGACCGGCGATCTGCGCGACCTGGTGAACGACGGGGGCGTGTCCTACCCCGGCGCCGAGGTCAAGGACCTGTTCGTGCAGTACCGGCTCAGCCCGGCCCTGGCCCTGAGGGCCGGCACCTTCAAGGTTCCGGTGAGCCCCGAGCTCCTGACGTCGGCCAGCAAGACCGACTTCGTCGCACGCTCGCTGCTGGCGCTCTCTCTGGCTCCCGACCGCGACTGGGGCCTGGCGGCGTCGGGTCAGATCGGCCGCCGGGTCGAGTACCAGGCGGGCATCTTCCGGGGCGACGGCCGCAGCACCTCGACGCGCGCGGAGACGACGCTGGCGGCCCGCCTGGTGTGGAAGGTCCTTCGGGACGTGGACCTGGCCGGCTCCTTCGCCCAGGGCCAGGTCGAGGCCGAGCCCGATGGTCCGGGCACGAGCCCCGGCCCCAAGGGCTTCTCCGGACGCAGCCCCACCGACTACCGCTTCTACGAGCGGAAGTTCGTCGACGGCCGGCGCCTGCGCTGGGGGCTCGACGCCGCCTGGAAGCGCGGGCCGCTCGACCTGCGGGGCGAGTGGCTGCAGGGCCGCGAGCAGCGCCTGGGGCAGAGCTCGACCCTCAGCGACCTGCCCGAGCAGGTCGGCGACGGCTGGGCCTTCACGGCCAACTGGATCGTCACCGGGGAGAAGAAGGCCCGCACCCTCAAGCCGAAGACGCGCATCTTCGCGGGGCCCGGCCTGATCGAGCTGTCGACCCGCTACGAGGAGATCCGCTTCGACGACGCGGGGCCCGACGAGGGCTTCGCCGGGGCCGGCAGCCGGGCCCGCAACATCCGACCGGCCGGCGAGCGCGCCTTCTGGGCCGGCGTCTCGTGGCTGCCGGCCGGCTTCGTCCGCCTGTACGCCGACGTCGTGTGGGAGACGTACCGCGACCCGCTGCTGGCGCCCGAGCCGCCCGGCGCGCAGGGGCTGGACCACCCGCCCCAGGGCCGGGGCAGCTACGTGAGCTTGCTGGCGCGGCTGCAGCTCCAGGTTCCCTGAGGCCGCGCGCGGCGCGGCCTCACAGCCGCTCGCCCAGCTCCCGCAGCTGCTCCGGCGCCACCGTGCTCCCGCCGTAGGCCTCGGCGTAGACCGCCAGCGCCGCCGCGCGGGCGGCCGC
>JBDIBD010000603.1:0-2986 GCA_039812725.1 Vicinamibacteria bacterium | reverse complement strand
ACGCTCGTGCGGGCCCTGGCGGGGCTCCTGCCGGTGGTGGGCGGCGAGGTGCGCGTGCTGGGCCAGGCGCTCGGCGCGGTCGCGCGCGCGGCGCTGGCCCGCACCGTGGCCTTGGTCACGCCGGAGGAGCAGGGGCTGCCGGCCCTGAGCGTGGAGGAGCGCGTGGCCCTGGGGCGCTACCCCCACCGCGGCCCGTTCCTGCCGCTCGACGCACGCGACCGGGCGGCCGTGGACCGGGCCCTGGCCCAGGCCGGCATCGAGGAGCTGCGCGGGCGCCGGCTGGGGACGCTCTCGGCGGGCGAGCGGCAGCTGGCGGCGCTGGCCCGCGGGCTGGCCCAGGAGCCGCGCGTGCTGCTGCTGGACGAGCCGGCCGCGCACCTCGACATCGGGCACCAGCTGCGCCTGTTCCGCGTGCTCGACGAGGTGCGGGCCTGCGGCGTGGCGGTGCTGGCGGTGGTGCACGACCTGCCCCGCGCCGCGGCCTGGGCCGAGCGCATGGTGCTGCTGGCCGGCGGCCGCGTGGTGGCCGACGGCCCGCCGGACGAGGTGCTGCTGGGCGCGGCCGCCGGCGCCGCCTTCGACGTGACCGTGCGCGGCCACGCCGTGCCCGGACAGGCCGCGCCGCTGTTCAGCTTCGAGGAGCGCTCCCGGTAGGTCGGCGCCTGCCCCGCCCGGGCTGCCTCCCCGTCACCCGCGTGTCCCCTTCGCCGGCCGGGTGGCGTTCTCCCCAGTGAGGCCGCGTCTCGGCCAACGGGGGGAGCAGCATGCCGAAGACTTGGACGCCGGCCCTGGAGTGTCCCGGGGTCGCGGGGGCAGAGGGTCGTCTCGGGGCGGGCCGTCAGGGAAGGCGCCAGCCGGCCTGGCACGCCACGGGTGCGCTGCTGGGTCTGCTGTTGGGACTGTCGACCGCGGCCACAGCGGGCGCCGCCCAGATCCACGTCACGGTGGGCAGCGACGGCGCTCCGGCCGACGACGGCCAGTGCACCCTGCGCGAGGCCGTGCTGGTGGCGCGGGAGTTCGCGCCCAACGACGACTGCGGTCCCGCCAGCGGCGCCGGAGTCGCCGACGAGATCGTCTTCGACGGCGTGCCGGCCGTGACGCTGACCGAGGGCGCGATGCAGTACAGCACTGACGTCACCATTACCGGCCCGGTGATCATCAACGGCCCCAACAACAACGAGCGCCTGTTCACCTATGCCGGCAACGGCAGCCTGACGATGGACAGCGTGACCGTGACCGGCTTCGACGCCACCACCTCGGGGGGCGGCGTGATCAGCGCCGGGACCGGCAGCCTGACCCTCGACAACTGCAACTTCAACACCAACAAGAGCCTGGGCGACGGCGGCGCGATCCACTTCACCGGCGACTCGCTGGTCATCAACCCCGGCACCAGCTTCGCCGACAACCGGGCCGAGAACGACGGCGGCGCGATCTGGGTCGACCCGGACGTGGCCTTCACGGTCACCGGCCCGGTCAACTTCAACAACAACCAGGCCGGCGACAGCGGTGGCGCCATCTTCATCGGCGGCGTGGGCAGCCTGGCGGCCGTCAACATCGTCGGGGCCAACTTCAGCCTCAACAAGGCCGACGGCAACGGCTCCTCGGGCAACGCCGTGGGCGGGGGAGCGATCTACAACCAGGGCGGCGGCTCGGGCCCCTCCCTGATCCTGGTCACGGCCTCGACCTTCGAGCTCAACGAGGCCCCCAACGGGCGCGGCGGAGCGATCCTGAACGCCGCCGCGGCGGTCCTGGCCTGGCCGGCCACGGTCAACACCGTCGACGACCTGCACGCGGGTGGCATCTACGAGTGCTTCTTCTTCATGAACAAGGCCAGCGGCTCGGGCGACAGCGGCCAGAACGGCATGGGCGGCGCGATCTACAACGCCGGCGAGCTGACCGTGCTCGGCTCGACCTTCAGCCAGAACGAGAGCGCCAACGCGGCCGGGGGCGCGATCGCCAACAAGCGCGCGGCGGGGAACGAGAGTCAGCGCCTGCGCGTCGTCAACTCGACCTTCTCGGGCAACCTGGCCGCGACCGAGGGCGGCAACATCTCGAACGCCGACCTCGGGGGCAAGCTGCAGCTCCTGCAGGTCACGCTGAGCGGCGGCGAGGCGGCCAACGGCGGCAACCTGTACAACGCGAACGACGCCGCCGACGCGGTCAACATCGGCCACTCGATCGTGGCCGACGCCGCGGCCGGCGGCAATTGCGCCGGTGAGGCGCTGACCGACCTGGGAGGCAACGTGCAGTTCCCGGGCGGCACGTGCGGCGCCGGCATCCTGGTGGGCGACCCCCAGCTGCAGCCGCTGACGCCCAACCCGCTGCCGCTCCAGCCCACCATGGCGCTCGGCGCCAACAGCGCCGCCCTGGAGATCGGCGACCCGGTCGTGTGCGCGGCCCCGCCGGTGTTCGGCCTCGACCAGCGGCTGCAGGCCCGCCCGCAGGGCGGCAGCGACTGCGACGCTGGCGCCTACGAGTCCAACAACCCGGGCCCGGCTCCGGGCTACGGCTCGAACCCGGCCCCCGGCAACCCGCTGACGCCGATCACGACGCCGGCGGGCGTGACCGGGACCACGACCTTCACGGTCTCGGAGACCGGCAACGCGCCACTCGACGTGACCAGCGTGACGGTCGCGGGCGCGCCGGAGCTGAGCGTCGCGCCGCCCTCGTTCTCGATCCCGGACGGCAGCCCGTCGCAGACCGTGACGGTCTCGTGCAACTCGGCCTCGCCCGGAACCTTCAACGGCACCGTCACCGTCCTGCACAACGCCCCCGGCAGCCCGGCCAGCTACACGGTGCAGTGCGACGTGACGGCTGCGCCGGCTCCGGGCTACGGCTCGAACCCGGCCCCCGGCAACCCGCTGACGCCGATCACGACGCCGGCGGGCGTGACCGGGACCACGACCTTCACGGTCTCGGAGACCGGCAACGCGCCACTCGACGTGACCAGCGTGACGGTCGCGGGCGCGCCGGAGCTGAGCGTCGC
>JBDIBD010000602.1:0-2990 GCA_039812725.1 Vicinamibacteria bacterium | reverse complement strand
GCGCCAGCGCCAAGAGCGCGACGTAGTAGGCCACGGCGGGCAGGACGGCGGGCGGGCAGACGTCGCGCTCGAGCCAGGGCGCCGCGGCCGAGAGCTCGGCCGAGCGGCGCAGCGCGTGGGCCGCGACCCAGGCCAGCTCCCCCAGCAGGCCGGCCAGCCAGTCGGCGACCGGCGCCAGCGCCGCGCAGGCCAGCGACAGCGACAGCAGCGCCGCCGAGAGCGGCACCGCCACGGCGTTGAGGAGCAGGCCGGCCAGGGGCAGCCTCTGGAACTGCGCGGCCAGCACGGGCGCGACGGCCGCCTGGGCCGCCAGGGACGCGGCCCAGGCCAGGTCCAGCCGCAGCGGCCAGGGGCGCCGCGGGCTCAGCCGCGTGGTCAGCACGACGAGGCCCAGGGTGGCCACGAACGAGAGCTGGAAACCGGCCTCCCGGGCGCAGCCCGGGCGCTCGGCCACCAGGACCAGGGCCGCGCCCGCCAGCAGGTTGGCGGCGTTGGCGCGCAGGTCGAGCGTCAGGCCCAGGGCCGCCACGACAGCCGTGAGCGCGGCGCGCGCCACCGGCACCTCGCCCCCGACCAGCAACGCGTAGCCGGGCAGGACCACCAGGGTCAGCGCCGCCACCAGGACGCGGCCGGCCCCCGCCCGGCTGGCCCCCGCGGCCAGCCAGCCCGCCAGCCAGGCCACCTGGGCCCCGGAAATGGCCAGCACGTGCAGGGTGCCCGCGCTGCGGAAGGCGTCCTCGACCCGCTCGTCCAGGGCCGCCCGGTCGCCCAGGAGCATGGCCCGCGCCAGGGCCTGCTCGGGACCCGGCGGGACGTGGCGCACGAGCGCTGCGCGTGCGCCCGCCCGGAGATCCGCCAGCCAGGCGATCGGACCCTTGCCGCGCGGCCCCGCCGCCAGCAGCAGCGAGCTCTTGCAGAACCCCAGCGCGTGCACGCGGCGTCGCCGATCCCGGTCCGCCGAGGAGGGGACGCCCGGGACGGCCAGTCCCCGCGGGACCCTGACGAGGGCCCAGGCCCGGACCTCGTCGCCCTGGCGCCAGGCCGGGAGCGGAAGGGCGCCCCCGATCTCGAGCCGCAGGCGTCCCCGCACGGCCCAGCCGGCGCCCCGGGACTCCAGAGCCTCGACGTCCACGAGCAGGCTGCGCCGGCCAGCGTCGGGCAGGAGGTCCTCGGCGGCCCGTCCGCGAACGTGCACGGGCTGTTCTTCGGCCTCGTGCGCCGCCGCCCAGAGGCCCAGCGAGTTGCGCTCGTAGGCCAGCCGTTCCGCCCCCGCCGAGGCGACGCCCAGGCCCCAGGCTGCGGCGAGCACGCCCGGCAGCGCCAGGCGTCCCAGTCGGCGTCCGGCGGCCGGCAGCAGGGCCAGGAGCACGGCCACGGCTCCCACCAGGCGCGCCAGCTCGGGCAGCGGGAGGGACGGCTCGAGCCAGGCCCCGGCCACGAACCCGAGCGCCACGAGCAGGAGCGGGCGTTCCACGCGCGCACGCTAGCCCGCTGGAGCGCGGGTCAGCCCGCGTCACCGAACACTCCGGAAACCGTCCTCGGGGGGGCTCCCGGACGGGCTCAGCCCCGCCGGCGCAGGCCCGCCACGCACTCGACGTGGAAGGTCACCGGGAACAAGTCGAAGGCCTCCACGTCCTGGAGCTCGTAGCCGCGCTCGCGCAGCTGGACGAGGTCGCGGGCCAGTGTGACGGGGTCGCACGACACGTAGACGAGACGCTCCGGCGCGCGCCGCGCCAGGGCCTCGACGACGGAGGGCCCGAGGCCGGTGCGCGGCGGGTCGACCACGACGCTCTCGCCCGGATGGGGACGCGAGCGGCGCAGGAAGGCCAGCGCCTCGGCCTCGTGCAGGCGCGCCTCGGGCCCCAGGTTGGCGCGGGCGTCCTCGAGCGCGCTGCGCGAGAGCTCGACGCTCTCGACCTCCCGGCCTCGGGCCTGCAGGGCGGCGGAGAAGAGGCCGACACCCGCGTAGAGGTCGAGCACGGGGCCGTCGCCGGGGAGCCTGAGCAGCACGGCCTCCACCAGGGCCTCGAGGAGGAACCGGTTGGCCTGGAAGAACGAGCCCGGGCTCCACCCGAGGCGCCGGCCGAGGACGGTCGCCTCCGCGCGGCGCGCCCCCCACAACGGCACGAAACGGCGCCCCAACCCGCCACCCACGAAGGAGCCCAGCCCGTCGAAGCCGCCCTGCTCGCGCAGTTCCTCGAGCAGGCCGCTGGCCAGCACCTCCGCGGGCGCGGCCGGGAGCGCGAGGATTCGCAGGCCGAGGTCCTGTGACTCGCTCACCTCGACGTCGGCGCCGGCCGGCAGCAGCCCCGGCCGCGCCCGCAGGCTCGCGCCGAGGGCGGCGACGGCGGCGTTCAGCGGGGCGCTCAGCTGCCCGCAGTCCGTGACGGGGACGACGCGGTGCCCCTGCCACTCGCGCAGGCCCGGCCGCCGCTCGGGGTCGAGGTGCAGCGTGGCCCGCTGGCGCCAGGCCAAGGGTGGCCCGCCGCGGACCGGCAGCTCTCCCACCGCGAGGCCGGCGCGCTCCAGGCTCTCCCGCACGATGGCCCGCTTCAGCTCCAGCTGCTGCGCGTCCGCCAGCTCCTGGTACGCGCAGCCCCCGCAGGCAGCGGCGTGGGGACAGGGCGCCACGCGGCGGCCGGGCCCGGCCCTCAGCACCTCCAGCAGGCGCGCCTCGGCGTGGCGGCCCGACTCCCGCTCGAGCCGCACGCGCAGGCGGTCGCCGGGGAAGGCGCGCGGCACGAAGACCACTCGGCCCGCGGGGCGGGCCAGGCCCAGCCCGCGGTAGACGCCCTTCTCGATCTCGACCTCCAGCTCGACCGCCATCAGGCCTCGAAGAGCGACAGGCGCGGCAGCCCGAAGCTCTCCAGCGCGCGCCGCCGCAGGGACTCGGCACGCACCTGGGCCAGGATGCGCGCCGGCAGCCGGCCCCGGTACGGCAGCAGGTCGGCGTCGACTTCCGCCTCCAGCGCCTGCGAGGGTCCCGGCCC
>JBDIBD010000601.1:0-2992 GCA_039812725.1 Vicinamibacteria bacterium | reverse complement strand
GGAGGGCACCCGCCCAACTTAGGCGGCGGGCGGCGACAGGTCAACGGCCGGCGTGCATCCCGCACGGCCGGGGCGGGGCGGCCCTTGCGACATGCACGCCCCGGCCCGCGGGGCGGCCGCGCAACCCGTTCGCTCGCAAGGCGTTGCAGCTGCGGCCCGGCTGGCAGGCGGCCTGCAGGGAGATGGCCCCAGGAACGGAGGATCCATGAGCTGGCCGATCGTCGTGCTGCTGTCCGTCCCCGTCGCCGTGCTGCTGGGGGCCTGGCTGCTGGGCGTGCGCTACATCCCGCACGACCAGATGGGCGTCGTCGAGAAGCTCTGGTCGCCGCAGGGCTCGCTGCGCGAGGGCCGCATCCTGGCCCTGCAGGGCGAGGCCGGCTTCCAGGCCGAGCTGCTGCGCGGCGGCGTGCACCTCTTCTTCTTCCCGTGGCAGTACCGCATCCACCGCCAGCCGCTGGTGGTGGTGCCGGAGAGCCGGCTGGGCTACGTCTACGCCCGCGACGGCCAGCCCCTGCCGCCCACCCAGACGCTGGGCCGGCACGTGGCCTCCAACTACTTCCAGGACGCGGCCGCCTTCCTGAAGGCCGGCGGCCAGCGCGGCCGCCAGCGCGACCTGCTGCGCGAGGGCGTCTACGCGGTCAACCTGGCGCTGTTCGTGGTCATCACGGAGGAGCGCGTCTACTCGGGGCCGCTGCACGACGCCGACGACCGGCGTTACGCCCACTGGCAGGCCGAGCTGAGGGCCGTGGACGGCTTCTCGCCCGTGGTGGTGGGCCGCGGCAAGGTCGAGGCCCCGCCGGCCGAGAGCGAGGCCAACCCCGCCAGCGTCCAGCTCTCGAAGAGCGACACCATCGGCGTCGTGACCGTGCACGACGGTCCCCCCATCCTGCCGGGCGAGATCATCGCCCCGCAGGTGGGGGCCGAGGCCGCCCGGGACGGGCACAACTACTTCCAGGACCCCGAGGCCTTCCTGGCCCTGGGCGGCCGGCGCGGCAAGCAGCTGCAGGTGCTGACGGACGGCACGTTCTTCCTCAACCGCTGGTTCGCCTCCGTCGAGATGCAGCCCAAGACCCTGATCCCGATCGGCTACGTTGGCGTGGTGGTCTCCTACCACGGCACGGCCGGGCAGGACCTGACCGGCGAGGGCTTCCGCTACGGCGAGCAGGTCGAGTCGGGCCAGCGCGGCGTCTGGAAGCGCGCCCTGGCCCCCGGCAAGTACCCGCTCAACCCCTACGCCCTGCGGGTCGAGCTGGTGCCCACCGTCAACTTCGTGCTGCGCTGGATCACCGGCCAGGCCGAGGCCCACCAGTACGACAAGGACCTGAAGAGCATCGACCTGATCACGGCCGACGGCTACGAGCCCGTGCTGCCGCTCTCGCTGGTGCTGCACATCGACTACGAGAAGGCCCCGCGCGTGATCCAGCGCTTCGGCGACGTGCGCCGGCTGATCAGCCAGACCCTCGACCCGATCCTGTCGGCCTACTTCCGCGACGTGGCCCAGTCCTCGCACATGCTCGACCTCTTGACCCAGCGCGAGGAGATCCAGCGCCGTGCCACCGAGGAGCTGGGCCGGCGCTTCGCGGAGTACGACATCAACTGCATCGCGGTGCTGATCGGCCGCCCCGAGTCGCGCGTGCTGGTGGACGGCCACGACCCCATCGAGCGGCTCTTCGACCAGCTGCGCGTGCGGCGCCTGGCCGAGGAGCAGAAGGCCACCTACCAGAAGCAGGAGGAGGCCGCCACGCGCCTCAAGGCGCTGAACGACGCCCAGGCCGCGGCCGAGAAGCAGACCCAGCTGACCCAGACGCGCATCGAGGTCGAGATCTCCGGCAACCGCGGCGAGGCCCAGCTGGCCGAGGCCCGCCGGCTGGCCGAGCGCGACGTGGTCAAGGCCACGGCCGAGGGCCGCACGCGCGAGCTGATCGGCCAGGGCGAGGGCCGCGCGCGCGAGGCCATGGGCCGCGGCGACGCCGCGCGCATCGCCCAGACCGGCCTGGCCGAGGCCGCGGTCTTCCTGCAGAAGGTGCGGGCCTACGGCGACCCGCGCCTGTTCGCCCTCAACCTGGTGGCCGAGCAGTTCTCGAAGAGCGCCCAGCCGATCGTCCCCGAGCGGCTGTTCGTGCTGGGCGGCCAGGGCGGCGAGGGCCCGCAGGCGGGCGGCGGGTCGAACGTGCTGACCCAGCTGGCGGCCTTGTTCCTGGCCGAGAAGGCCGGCTTCCAGGCGGGCGGGCCCGAGGCCCTGGCCGAGCTGGAGAAGCTGGCGGCCGACCTGGGGGCGCGCTTCAAGCCCGAGACGCCCCCGGCGACGGAGTGAGACGATCCTGTTCACGGAGATGAAGCGATGAGCGCACTGAACGGCGTGCTGGCGACGATGGCGATGGCGGTGGGCCTCTCCGGGATCACCGCGGGGGCCTGGTTGAGCGAGGGGGCGGCGACGGCCCAGCCGCCGGCGGTCACGGCCGCGACGGCCTGGCTGGCCGAGGTCGACGCGGGCCGGTACGGCGCGAGCTGGGACCAGGCCGCCGCCCTCTTCCGGGGCGCGGTCACGAAGGCGCGGTGGGAGCAGCAGCTCGGCGCCGTCCGCGGGCCGCTGGGCAGGCTGCTGTCGCGCCAGGTGCGCTCCTCGCAGTCCGCGACGTCGCTGCCGGGGGCGCCCGACGGGGACTACGTCGTGATCGAGCTCGCGGTCTCCTACGAGCACAAGCAGCAGGCCACCGAGACGGTCACGACCCTGCTCGAGAAGGACGGCCGCTGGCGCGTGGCCGGCTACTTCATCCGCTGAAGCCCGGCGCGGGGCGGGCGCGCCGACCCGCCCCGCGTTTGACTTTCGCGCGCCGCTCCAGTGTCCTCTCGCCCCGTGGCCCCCGCCCCCGCCCCGCTGCGCCTGTTCCTGGCCTACGCGCCCGGCAGCGGCAAGACCTCGCGCCTGGCGGACGAGGCCCGCGCGCTGCGGGCGCTGGGGCGCGACGTGGTCGTGGCCGCCCCGGAGATC
>JBDIBD010000600.1:0-2993 GCA_039812725.1 Vicinamibacteria bacterium | reverse complement strand
CGATCGAGTGGTACGACCGCGCGGCGCTCAAGGTCCATCGCACGGACGCGCCCAACATCCTGCTGATGAAGGACTGCGTGAAGTACATGTACAAGGAGAACGAGGACGGGGAGTTCGACTCCGACTGACCGTTCTCTCAGGCCATGCGGCGGCTACTGGCCCTGGCGGGTCAGTGCGACCGACCGATCGGCGCGAACCTCGTACGTCTTCAGGATCTCCTGCTGCCGGCGCCGCACGGCCGCTCGCTCCAGGGCCACGATCTGCCCCGACTCCAACTCGACCGACAGATAGGGCGCGGACCCGCCTTCCACCAGCTCCAGGGCGTTGGGGAGGTCCCGCGGGCGATTGCCGTCGATCGTCTTGACCAGGCCCGGCCCGACGCCGTCGTAGCCCCGGTTGACCTCGTCACCCAGGATGCGCTGCAGCACCACCAGCTCCCGCCCGGGCTCCCGGGTGTCTCCGCTCCGGAAGGCCAGGGCCATCATCTCGGCGGGGCCCCTCGTCCAGCCCAGGTCGAAGAGCAGATTCTTGGTGAGCGGGGCGAACACCAGGCCGCCATAGACGAAGTAGCGCGGCGGCTGTTCCAGGACGTAGGGCACCCGATCGTGCAGGAGGCCGTAGGGCACGTCGAGGGCCAGACTCGTGGCGAAGGACTGGCCATCGCGCCACACCTCCACCTTCACGGCCTCGCCTAGCTGCTTCAGGTCGCAGAGCAGGCGGAAGCTCGTGCGCTCGCGCGGCCGCAGCTCCACGCTCGTGTCGTTTCCGATGGCCTGGCCCTCGATCGACATGACCACGTCGCGCGGCCGCAGCACCCGGGCGGCGTCTGAGGCAGGGACGAGGGCCCTCACCAGCAGCCCGCTGCGGCCCGCGGGCAGGGCCAGCAGGTCGCGCAGCGCCTGGCTCTCGAGCTTGTCGGCCTGGAAGATCCCGCAGCTCGGCACGCCGTCGATGCGCCCGTCCTCCACGTCCCGCAGGAACTGCCTGACCACCGGCGTCGGGATCATGTACGAGACCCCCTCCGCGCCGCCCAGGCCCTGGTAGGCCACACCGACCACGCGCCCGGCGGCCAGCACGGGCCCGCCGGAGTTGCCGGGGTTGACCGCGGCGTCGATCTGCGCCGCCAGCATGTCGGCCCAGCTGTGCGCGCCCGGGCTGTGCTCGACGCGTGAGACCACGCCGCGGGTGACGCTGAGGGTGTCGCCCCCCAGGGGAAAGCCCAGCACGGTCACTTCCTGCTGCAGCGTGGGGAGCTCGCCCAGCTCGAGGGGCGCCACGCCCTCGAAGAAGCCGGGCCCGTCCACCGCGAGCAACGCCAGGTCCGGTGTGTGCGAGACCCACAGCACGCGCGCCTGGAACCTGTCCGCATCTCCCTGCCGTCGGACCTCCACGAGGGTGGCCCCCGCCACCACGTGGGCATTGGTCAGGATGCGCCGGCCTGCGATCACGAAGCCCGACCCGGAAGAGGACTCCACGCGGCCGCTCTCCCAGGGTGACCCGTAGGGCGCCTGCAGGCTCTGGACGTAGACCTTGACCACCGAGTCGCGCGGCTCGAGCGCGGCCCCGCACCAGGGGGCCGACACGAGGGACAGGGCCAGCTGCAGGCCAAGGGCGCGGGCACGGGCGGTCGCGATCATGGCGATTCCTCCCACTTGCAGGTCGGAGTAGCGGTCGTACCGGGCCCACCGCCAGGCGCCCGCCGGCGCGCCGTAGTAGTGCTGCACGGCGGCCTCACGCAGGACGCAGCGATCCCGGGCGCGCCGCTCGAGGCCCAGCATCGCCTGCAGCCGGCGGATCACGTTGCCCCTCACTCCTCGGGCGCCTGAGCGTAGAACGTCCCCTCGACGCCCATGAAGCCGTCCTCGCGATTCCGGACGACCTGGATGTGCGCGCCGCCCGCCGCGCGGAGGGCAGCGATGGCCGGCGCCACGTCGCCCCGCATGTCGGCCAGGAGCAGCGTGCGGAGGCTGGGAAGGTCGGCCAGGGCCAGCAGCGTGTCCTCGGTCGTGAGACCGTGGCCCGAGAGGTCGAGCCGTTCCAGCCGGGCGCAGCCCCAGAGCGCCGGGATCGGCAGGCCCGTGCGGGAGGCCTGCAGGACGCGCAGGGCGGGAAAGTCGCCGAAGAGCCCGTCGGGTGCGTCGGCCAGGTCGATGCCGCCCACGCTCAGGAACTCCAGCGCCGGCAGGCGGGCGAGCGCCGCGAGCCCCTCCGGCCCGACCTGCGTCCTGCTCAGGTCGAGCGCTCGCAGCCGGCTGAACCCCGCCACCGTGTCCAGGCCCCGGTCGGTCAGGCCGGTGCCGTCCAGGTGGAGCACCTCCAGGAGCTGAAGCGGCCGAAGGCTCGCGAGGCCGCGGTCGCCGACCCCGCTCACCGAGATGTCGAGCTCCCGGAGCTCCCGCAGCGCAGCCAGGTGGCGGAGGCCTTCGTCCGTGGGCCCGAAGCCGAGGGTCTGGTCGTGGATCTCGCCCAGCCGCGCACCGACGAGCAGCGTCGGGTTCGCGAGCGCCCCCGAGCAGGCCAGGTCGGCGCCCGCGATGGACAGCCGGCGCAGGCCGACGAAGCGCTGCAGGCGCGCCAGCACGCCGTCGTCGACGCGCTGGTCGCACAGGTCGAGGTCCTGCACGTCACCCGGACCCAGGCGCTCGAGCACCTCCACCAGGCGGGGCTCGTCCTCGTCGAGTCGCAGCCGCGCCTCGAGCCCAGCGCGAACGACGACGTGCCCGCACGCCGGCGAGCCCTCCGTCCAGGGCTCGTCGCTCAGCCAGGGGCGCACCTGGACCACGCCCACGCGCGCGGCGGGGAAGACCAGCACCCGGGCGCCGGCGCCGGTGGCGCCGCCGCCGACGTCGGGGCCCGCAAGGCGGCCCGGTTGGCTCTCGAGGAGAGAGGCGCGGGCGTCGGCGTAGGCCGCCCCGGCCAGCTCTCCGGCAGCCTCCAGCTCCTGCGAGATGTCCCGCCACGTCGGTGGCTGGGCCGCGTCCCGGAAGCGCGTG
>JBDIBD010000599.1:0-3011 GCA_039812725.1 Vicinamibacteria bacterium | reverse complement strand
CCGCTGCCGCGCTTCCCGGCCGTCGAGCGCGACCTCTCGCTGCTGCTGGACGCCGCCGTCGAGGCCCGCGACCTGGAGGCGCGCGTGCGCGCCGCGGCCGGGCCGCTGCTGCGGCGGGTGACGTTCGTCGACCGCTACGACAAGCCGCCGGTTCCGGCCGGCAAGGTCAGCCTGACCCTCGGCCTGCGCTTCCGCCACGATGAGCGCACGCTGACCGCCGAGGAGGCCCAGGCCTCCACCGAACAGGTGATCGCGGCCCTGCGCGCGGCCGGGATCGAGATCCGCGGAGTGTGAGCATGGAGAACGGCTTCGACCTCCTCGAGCAGAAGGTCAAGAAGGCGGCCGAGACGGTCAAGCGGCTGCGCCAGGAAAACAAGGAGCTCGAGGAGCAGGTCCACAAGGCCCGCGCCCGCCTCCAGGACGCCGAGAAGCGCCTGCACGCGCTGGAGAAGGAGCACCAGCAGTCCGGCGACCAGGCCCGCGAGGTCGAGGCCATGCAGAAGGAGCTCAAGGGCCTGCGCGGCGAGCGCGAGGAGATCAAGAGCCGCATCGTGCGGCTGGTGGAGCTGCTCGAGGCGCTGGAGTAGCCAGCTCGACCAGCCCGGCCGGCGAGCCGGAAACTGTGGTCAAATCTGCTGGCGGAGGTCCCATGGCCGAGCAGCCCAGCCTCGTGCACGTCGAGATCTTCGGGCAGACGTACGCCGTGCGGGCGGGGGCCGACCCCGGCTACGTCGAGCGCCTGGCGGCCTTCGTGGACGGCAAGATGAAGGAGGTCGCGCGCTCGACCAAGACCGTGGACTCGCAGCGCATCGCTGTGCTGGCCGCCCTCAACGTGGCCGACGAGCTGTTCGCGGCGCGCGAGGGGGCCCAGAGCGGCGACCAGGCCGCGGAGCGCCGCGCCCGGCGGCTGGCGGAGGAGCTGGCCTTGGTCCTCGAGGGCTGAGGCCCGAGGGCGCGAGAGCCTTGCTTCGGGGCGCGGCGCTGGCTAAGATGCTCTCAAAGGTCCCCTGCGTTGCTCGTGATGGAGCGCGGAAACCTCGAACCAACGTCCTTACCTTGGGGATCCGTCGTCAGGCCGCGGTGAGCATGCCTCCGAGCTGAGGAAGCCTGAAGCGGCTTGCAGGGTTCCCACCTTGTGACCCGGTTCGGGTCACCCTTCCACACGGTAAAGGCGGGGGACCTTCCGTGCTGCCTCACCCGGCCGCCGTCGAAGGAGGCCACGCGTGATCGAGCCCGAAAAGCCGCTGTCCGAGGTGGGCGAGCGCGCCCTGCTCGAGTACCTGCGCCAGCGCATCCCCCGCGGCGAGGGGGTCACCGTCGGGGTGGGCGACGACACCGCGGTGGTCGAGACCACCGCCGCCACGCTCGTCACCACCGACACCATGGTCGAGGGGGTCCACTTCCTGCGCGAGTGGACGCCGGCGCCCCTGCTGGGGCGCAAGGCGCTCTCGATCAACCTGTCGGACATCGCCTCGATGGCGGGCCTGCCGCGCTACGCCACCGTCTCGCTGTGCCTGCCGAAGCTGCTGCCGTTCGCCTTCCTGGACGGGCTCTACGACGGCCTGCTGGAGCGCGCCGCCGAGGCCGGCGTGAGCATCGTGGGCGGCAACCTGGCCTCCACCGAGGGCCCGGTGGTGATCGACGTGACCCTGCTGGGCCAGGCCGACCGGGTGCTGCGGCGCGACGGGGCCCGGCCCGGCGACCTGATCGTGGTGACGGGCACGCTGGGCGCCGCCGCGGCCGGCGTGCGCCTGCTGCGCCAGGGGGCGCGGCTGGGCCCCGACGGACAGCTCGAGGCCACGGGCGTCTGGACCCCCTCCTCGGCCGAGGCCGTGCGCCACTGCCTGCGCGCGCACCTCGACCCCGCGCCGCCGCTGCCCTTCGGCCGGGCTCTCTCGGAGCACGACATCGCGCACGCCTGCATGGACGTCTCCGACGGCCTGTCGGGCGACCTGCTCAGCCTGTGCCAGGCCTCGGGCGTCTCGGCCTGGATCGACGTGGCGGCCGTGCCCGTGGACCCGCGCATGGCCGGGCTCGAGCGCGCCCGCGGCGGCGACAGCCTGGCGCTGGCGCTGCACGGCGGCGAGGACTACCAGCTGCTGCTGGCCGTGGCCCCGGAGGACCTCGAGGCCCTGCGCGACCTGGCGGTGGTCTGGAACCTGCCGCTCGCCACCGTGGGCGAGTTCGGGGAGGGGACGCCGAGCGTCTCGATCCGCACCGAGAAGGGGCTCGAGCCGCTCGAGCCGGCGGCCTTCGACCACTTCAAGACCCAGCCCCGCCCCGGCCGCCCGGGAGGGCGGGGGTGAGTCGGGTCGCGCGGGCCCTGCGGGCGCTGCTGCACGTCGAGGGCAGCCCGCACCGCACCGCGCTGGCCTTCGGGATCGGGGTCTTCATCGCCTTCTTCCCGATCCTGGGCATCCACACCGGCCTGGCCCTGGCCATCGGCTTCTACTTCCGCCTCAGCCGCGCGGCGCTGCTGACCGGGGCCTACGTCAACAACCCCTGGACCATCGCGCCGATGTACATGGCCGGCACGCTGCTCGGCTGCGCGCTCCTGGGCGTGCCCGCCCACGGCCTGCACGCCATCGACTGGAAGCTGCACGGCTCGGCCTTCTACGTCGCCCTGCTGGCCAGCCTGCGGCCTTACGTGATGCCCTACCTGGTGGGCAACACCGTGCTGGGGCTCCTGGCCGGCCTGCTGGCCTACCTGGTCTTGCGCCACCTGCTGCAGCGCCGCCAGGCCCACCCCGAGGCCGCCTAGCCGGGCCGCCCCCGTCATCCTGAGCGACGGCGCCGAACCGGGAGCGAAGGATCTGTCGGCCCCGCTCCCGTCGTCGAGTCGCCTGCGGCGACGCTGGGCGATCAGGTCCTTCGTCGCCGACTCCGCCGGTGCTCCTGCTAAGAAACCTCCCCCGTGGTCGCAGCGACGAGGTGGAAGCCGAGGTTGTGGGCCTGGCGGCGGATGTTGTTGATGGAGCGCTGCTTGTAGGCCTGCTCGTAAGCGAGGTGGC
>JBDIBD010000598.1:0-3027 GCA_039812725.1 Vicinamibacteria bacterium | reverse complement strand
GCTCAACGCGCGCGCCGCGGCCGAGGCGCGCCGCCAACTGGCGGCCGACGGCTGGAGCGGGGCGCGCGTGGACGCCTACCCGACGCTGCTGCAGCCCTGGCTGCGGCGCGTGGTGGCGCGCCAGGGGAGCGAGGTGCGCGTGGGCCTGCTGAGCCTCTGGCGCCCGCACCGGATCGCCTGGGGGCGCTTCGACGAGCCGCCGCCCGAGGCCCTGGCCGCGCTGCGCGACTCGGCCGACGTGGACCTCTTCGTCTGGTTCGCGATGGGCCAGGTCACCTGGCGCGTGAGCGAGCAGCACGGAGCGCGCACGGTCGAGATCGA
The DNA here is from genome assembly GCA_039812725.1 of Vicinamibacteria bacterium. Classification (GTDB taxonomy): domain Bacteria; phylum Acidobacteriota; class Vicinamibacteria; order Fen-336; family Fen-336; genus JBDIBD01. The sequence continues at coordinate 2,706 of JBDIBD010000598.1, read as the reverse complement.
GGACCTGCGCTTCGGCTACGGCGAGGTCTCCGACCAGGGGCTGTGGGGCGTGCGCCTGACGCTGGGGCCGGGCGGCCCGGGGCCGGTGCAGCGTTTCGACCGCCGCCCGCCGGCCCTCGACGCGGCCCTGGTGAGGATCTGGGCCGCGACGTTTCGGCCGGAGGGCTGATCACAGGTGGCGCAGGCCGTTGCCCTCGCTGCCACCTGGCTCCGGAGTCCGCACCAGCCGTTCCAGGAAGCCGCGCGCCAGGTCGCGCCCCGCCAGGCCGAAGGCCAGCGCCAAGGCGAAGACCACGCCGCCGAAGAGGATCGTGAAGGAGGCCAGGATGACGTGGCGGCCCACGCCCAGGTGCTCGAGGGCCATGGCCGCGAACAGGATCATCAGCGCCGTGTGCACGCCGCTGGCCAGCAGCCGGGCGGAGGGCAGGCCGGCGTTGACCGCGGCAATGAGCACGCTGCGGCGCACGAAGGCGCTGACCAGCGCCCCCAGCACGAGCAGGGCCAGCGCCACGAGCACCTGGGGCAGGTAGGCGAAGGCCTGCGACACCAGGTCCATCGCGAACTGCAGGTTCAGCGCGCCGATGCCCAGCAGCACGAAGACCGCCAGCAGGCCCCAGGCCAGGAGGGCCGCCGCCACGGCCGAGGCCGGCCGCGTGATGCCGCCCTTCTGCAGCACGAGCGTGAGCCCCAGCCGCTGCGCGAAGCGGTCGAAGCCCAGCCGCGGCAGGGCCAGCCTCAGGACCAGGTGCAGCAGGCCGGAGGCCAGCAAGCCCGTGGCCAGGATCAGCAGCATGGCCAGCAGATTGGGGCCGAAGTCCCCCAGGCGCTCGCCGAAGCCGGCCAGGGTCTTGCGGATCACCTCGCCCAGGAACTCCCACATGGCAGGCCTCCCGGCCCCCTAGCCCCAGCGCTGGAGCAGGTAGGCCTTCTGTGACAGGTACTCGTCGGCCAGCGCCCGGATGGCGGCCTCGACCTGGTCGGCGTCGCTGTCGGCCGTCTGCAGCACGAACGAGGCCGTGCGCCCCAGGTAGAGCGGCACCATCGAGCCGATGAGCTGGTCGCCCGGCAGCGCCCGGCGCTGGTAGGCCGTGGCGAAGTCGTAGACGGCCCGCACCCACAGCCGGTCGGGGAAGTGGAACGGCCGGGCCGAGGCCCCGGCCACGGCGCCGACCTCCGCGAGCGTGCGCTCGTCGAGGGCCCGCTGCCAGACCTCGTGCAAGTCGCGCGCGCCCTGCCGGAAGATCCCCAGCATGCGCTGCGTGTCGACCGCCACCGGCTCGAGGCCCACGCCGTGGGGGAAGCCGAACAGGGGCACTTCGGCCGCCCCGCTCACCCCCGGCCAGCGCTCGCGGTAGGTGTGCATCAGGTCGAAGACCGACGAGACCACCTGGACGAACATGGCCGCGAGGTCGGCCCCGGGGTCCTTGGCGTCGTGGATCTTGGCCCCCAGGAAGCTCTGGCAGACCCGGAAGCCGTCGGCCAGGGCGGTGGTGGTCATCCAGATGTCGATGCCGAAACGGGCCACGTTCGACTCCCAGACCGGCTTCGTGAGGTAGTGGGCGGCCAGCCGTCCCGAGAAGCCGAAGTCCCCGCCGATGGGCTGCCGCACCTCCTGCCCGTAGAGCGCCCGCGTCAGCGGGTAGACGATCGAGTTGGTGATGGTGCCGTCGTACTTGTGGCGCAGGTAGAGCGGCGCCACGAAGTCGAACTGCCGGTGCAGCACCGGCGCCAGCAGCAGCTCGAACCACTCCGGGGTCACGCTGCGCAGGTCCGAGTCCACCACGGCGCAGGCGCGCGCCTGCAGCCGCTCGGCGATGGCGAAGATGGTGCGCAGCGCGCTGCCCTTGCCCGGGAGGCCGTCGTAGGGGGTGACGATCTTGTGCACCGGGCTGAGCGGGTGGGAGACCAGGATCGTGGCCGGCGAGAACTCGGCGGCCGCCACGACCTCCGGCGTGCCGTCCCGCGAGCCACCGTCGGAGTTGACGATCACGGCCCGCGCGCCGGGGAAGTGCTTGGCCAGCCCGGCGGCCGCCGCCCGCACCACGTGGCCGATGGTGCGGGCGTTGTTGAAGCTCGGGATGCCGACCAGCAGGTCGACCTGCCCCAGCTCGCTGAGGCGCGCCTCGACCTCGGCCGGCAGGCGGGGCGCGGCGCTCATCGGTCCTCGGCCACGACGGGCAGCCTGCGCCCGGCCAGGATCGCGAGCACCGCGGCGCCCCAGCCGGCGGGCCCGGGCCCCGGTGCCCGCTCGGCCCCAGGCAGCTCGGCTGCCAGCAGCGGGTCGAGGGTGGCATCCGCGCGCGGGACCACCACCGGGCGCTCGACGGCCCGCAGCAGCGGCAGGTCGGTGGCCGCGTCGCCGAGGCCGACGGAGCGGAAGACGCGGCCGGCCCGCTCGTGCAGCGAAAGCAGGGTGCGGACGGCCAGGCCCTTGTCGCTGCCGCCCACGAGGTGGTGGAAGCGGCCGCCGTGGCTGACCTGCAGGCCGCGGCCTGCGGCGGCCTCGGACAGGGCCTGCAGCGCTGCCTCGCCGTCTTCGACCAGGAACGGCTCGTCGAACTCCCGCTGCAGCGCCAGCTCGGCCGCGGCGGCCGACAGGCCGGTCCGCGCGCTCACCTCCCCGGCCGTCATGTCCGCGAAGCCGCGCACGCGCACCCCCGCCTGCCCCGCCAGCGCGCGCAGGGCCTCGATCAGCAGCGGCCGGCC
>JBDIBD010000597.1:0-3034 GCA_039812725.1 Vicinamibacteria bacterium | reverse complement strand
GGTCGCCCAGGCCGACCTGCGCCAGCGCGGCGGCCGCGCGCTCCCGCCGGTCGCCGGCCGGCACGCCCGCGTACAGCAGCGGCAGCTCGACGTTGCGCAGCAGCGAGGCCTTGGGCAGCAGGTTGAAGGTCTGGAAGACGAAGCCGACCTTGCGGTTGCGGATGCCGGCCAGCTGGAACGAGGAGAGCTGGGCCACGTCCTGCCCCTCGAGCAGGTAGGTGCCGGTGCTGGGCGTGTCGAGGCAGCCCACGATGTGCATCAGGGTCGACTTGCCCGAGCCCGAGGGGCCGATGATGGCGGTCATCTGGCCGCGCTGCAGCTCGAGGTCGATGCCGCGCAGGGCCTGCACGGCCAGCTCGCCCTGGTCGTAGGTCTTGGTGACGTTCTCGAGCCGGATCAGCTGGGCGGTCGCCGCCGCCTCGACGGGGCCCGCGGCGACCTGCGGCAGCGGCAGGGCCAGGCTAGTCACGGGACTTCTTCTCCTTCGGGCGGGTGGGGTCCTCGAGGGCCACTTCCTCGCCCTCCTTGAGGCCGGCCACCACCTGGACTTTCTCGAAGCTGGCCAGGCCGGTCTCCACCGTGCGGCGCTCGAAGCGCTCCTTCCAGCGGTCCTTGTCGTCGAGCGGCGCGGCCTTCTCGTCCTTCTTGCCGGCCGCCAGGGCCGTGCCGAACAGCCCGCCCTCGGCCTTCTGGGCCGGCGCCGGGGCGGGCTTGCGCACGTAGACCACCTCGGCCTCGTCCTGGCGGAAGAGCGCCTCGACCGGCACCGTGAGCACCTTCTCGCGGCGCTCGCCCAGCACGTCGATGTTGGCGGTCATGCCGGTGCGCAGCTCGGCCCCCTGGCGCTCGATGGCGATCTCGACGTCGAAGACCTTGACCTTGTCCTCCAGGCGCGCCGCCGGGGCGATGCGCTGGATGACGCCGGCGAAGCGCACCTTGGGGTAGGCGTCGAGCGAGACCCGCACGGGCTGCTGCAGGCGCACCTTGCCGATGTCGACCTCGTTGACGCCGGCCTTGACGATCATCGTGCCCACGTCGGCCACGGTCATCAGGACCGTGCCGGCGTTGAAGGACGAGACGCCCGAGGTGACCGTGTCGCCCAGCTCGACCGGCCGCCGGATGACGACACCGTCCATGGGCGCGGTCACGTTGAGGCGCTGCACGCTGCCGGCCTCGGCCAGCGCGATCGGCACGCCGCTCTCCTCGACGATGCGGTACTTCTCGAGGGCCGCGTCGTAGGCCGCCTTGGCCGACTTGTAGCGCGAGTCGCTCTCCATCCCCTCGCGGGTCGAGAGCAGGCCCTGGCCCAGCAGGTCGACGTTGCGGCGGTTGTTGTCCTCGGCCTGGTTGAGGGCGATGCGCGCCTCCTGGACCGCGTTCTTGACCTGCGACAGGTCGCGGGCTTGGTTGACGTCGGGCTCCACCCGGGCCAGCACCTGGCCGCGCCGCACCCGGTCGCCCTCGCGCACCAGCAGCTCGACCACCTGGCCCGAGAGCACCGACTTGACGTCGACCTTGACCTGCGGCTCGACCGAGCCGACCTCGGTCACCCGCACCTGCACGTCGCCGGTCTGGGCCTTGGCGGTGCGCACGTCGTCCTTGGGCGGGCCGGCCTCGGGCTTCGGGCGCAGGGCCACCGCGGCGCCGCCCAGCACGACCACGCCCACGGCGATCAGCAGCCGCCGGCGCGCACGTCCCCCCTTGAGTCTCGACATTGGAACCCGCCTCCCAGCCGCCGTGGACCGGCCTGGCAGCCGACTGTGTGCTTGCCGTCACAACCTATTACGCAGGGAGGTCGGCAGGGGTTCCTGAAAATGGCCGGGGGCCACGCCCCACCGTCATCCTGAGCGACAAAGTCAGGCTCGGGAGCGAAGGATCTGTCGGCCAGCCTCGCTCGCGATCAGATCCTTCGTCGCCGGTCTGTCGGGCGCTCCCCAGGATGACGGGGCGTGGGCGGACGGCGCCCCGTCAGGCCGCCGTTTCCAGCGCGCGGATGCGCTGCTCGAGGGGCGGGTGGGTCGAGAAGAGGGCCAGGAAGCCCGGGCGGCCGGCGATCTTGAAGCTGGCCAGGGCGGCGTTGCCCGGGTCGACCAGCTCGCGCTGCGACTGCAGCCGCCGCAGGGCCGCCAGCATGCGGTCGCGGCCCGCCAGCTGCGCGCTGCCGGCGTCGGCGCGGAACTCCCGCCGGCGCGAGAACCAGGCCGTGACGAGCGAGGCCAGGATCCCCAGCGCGATCTCCATCACCATCACGACCGCCATGTAGATCATGTGGTCCAGGAAGCCCGGGCGCTCGTCGTCGTCGCGCCGCGAGATGGCCGACGAGACCACGGAGGCCACGATGCGCGCGAAGAACATCACGAAGGCGTTCAGCACGCCCTGCAGCAGGGTCATGGTGACCATGTCGCCGTTGGCCACGTGGGACAGCTCGTGGCCCAGCACCCCCTCGACCTCCTCGCGCCGCATGCCGCGCAGCAGGCCGGTCGAGACCGCCACCAGCGACCGCCGCCGGCTGGGGCCGGTAGCGAAGGCGTTGACCTCGGGCGACTCGTAGTAGCCCACCTCGGGCATCGGCAGGCCGGCCTGGCGAGCCAGCCGGCCGACGGTCTCGTGCAGCCAGTCCAGGTCGGGGTGCCCGGTGCGGCCGTCCACGAGCTGCACGCCCATCGAGCGCTTGGCCACCCAGCGCGAGAGCTGCAGCGAGATGAAGCTGCCGCCCATGCCCCAGATCAGGCAGAAGATCGCCAGGCCGAACAGGTCCCCGCGGCCCCAGGGCGGGATGATGCCGGCTGCCGTCAGCAGGTTCACGACCAGCGACAGGACCACGACCACGGCCAGGTTCGTCACGAGAAAGAGAAAGACGCGCTTCGCCATGAGGTTCGACTCCTCCCAGCTCGAGTGTATCCGGCTCGTCGCGGAGCGGCCAGCCGGCCGCGTGCTAACCTCGCGGTCCCCATGGCCCAGAAGCGCCGCCGCCGCGCCGCGCCGCCCGCTGCCGTCGCCCCGTCCCCCGAGCCCCTGGCCGCCCGCCTGGCCC
>JBDIBD010000596.1:0-3038 GCA_039812725.1 Vicinamibacteria bacterium | reverse complement strand
CGACGACGCGCTCACCGCCCGCGTCGGCCGGATCGCCCTGCGCGCCTGGAGGACGGCCGGCGACGCGCTCGAGTTCCTGGGCGAGACGGTGCAGGCGGCGCACGCGGCGCTGCGCGGGCGCGCCCGCTACAGGCGCCTCGACCTGCTCCACGCCGTCGAGGCCGGCGGCGTGGCCGCCCTGGGCATCGTGGCCCTGATCAACTTCCTGATCGGGGCCGTGCTGGCCTTCGTGGGCGCGGTGCAGCTGCAGCAGTTCGGGGCCTCGATCTACGTGGCCAACCTGGTGGCCATCGGCGTGGCCCGCGAGCTGGGCGCGCTGATGACGGGCATCGTGATGGCCGGCCGCACGGGCGCCGCCTTCGCGGCCTCGCTGGGCACCATGACCGTCAACGAGGAGGTCGACGCCCTGCGCACGATGGGGCTGCGGCCGACCGAGTTCCTGGTGCTGCCGCGGGTGCTGGCCACGGCCGCCATGCTGCCGGCCCTGGTGGCCTACGCGGACCTGATGGGCATCCTGGGCGGGGCCTTCGTGGGCGTCACGCTGCTCGACATCGGCACGGTGCAGTACCTGCGCCAGACCCAGGAGGCGCTGGCCCTGCGCCACGTCTGGATCGGCCTGGGCAAGAGCGTGCTCTTCGGCGCCGTGGTGGCCCTGACCGGCTGCTACTACGGCCTGCGCTGCGGCCGCAGCGCCGCGTCCGTGGGCGAGGCCGCCACCAAGGCGGTGGTGATGGGCATCGTGCTGGTGGTGGTGACGGACGCCGTGGCCACGGTGCTCCTGCACGTGGTGCACCTGTGAGGAGCGCGGCTTGAGCGCGGCGCAGGTCGAGGTGCGCGGCCTGACCATGGCCTTCGGCCCGCGGGTGGTCCAGCGCGACCTCGGCTTCGAGGTGCGGCGCGGCGAGATCTTCGTGATCATGGGCGACAGCGGCTGCGGCAAGAGCACGCTGATGCGCCACATGATCGGCCTGCAGCAGCCGGCGGCCGGCGAGGTGCTCTACGGCGGCCAGCCCTTCTGGGCCGCGGCCGAGGAAGAGCGCGAGCGGCTCAAGCGCCGCTTCGGCGTGCTGTTCCAGGCGGCGGCGCTGTTCAGCTCGATGACGCTCGAGGAGAACGTGGCCCTGACCCTGGTCGAGCGGGCCGCCCTGCCGGCGGCCGAGGCCGCCCGGGTGGCGCGCCTGAAGCTGGCCCTGGTGGGGCTGGCCGGCTTCGAGGAGCACTACCCGGCCGAGATCAGCGGCGGCATGCGCAAGCGCGCCGGCCTGGCGCGGGCCATGGCCCTCGACCCCGAGATCCTCTACTTCGACGAGCCCTCGGCCGGGCTCGACCCGCTCAGCTCGCGGCGGCTCGACGACCTGATCCTCGAGCTGCGCGACAGCGCCGGCACCACGGTCGTGCTGGTGACCCACGAGCTGCCCAGCATCTTCGAGCTGGGCGACAACGCCGTCTTCCTCGACGCGGAGCGCAAGACCATGATTGCCCAGGGCAAGCCGAGCGAGCTGCGGGATCACCCCGATCCCAAGCTGCGCGCCTTCCTCCAGCGGGGGCGGCTGTGAGCGCCCGCACGCACCCCCGGCTGGTGGGGGCCTTCGTGCTGGGAGCGGTGGCGCTGGCCCTGGTGGCCGTCGCCACGCTCACGTCGATCGACTGGCTGACCCCCAAGGAGCGCTTCGCCGTCTTCTTCCCGGGCTCCGTGCGCGGCCTCAACCCCGGCGCGCCGGTCACCTTCCGGGGCATCAAGATCGGCGAGGTCAAGGAGGTCAACGCCATCCTGACCGGCCGCCCCGACCCGCTGGTGCAGATCGAGGTGGTGATCGAGCTCAACCGCGCCTTCGTGGAGACCCCCAAGGGCGTGGCGCAGCCGTTCGCGAGCCTGCGCGGCCAGGCCCTGGCCGACGCCCTCATCCAGCGCGGCCTGCGGGCCCGCATGCTCAGCCAGAGCCTGCTCACCGGGCAGCGCTACATCGACCTCGACCTGCTGCCCGGCGAGCCCAAGCGCATGGCCGGCCTGAGCCCGCGCTACCCCGAGCTGCCCACCACGCCCACCGCCATGGAGAAGCTCGGCGAGCGGGCCGACACGATCCTGACCAAGATCGCCGACCTGCCCCTCGACCAGATGCTGGAGGACGTGCGCCGCGCGCTGCAGAGCCTGCGCGAGCTGCTCGAGTCGCGCGACCTGAAGGACACGCTGTCCGGCGCGCGGCGCTCGGTGCAGGAGCTGGGGCCGACCCTGGCCGAGGCCCGCCTGCGGCTGCAGGAGACCCGCTCCCTGATGACCACGCTGGAGGCGCAGGCCCGCGAGACCGGCGGCGAGGCCAGCGCCACGCTGCGCGAGGCGCGGGCGACGCTGGAGCGCGGCCAGGGCTCCCTCGACAGGCTCGAGCGCGCCCTGGAGCGCAGCGACGACACCCAGGTGGTGGCCACCGAGGCCCTTCAGGACCTGCGCCACACGCTGCAGGCCGTGCGCAACCTGGTGGACTACGTCCAGACCCACCCCGAGGCGGTCGTGCTCGGCAAGCCGCGGGCAGAGGAGAGGAAGTGATGAGCACCCGGCTCCGGTTGTCGCCCGTCCTGCTGCTCGTGGCGCTCGGCCTCCCGGGCTGCGTGTCGCTCAAGCGCACGCCCGAGGCGCGCTTCTTCTACCTGCGCTCGGTGGCCGAGCCGGCGGCGGCCACCGCGGCCGAGGCGCAGGGCGGCCTGGTCGCCGTCATGCCGGCACGCCTGCCGGGGCACCTCCAGCGCCCGCAGCTCGTGACCGAGGTGGCGCCGGGCGAGCTGCGGGTGGACGAGTTCCTGCGCTGGGCCGAGCCTCTCGACGAGGGCACGACGCGGGTGCTGGCGGAGAACCTCGCCAAGCTGCTGCCGGGGCAGCGCGTCGTGCGCTTCCCCGTGCGCTCGGGGGCCAGGGCCCGCTGCCGCGTGGTGCTGGACGTGTACGACTTCGGCCTGCACGGCCGGGGCGAGGCCCGGCTGGCCGGCCGCTGGGCGCTCCTGCGCCCCGACCGCGAGGGCGCCCTCGCGAGCCAGGCCGTCGAGCT
>JBDIBD010000595.1:0-3042 GCA_039812725.1 Vicinamibacteria bacterium | reverse complement strand
CGGACAAGCTGCGGGCCTCGGGCATCACCGACCTGCAGGCCGAGGTGGGGGCGATCATGGCGCGGCTGGCCGACGCGCAGCGCGTGCTGACCGACACGCGCCGCCGCGCCGACTACGAGCAGCAGCTGGGGTTGCAGCGGCGCCCCGTCGGGGCCGCGGGCCCCACCGAGCCACCCGCCGCGCCGGCCGCCCCCGCCGCCCCGCCGCCGGCCGTGCCGATCGAGGCGCGCGTGGGGCACGCCCAGGGGCTGATCAAGCAGGAGAAGTACTGGGACGCGATCCAGGAGCTCGAGTCGATCCTGCCCGACGTGCAGACCTCGGCCCAGCGCCAGCTGGTCAACCTGCTGCTGGCCCGCTGCGTGCTCAAGAACCCCAAGTGGCTGCACCGCGGAGAGGAACTGCTGGCGGAGGTCACCCGCGAGAACCCGCGCCACGTGGAGGCGCTGCTGCTGCTGGCGCACGTCTACCGCGGCAAGGGGCTGCGCATCCGGGCCGAGCGCGCCCTGCGCCAGGTGCTGACCGTCGACCCCGCCCACGAGGGCGCCCGGGCCGCCCTGGCCGAGCTGTCCCCGCCGGCGGAGGGCTGAGGCGGCCCTCAGAACGTCATGGCCGCCTGGACGTAGACGAAGCGTCCGTTCATGCCGAAGGGCGAGTGGCCCGGGAAGGTCTGGATGCCGAAGAACGAGTTCTGCGGCAGGTTGCGGTCGGGCATTGCGTTGGCGAGGTTCTGCACCCCCAGGCCCAGGGTGGCCCCCGCGATCCGGTAGGTGAGCTCGAGGTCGGCCAGCCAGCGCGCCCCGTACTCCTGGTCGTCGGCCGCGTTGGCCGTGAAGCTGCAAACCGCACCGTAGCGCGCCAGGCGCAGGTCGAGCCCCCAGGCCGCCCGGCGCCACTCGCCCGAGGCGCGCGCGCCGTCGCGCGGCTGGCCGCACTCGAGGCGCCGGCGCTCGACGCGGTCGAACAGCACCTGCTCGTAGCCCGCCAGCGGGGGCGGCGTCGGGCGCTCGCCCACGATGGTGGTGTGGTTGTGGCCGTAGGAGGCCCGCAGCACCAGGCGGCCCAGGCGGCCCGCCGGTGCGCGCCAGGCCGCCGTCACGTCCACGCCGCTGGTGCGGGTGTCGACGGCGTTGGTGAAGAAGCGCGCGCTGTTGGCGCTGAACGGCTGGAGCAGCTCCGCGATCTTCGGCCCGGTGAAGTTGCCGGTCAGCACGATGCGGTCGTCGACCTCGATCCGGTAGAAGTCGGCCGCCAGGTCGAGGTCGGGCGCCGGCGTGAGCACGAGCCCGGCCGAGAGCTGCCGCGACTGCTCGGGCTCGAGCGGCCGGGCGCCCAGGGCGCGGGCGGCCGGGGAGCCGACCGGCAGGGTCAGCGCCTCGAAGGGCTGCAGGCCGTTCGGCGGCGCGTTGAGGAAGTTGGTGGCCGTGGAGGAGAACCACGACTGGGCCAGCGAGGGGGCCCGGAAGCCGGTGCTGGCGGTGGCTCGCAGCGCCACCTGCCGCGCCAGGGTCAGGCGCAGGCTGGCCTTGCCGTCGAGGGTGCTGCCCCCTGCGTCCGAGTAGTCCTCGAGGCGCGCCGCGAGGCCGAGCCGCAGCCAGCCGGCCAGGTCGCCCTCGAGCTCGGCGTAGGAGGCGAGGTCGTGGCGCCAGACGTCGACCGCGTTCTGGGGCCGGAAGCCGGGGAAGACCTGGGCCCCGGCCGCGGCCCGCCCGCCGCTCGCGTCGGGGACGCCGCCGTCGCGCCACGAGTCGGGCTCGCCCGGTTGGACGACGTAGTGCTCGAAGCGCAGCTCGGCTCCCAGGGCCAGGTGGGCGGGGGCCGGCAGGCCGAGCGCCAGCGGGCGGCGGAGGTCCAGGTTCAGGGCCACCTGGTCGAGGCCCAGCCGGCCCGCGTCGAAGGTCGTCTTGTTGGGGGGCTGGCGCGGCCCCAGCGAGGTGTTGAGGGAGTGGGCGACCGTGAAGTCGAAGCTGTTGTGGCCGTAGTCGAGGGAGGCGTCCCAGCCCCAGCCGCCCAGGGGGCCGCGCGCGCCGGCCACCAGCGAGCCGTCCACCACCCTCGGGTGCAGCTCGGGCAGGAAGCCGAGCGGGTAGATCTCCGTCCAGTTGCGGACGTCCAGGGACCGGCGGTAGTAGCCGGCGCTGTTCGACTCGCGCCGCGAGGCGCCGCCAAAGGCGTACAGGATCGTGCGCCCGCCGGCCCCCAGCGGCAGGCGGAAGTCGCCGAACGCCAGGAAGTCGCGGGTGTCGGGGTCGCCCCAGCGGTGGTTGGGCTGCGCCACCGGGTTGTCGCCGCCGTCGCCGGGGACGATCTGGTCGCGCGGGTCGAGCGAGGCGCGGTTGGTGCGGTCGCGGTAGCGGTACTCGCCGCCCAGCGCCAGGCTGCCGCGCTGCACGGCCCAGCCGCCGGAGAAGGACAGGTCGAAGAGCTCGCCGTCCGCGAAGTCGAGCGGGGCTCCCGGAGCGCAGGCCCGGCCGTCCTTGCGGCAGTCGTTGGCCGTGAAGGAGCCCCACTGCAGGCCGCCCTGGGCGGCCACCTGCAGCGGCGCCGGGCCCGACTTCAGGACGACGTTGACCACGCCGGCGATGGCGTCGGAGCCGTACTGGGCCGCGGCCCCGTCGCGCAGGACCTCGATGCGCTCGATGGCCGCGACCGGGATGGCGTTGAGGTCGACCCCCGTCGAGCCCCGTCCGATCGAGTTGTTGACGTGCACCAGCGCGCCCTGGTGCCGGCGCTTGCCGTTGACCAGCACCAGCACCTGGTCGGGGCCCAGGCCGCGCAGCGTCAGCGGCCGCACGGTGTCGGTGCCGTCGGTCACGGTCGGGCGCGGGAAGTTGAACGAGGGGGCCAGGGCCTGCAGCACCTGGGCGGTCTCGCGCAGGCCGGTGGCGGCGATCTGCTCGGCCGTGAAGACGTCCACCGGGCCCGCGCTCTCGACCGCGCCGCCCGGCGCGCGCGAACCCACCACCGGCTCTTCCGCGAAGCCGGGCTGCAGCTCGAAGTCGGCCTGCGGCGCCCCGCCGGCCAGCGCCAGCGCGCGCGCCACCG
>JBDIBD010000594.1:0-3053 GCA_039812725.1 Vicinamibacteria bacterium | reverse complement strand
CTTCAGGCGGCCGAGGAAGCCCGCGCCGCGGCGCGCCTGACGCGCGACGACGCGCGCGAGGAGACGCGGCGCCTGGCCGAGGAGATGCGGCGCCTGGGCGACGAGCTGCGGCGCGCGGCGGAGGAGTTGCGCCGCGCCACCCAGGAGGCCGTTCGCGGCCTGCAGTAGCTCGCCCCCGGGGCCGGTCCTCGCGAAGACCGGGGCGGGCCGCTATGCGGCGGCGCCGGCCTTCGGGAACGGCACCAGGCGCCGGTGGTCCTCGTCCCACAGCTTCAGCGTGGCCGAGCGCAGGCTGCTGCGCAGCGTCAGCCGCGGGGCCTGCTGCAGCCGCGGGTGCGACTCGAAGCAGGCCTTCAGGTTGTAGTTCGGGACGCGGCTGGCCAGGTGGTGGATGTGGTGGTAGCCGATGTTGCCGCTGAACCAGCGCAGCGCGGCCGGCAGGTCGTAGAACGAGCTGCCCTCGAACGAGGCCTTCTCCACGTCCCACTCGCCGGCGCGGGCCCAGTAGGTGTTCTCGTACTGGTGCTGCACGTAGAAGAGCCACACGCCGGCGGCCCCGGCCAGCAGCACCACCGGCACGTGCACCAGCAGGGCCGTGCGCGGCCCGACCGTGGCCCAGGCCGCCGCCAGCACGCCCGCCAGGGCCAGGTTGTTCCACCAGACGCTGGCCCACTCCTTCTTGTAGGAGAGCGGCAGGTCGAAGGGCAGGCGGTGCTTGAGCACGAACTGGTAGGCCGGGCCGATCCCCAGCAGCACCGGCGTGCTGCGGTAGAAGCGGTAGGCGAAGCGTTGCCACCAGGGTGACGACTGGTACTCCTGCAGGGTCAGGGTCGAGATGTCGCCGAAGCCGCGCCGGTCCAGGTTGCCCGAGGTGGCGTGGTGGATGGCGTGGGTCTTGCGCCAGTAGGCGTAGGGCATGAGCGTGATCACGCCCAGCACCCGGCCGACGGCGTCGTTCGTCCGCGAGCTGCGGAAGTACGAGTCGTGGCCGCAGTCGTGCTGGAAGATGAACAGCCGCACGAACAGCCCGGCCACCGGCAGCGAGAGCAGCAGCACCAGGCCGTAGCTCCAGCCCTGCGTCACCCCGTAGGCCATCGCGGCCCAGCCCAGCGCGAAGAGCCCGGCGGTGCCGAGCAGCTGGCCCCAGGCCCGGCGGTCGTCGGCCTGGGCGTAGGGGGCGATGAGCTGGCGGACGGAAAGCTCGCGCTCGAGGCTCGGCGCGGACGCGGCGGCGAAGGGGTTGTCAGGCATGGTCCGACGAGTCTAGAGGCCGCCGGCCGGCCCGTCTGTCACGGCAACGTAAGACTTGGCCGTCCGGCAACGCAGTTCTTGCGCCAGCCGCTCCGCCGCCTCAGCGGTCGGCGCTCGTCGGCTCCGCCAGCACCCGGTCGGCGAAGTTGATCACCTGCCGCACGTAGGCGCGCTTCTCCAGGTACGAGCCGGGGAAGAAGCTGCGCTTGAAGCCGTAGATCAGGCAATCGCGCACCTCGCGGTCGGAGAGGCCGAAGGACTCGACCGCGCGGGAGATCTCGTTGGTCACGGTGGTGTTGGAGACCAGCCGGTTGTCCGTGCAGAAGGTGGTCGAGAGGCGCCGCCGGCGCATCTCCACGAAGGGGTGCTTGCCCAGGTCGTCGGCCAGGTCGGGGACGGTCTGCTGGTTGGAGGTCAGGCAGACCTCGATCGTGACGCGCTTGTCGGCCACGAACTGGGCCAGCTCCTCGACGTAGCGCTGGCGGTCCTTGACGCGCGGGTCCTGGATGCGGCGCCCGTCGAACAGCCACGTGCCGTGGCCGATGCGGTCGGCGTGGCAGTCGCCGATGGCCTGGAAGATGGACTCGGGGCCGTAGTCCTCGCCGGCGTGGACGGTCTTGCCCAGGAAGGCCTCGTGGGCCACCTGGAAGGCCTCGTGGTGCTCGCCGGCCGGGTAGCCGTCCTCACGCCCGGCCAGATCGAAGCCGACCACCGCCAGCCCCTCCTCGCGGCGCAGCTTGGCGGCCGCGCGCGCCAGGGCCAGGCTGGCCGTGGCGTAGATCTCGTGCTCCGGGGCGTCGGGCAGGGCGTCGAAGTAGCGCCGGTAGCCCTCGGAGAACTCGGCCGTGAAGAAGCGCAGGGCGCAGACGATGATGCCCGCCACGAAGCGCGGCTCGCCACCGAAGGCGATCTCGGGCCGGGCGTTGAGCTCGGCCATGGCGCGCTTGATGCCGCGGTCCACGGCCCGCACCACCTCGGGGATCTCCAGGCCGCGGCGCACGTGCAGCTGCGGGGCGAAGCGGATCTCGGCGTAGCGCACGCCGTCGGCGAAGCAGTCCTCGCACAGCTCGTAGGCGGCCCGCTCGAGGGCCTCCGCGTCCTGCAGCACGGCCACCGTGTAGGTGAAGCCCTGCAGGTACTCGCCCAGGTCCTTGTAACGGTCGCGGAAGACCAGCTGGCGCAGGCCGTCCTCCGTGTCGGAAGGCAGGGCCACCCCGCGCACGCGGGCCATCTCGACCAGGCTGTGCAGCCGCAGCGAGCCGTCGAGGTGCAGGTGCAGGTCGGTCTTGGGCAGTCTCCGGATCAGGTCTCTGTTCATATCAGCGGCCATTATCCGGCCGCGGGGCGGTCCGGACCAAGGCCGCTCAGCCCGCCAGGTCGGGCTTCAGGGCCACGGCGCGCTTCAAGGCCTCGACCGCCGGCTCGAACTGCTTGAGGGCCTCGTAGGCGGTCTTCAGGGCGTACCAGGCCTCGGCGTAGTCGCCGCGCAGCTGCACGGCGCGGCGCAGGTGCTCGATGGCGGCCTCGTGCGACTGCGCGCGGTTGGCGGCCAGCCCCAGGCCGTAGTGCGCGTCGGGCAGGTCCTCGCGCCGCGCTCGCGCGGCCTCGAAGCTCTGCACGGCCTCGGCGGTGCGGCCCTGCTCGAGCAGCGCGAAGCCCCAGGCGGCGTGCACGTCGGCGTGGCCCGGGTCGGCCTGCTGGCCGCGCTCGAAGGCGGCCCGGGCCTCGTCCGGGCGGTCGGCCCGCGAGAGCGCGCCCACCAGGCAGGCCTGGAACTCGGCCCGCCGGGGGAAGCGCTGCTC
>JBDIBD010000593.1:0-3055 GCA_039812725.1 Vicinamibacteria bacterium | reverse complement strand
GCGGCCGGGGCGGGCCTCTTCGCGCTGGTGCTGCTGGCCCGCGACCTCGGCGAGCCGCCCTGGGACCTCCTGGTCCTGCTCCTGGGCCTGACGGCGGCGCTGCTCGAGCGCACGCGCCCGGGCGGCCTGCCGCTCGTGGGGCCGCTGGGCGCCGTGGCCCTGGCGCTGCTGGCCCAGGCCTGGTTCTTCCGCTCGACCGAGGGGCCGCACCTGCTGCGGAACCTGGCCGTGCCGGCGCTGCTGGCGCTGCTGCTCTCGGTGGCGGCCGGGACGCGGGCCGCGCGCCGGAGATCCGCTGCCGAGCTGGTCCAGGACGAGCTGGGCGTGGTGGCGGCCACCCTCGTGGCGGTGGCCGGCCTCTACCTGTGCCCGCTCTCGGGGCCGCTCTCGTCCGACGCCTGGCCGCTCTTCTCGGCCCTGGCCGTGGCCGACGTGCTGCTCGTCGTCTCGGCCCTGCGGCGCGACTGGCCACCGCTCGTGCTCCTGGCCGCGGTGCTCTCGGCCGGGCTCGTGACCGCCTGGCAAGCCGCGCGCCTGCAGCCCGACGACCTCCTGGTCGTGCTGCCGTGGGACCTGGCCTTCTACCTGGCCTTCCTGGTCTTGCCCTTCGCGCTGCCCGAGCGCCTGGTGCCCACGTGGCGTCGTTCCTTCTGGCCCTGGCTGGCCGCGGCCCTCTCGGGTGTGCTGTTCTTCCCGGCCCTGCACCAGGTGGTGGTGAAGGGCTGGGGCGACGCGGCCATCGGCCTCCTGCCGCTGTCGATGGCGGCGCTGTCGGTCCTGGCCCTGGTGGGCCTGCTGCGCCGCTTCCCGCCGGCGCGGGCCGGCGACCCTGCAGGCCAGGCCCGCCGGTTGGACCTGCTGGCGCTGTTCGCGGCCCTGGCGCTGGGCTTCGTGGCACTGGCCATCCCGCTCCAGCTCGACCGCCAGTGGATCACCGTGGCCTGGGCGCTCGAGGCCCTGGCCGTCTGGTGGCTGCTGGGGCGGCTGCCCCACGGCGGCCTGCGGCTGTTCGGCGCGCTGCTCTACGCGGCCGTGGGCGTGCGGCTGCTCCTCAACTGGGACAACCTGCTGCGCTACCAGGAGCGCGGCCTGCCGATCCTCAACTGGCTGCTCTACACGTACGGCGTGCCGGCCCTCTGCTGCCTGCTCGGGGCGCGCTTTCTCCGGGCGAGCGACGAGGCCGGCCGGCTGCGCCCGTGGCGCTGGCTGGCGCCGGCCACGGCCTTCCTCGGGCTCCTGCTGGTCTTCGCCCTGATCAACCTCGAGATCGCACACTACTTCTCGAGTGGCCCGTGGATCCAGGTGGACTACGAGCGACGCTACACGCGCGACCTGGTCACCTCGGCCGCCTGGGGGCTCTACGCCATGACGCTGCTGGCGGTGGGCGTGTGGCGCGGCCTGCGCGCGCTGCGCATGGTGGCGCTGGGCTTCCTGGTGCTGACGGTGCTCAAGGTCTTCCTCTACGACCTCTCGGCGCTGAGCGGCGTCTACCGGGTGCTCTCGTTCCTGGGGCTGGGCCTGGCGCTGATCCTGGTCTCGCTGGTCTACCAGCGCTTCGTGGTGGGGGAGGGACGGCGATGAGCGACCGGAAGCACGTGGTGGCCGCGCTTTTCGTGCTCCTGCCCCTGGGCGCGCCGGCGGCCGCCGAGGGGCAGGCCACGGACCAGGCCCGGTCGGCCTTCCAGTTCAGGCGCGAGCTGGCCTTGCCGCCCGGCGAGCAGCCGCTCGTGGCCCTGACGCTGCCGCCCGAGCTGCTGGCCCGACTGCAGCCGGAGCTGCGCGACCTGCGGCTGGTGGGCCCCGACGGCCGCGACCTGCCGTGGGTGGCCGACCGGCAGGCCCCGCGCGAGCAGGCCCAGGCCTGGAGCGGCAGCCTGGGCGACGTGCGGCGCGAGAAGCGCCTGTCGAGCCAGTGGGTGGTGGACTTGGGAACGCCGCGGCGCTTCGGCGAGGTCGACCTGCAGGTGGCCGGGACCGACTTCGCCAAGGGCCTGCGCCTCGAGGCTTCCGACGACGGCGAGGCCTGGCGGCTGCTGCGCGAGGACGCGGGGGTCTTCGACCGGGCCTGGGGCGCCGGCCGCGCGCGCCGCACGACGGTCGAGCTGCCGGCCACCCACGAGGCGCGCTACCTGCGCCTGACCGCCGACGACACGCGCAGCGCGCCGATCGAGCTGGAGGGCCTCTCCGTGCGCGACGTGAGGGTGGGCCCCGAGGCGCGCTGGGAGCGTCCCGCGCAGCTCGTCCCCGACGGCCGGCGCGAGGGTTGGAGCCGCTACCGGGTCGAGGCCGGCGCCAGCCTGCCCGTCGAGCGGCTCACGCTGGTGGCGGCCGAGCCCGCCTTCTCGCGCCGCGCGCGCCTGCTCGAGGTGCGCCCCGGCCACGCGGGCGACGAGGAGCGCCGGCTGGGCGAGGACACGCTCTGGCGGCTGCGGCTCGACGAGGCCCGGATGGTGGGGGAGTCGCTCGCCCTCGACGTGGAGCCCGGTGTCACCGGCCGGCTGGTGCTCGAGATCGAGGACGGCGACAGCCCGCCGCTGCGCCAGCCGTCGGCCCGGCTGGGCGGTCCCGTGACGCGCCTGGTCTTCCCGCGGCCACCCGCGGCGCCGACGCTCTACTACGGCAACCCCGCCACGCGCGCGCCGCTCTACGACCTGGCCGGCCTGCGGGAGCGGCTGGCCGTGGCGCCCGAGCTCCCGGCGGTCGGGCTGGGGGAGGAGGCCGCCAACCCGGCCTACGTGCGGCCAGCGCCGCTGGCCCAGGTCAGCCCCGCCGGGGCGCCGCTCGAGGTGCGCCGCTGGCGCGACGCGCGCGCCTTCGCCGTCCCCGGCGAGGATCTCTACACGCTCACTCTCTCGCCCGAGGACCTGGCCCGCGCGCGGCCCGACCTGGGCGACCTGCGGATCGTGGACGCCCAGGGGCGCCAGGTCCCCTACATCCTCGAGCCGCGCGCGGCCGAGGCGCGCGTGACGCTGGCCGTCGAGCGCGACCCCGGGGGCGGTCGCACCAGCCGGCACCGCCTGGCGCCCCCGGTCGACGGCCCCGTCGGCCCGCCGGC
>JBDIBD010000592.1:0-3058 GCA_039812725.1 Vicinamibacteria bacterium | reverse complement strand
CGCCGGGACGCTGGCCGCCGCGTCCCGCGGGGGCCGCGAGCCCCTCGGGCCGGAAGCGCAGGGCGGCGGCCGGCAAGCGCAGCGCGTCCCTGGCCTCGCGCACCACGATCGAGACCGTGGCCGTCATGCCCGGGCGCAGCAGCAGCTCGCGGTTGTCGACCGCGATGATGGCGTTGTAGCTGACCACGTTCTGCACCGTGGTGGGGTTCAGGCGCACCTGCTCGACGCGCCCCTGGAACTCGCGCTCGGGGAAGGCATCGACGTGGAAGCTGACCGCCTGGCCCTCCTTGACGCGCCCCACGTCGGCCTCGTCCACCGAGGCGTTCACGCGCATGCGCGCCAGGTCGTTGGCGATCACGAACAGCACCGGGGCCTGGAACGAGGCCGCCACGGTCTGGCCCACGTCCACGTTGCGCGTGATCACCACGCCGTCGATGGGCGTCTCGATGACCGTGTGCTGCAGGTCCAGCTCGGCCTGGTGGACGCTGGCCTCGGCCTGGCTCACGGCCGCCTCGTTGGCGTGCAGCTGGGCCACGGCCCCGTCGTAGGCCGCCTTGGCGGCGTCGACGTCGCTCTGGGGCGCCAGCTGCTGAGCCCCCAGCTCGCGCGCGCGCTCGAACTTCAGGCGCGTGTCGTCCACGCTCGAGCGGGCCCGCTCGACGTTGGCGCGGGCCGCCACCAGGTTGGCGCGGGCCTGGCCCAGGCGGGCCTCGAACAACGAGGCGTCCAGGCGCGCGATGACCTGGCCCTTGCGTACCTGCGAGTTGAAGTCGGCCCCCAGGCTGGCGATGGTGCCCGAGACCTGCGAGCCGATCTGCACCGTGGTGACCGCCTCGAGGGCGCCGGTGGCACCCACCACCTCGACCACGTCGCCGCGGTCCACGGCGGCGGTCGCGAAGCGCGGCGCCTCGCCGCGCCCGCTCGCCAGCCACCAGGCGGCTCCGGCCAGGACGAGGAGGACGGGCAGGATCCAGGGCAGGCGTCGGTTCCAGGGTGCCATACGCACGACAGTTTAGACCTCTGGCCGCGCGGGGGGTTGGCGTCCCCAGGTCAAAGAGTGTGTCGGCGGGCCCGGGCGCGCGCTTGCCGGGGGCGCCCGGCGGCTCCCATAATCACCGCATGGCCAAGCACGCGGCGCACTTCTCCCTGGGCCCCGGCACGCACCCGGTGCCCATGTCCCTGCACGCCGGCAACCGCCGCCGGCTGGTCGAGCGGCTGCGCGCCGCGGGCGCCGCGGGCGTGGTCCTGCTCGAGGGCGGCCCGACCCGCTACGAGTACGACACCGACCGCGAGCTGCTCTTCATGCAGGAGAGCTTCTTCCAGTGGGCCTTCGGCGTGAAGGAGCCCGACTGCTTCGGCGCGATCGAGGTCGCCAGCGGGCGCAGCTTCCTGTTCGTGCCGCGCCTGCCCGAGTCGTACGCCGTCTGGATGGGGCGCATCCACCCGCCTCAGCACTTCCGGGAGCTGTACGAGGTCGACGAGGCGCGCTACGTGGACGAGCTGCCGGCCGTGCTGGCGCAGCTCGACCCGCGCCCGCTGCACCTCCTCTCGGGCAAGAACAGCGACTCGGGTTCGCTCGCGAAGCCGGCCTCGTTCGACGGGATCGAGCGCTTCGAGCGCGACCCGACCCGGCTCTACGCCGCCATGGTCGAGTGCCGGCTGATCAAGAGCGACGAGGAGATCGAGCTGCTGCGCTACGTCAACCGCGTGACCTGCGCGGCCCACCTGGACGTCATGCGCGCCATCCGGCCGGGGATGAGCGAGTACCAGCTCGAGGCCCTGTTCCTGCACCAGGTCTACGCCCGGGGCGGCTGCCGCCTGTCGGCCTACACCTGCATCTGCGGCTGCGGCCCCAACTCCTCGGTGCTGCACTACGGCCACGCCGGCGCCCCCAACGACCGGGTGCTGGGCGAGGGCGACCTGTTCCTCAACGACAGCGGGGCCGAGTACCACGGCTACGCCGCCGACGTGACCTGCACCTTCCCGGTCGACGGGCGCTTCACGGCCGAACAGCGCGCCGTCTACGAGACGGTGCTGGCGGCCAACCTGGCCGTCCAGGCGGCCATGAAGCCGGGCGTCCCCTGGCCCGACATGCACCGCCTGGCCGAGCGCGTGATCGCCGAGCGGCTGCGCGCGGCGGGGCTGCTGCGCGGCACGACCGAGGAGCTGATGCAGGCCCACGTTCCGGCCCTGTTCATGCCCCACGGCCTGGGCCACCTGATGGGCCTCGACGTGCACGACGTGGGCGGCTGGCCGGAGGGGCTGCAGCGCATCGACGAGCCCGGCATCCGCAGCCTGCGCTGCGGCCGGAGGCTCGAGGCCGGCATGGTCATCACGGTCGAGCCCGGCGTCTACTTCATCGACGCGCTGCTCGAGCCGGCGCTCTCGGACCCCAAGTACGCGCCCTACCTGGTGCCCGACGCGATCGCGCGCTTCCGGCGCCTCGGCGGCGTGCGCATCGAGGACGACGTGCTGGTCACGGCCACGGGCGCCGAGAACCTGACCCGCGTGCCGCGCACGGTCGACGAGATCGAGCGCGTCATGGCCGAGGGCCCGCGGGCCGGCAGCGAGGCCCTGGCCGGCGCGGCGCACGGCTAGCCGCCGGTCCTGCGGGCCGTCAGCGCCAGCTCAGCTTGCCGAAGTAGACGTCGCCCTGGGCGGCGATGGCCTGCACCTCGAGCGACCACTCCTTGGTCGTGCCCGGCCAGGCCCCGCTCAGCACGCCCAGCGGGGCGCGCAGGCCCTTCTTGACCTCGACGGTCTGGGGCGCGGGCTCGCTCTGGGTGCGCTGGCCGTTGACGATCTCGACCAGCCGCAGCGAGCGCAGCTTGATGCCCTTCTTGCCGAAGTTCACCAGCGACACGCCGATCGTGTAGGCCGTCCCCGGCCCGACGTGGGCCGGCGTGACCGTGAAGTCGATGCGCCCGGGCACATCGGCCGCCTTCTTGACCACCACGTCGCCGGTGTCGAAGCCGCGCGCCGCGCCGGCGCCGCCGCCCTCGCCGCTGCCCAGCTCCGGGACGAAGCTGCGCCGCAGCGCGGCCAGCGCGGCTGACGC
>JBDIBD010000591.1:0-3076 GCA_039812725.1 Vicinamibacteria bacterium | reverse complement strand
GCTGCCGCGGCGCCAGTCGTGCAGCACCTGCACCTGGGGCTGCACGAAGCGGTCGGTCTCGCCCGGCATCATCGGGTTCAGGCGCCGGTCGGCGTCGGCGTCGCCGCTGAGCTCCCCGCGCAGGTACTCGACCGGCACGGCGTAGTAGCTGAGCTGGGTCTTCTCGGGGCCGCCGAAGACCAGCACGCGCAGCACCGAGTCGGCCCCGACGCGCTGCAGGCCCAGGGAGCCCAGGCTGTGGCGGGTCCAGGCCGGCTGGCGATAGCCATCGCTCTCGACGTGCGACAGGCGCGCCTGCAGCGTCCAGCGCTCGGAGAGCGGCTCGGCCCAGGACAGCCCGGCCCGCCAGGTGCCGAAGGAGCCCAGGCCCAGCTTCAGCTCGCCCTGGCGCGCGTCCGGCAGGGCGCCGCTCTCCAGGTTGACGACGCCGCCCACGGCCGGCGAGCCGTACAGCGCCGTGCCGGTGCCGCGCTGGACCTGGACGTCTTGCAGGCCCGAGGCGAAGTCGGCCAGGTCGATGAAGTAGACCTGCCGGCTCTCCGGGCCGTTCAGCGGCACGCCGTTGACGTTGACCGCCACGCGCCGCTGGTCGAAGCCGCGCAGGCTGAAGTAGGCGTAGCCCACGCCGTTGCCGGCGTCGGAGTAGGCGTAGGCGCCCGGCGTCTCGGCCAGCAGCATGGCCAGGTCCTGGCCGCGCTGGCGGGCCTGCAGCTCCTCTCCCGAGAGGCTCGAGAAGGTGGCCGGGTCCTGGCCCTCGCGGGCCACGCTGGCCGAGACGGTCACGTGCTCGACCACCACCGGCAGCTGCGCGGTCGGGGCCTCGGGATCGGCCGGCGCGGAGGCGTCGGGCGGCCCGGCCAGCGACAGCGGGGCGAGCAGGAACAGCAGCAGCAGCAACGACGACGGCGACAGGCGCGGCATCGCGAACCTCGCTTCCCGGGCGCAGCAGCCCGGGATCAAAGGCGCGCGGGAAGGACCGGCACGGGGGCGATCGGAAGGGGATTCCGGCGGCTCACGTCCGTTTCCCTACGCTGGCATGACCCAGATCAGGTGTCAGGGTGTTCTCTCAGCCCGGCCACGCGCCGGGCACCCCTAACGGAACGCTCTCAGGATACGTCGCGGGGCGGCGGCCCGCAAGGCCGGCTCAGGCGGGCATCACCTTGCGGCGCTTCTGGGTCTCTTCCTCGTAGTACTTGCGGTACATGACGTCCCACTCCTCGGAGCCCTCGAGGATCTGGCGCTTCTGGCTCTCGATCTTCTTGCGCACGAAGGCGTCGATGGCCTCGTCCACGCGCATCTCGTTGGAGATGACGTGGAAGATGATCTGGCGGATCTCGGGCAGGTCGGCGTAGAACTCGACCCCGTCGTCCTCGTTGAGGCGCTGCAGGATCAGGTGCGACAGGCGCGTGATCTTGTCGCGCGACAGCTTCACAGCACGATCCCCTTCTGCTTGGCCAGCTCGCGCTTGACCTTCTTGAACATCTCGGAGTAGCTCATGTTGTTGCGCTGCATCTCGGCCGAGTACTGCACCAGCAGCTCGCGCACCTCGACGTTGAGCTTGTCCTCGATGTGCAGCTCGTCGCTGACGACCCTGATCAGGCCCTCGATCAGGGCAGGCTCGTCCTCGACCTCGATCTTCCCGTCGGCCTGCAGGGTCTTGACGACCTTGCGGGCGATGAACTCGATTTCGTCCGGCGTCAGCCGCATGGCGCCGGGGAGTATACGCCGGCCGGGGCGCGGAGTGGAGCCCGCCCGCCCGCCGGCCCCCGGCGTGCTATCGTTCGGCCGCCATGCCCCTGCACATCGTCTCGCACCCGCTGGTCGAGGACGTGCTGGTGTCGCTGCGCGACAAGTCCACGCCCTCGACCGAGTTCCGCCGCCTGGCCCGGCGCGTGGGCCTGCTGCTGGCGGCCGAGGCCACCCGCGACCTGGCCACCCTGCCGGGGACGGTCGCGACGCCGCTCGAGACCGCGCCGGTGCGGCGCCTGGCCACGCGCGTGGTGGCCGTGCCCGTGCTGCGCGCCGGCCTGGGGCTGCTCGACGCCTTCCTGGACCTGGTCCCCCAGGCCCAGGTGGGCTACTTCGGCCTGGAGCGCAACGAGGAGACCGCCGTGGCCCGGCGCTACTACGAGAAGGTGCCGAAGGACCTGGGCCAGGCCGTGGTCTTCCTGCTCGACCCCATGCTGGCCACGGGCGGCTCGGCCGCCATGGCCGTGGACGGCCTGCGCTCCCTGGGCGCCAGCCGCGTGCGGCTGCTGTCGGTGGTGTCCGCCCCCGAGGGCGTGCGCCACCTCGAGGAGGCCGCCCCCGACGTGGAGATCTACACCGCCGCGCTCGACCGCGAGCTCAACGAGCGCAAGTACATCCTGCCGGGGCTGGGCGACTTCGGCGACCGCCTCTACGGCACCCAGTAGCCGCGCGGCGCTGCGGCGGCGCCACAGTCCTGCTAGAGTCGGGGTTTTCCCGGGGCCGGCGGCCCGGGCGTGGGAGGCTCAATGCTGCTCGACGGCAAGCTCGGCCTGGTCCTCGGCGTGGCCAACAAGCGCTCGATCGCCTGGGGCATCGCCCAGGCGGCGCAGCGCGAGGGCGCGCGCCTGGCGCTCACCTACCAGGGCGAGCGGCTGGGCGAGAACGTGCGCGAGCTGGCCCAGGCCCTGAACGAGCCGCTGCTGCTGCCCTGCGACGTGACCCGGGACGAGGACCTCGACCAGCTCTTCGCCGCGGTCGGGAAGGAGTTCGGGCGGCTGGACTTCCTGGTGCACTCGGTGGCCTTCGCCCAGCGCGAGGAGCTGGACGGGGCCTTCCTCAACACCTCGCGCGAGGGCTACCGCCTGGCCCAGGACATCTCGTCCTACTCGCTCACGGCCCTGGCCCGCCGCGCCGCGCCGCTCATGAAAGAGGGCGGCAGCATCGTGGCCCTGACCTACCTGGGCGGCGAACGCGTGGTGCCGCACTACAACGTGATGGGCGTGGCCAAGGCGGCGCTGGAGATGTCGGTGCGCTACCTGGCCAACGACCTGGGGCCCCAGGGCATCCGCGTCAACGCCATCTCGGCCGGGCCGATCAAGACCCTGGC
>JBDIBD010000590.1:0-3078 GCA_039812725.1 Vicinamibacteria bacterium | reverse complement strand
GCCGGACAACTCCTCACCGCCGCCCTCTTCGCCGCCCGCCGCGCCAACATCAAGCAGCTCCTCGCAGAGGCCGCCTGAAAATCACCGCGCCACACACAAACTCTCAGCAGTAGTAGATCAGCATGACGAATGGTGGAGGCGGCGGGAGTTGCAGCCAAGGGCCGACCCGGAGGGTCGGCCCGAACGCCCGAAACTACGGCGCCTCCGCCAGCGACGAGCGGAAGCGAGGAGATGGTGGAGGCGGCGGGAGTTGAACCCGCGTCCGGAAACGCGCCTGCGAGAGACTCTACAGGCTTAGCCCGGCCTCAAATCTCGCCCCCGCCGTCAAGGCCGGACGGAATCGGCAGGAGCCAGTCCGATTGATCTCGCCTTTCGTCCACGGACCGAGGACCAGGGCCAGCCCACCTTTATGACGCTCGTTCCAAGTCCCGTGGGCGGGGCCCCGGAGGAGCGGGTCACCTAGGTTTTAGCTAGGCGGCCAGTGCCAAGTTGTCGTTGGCAGGTATGGTTTTCTCACCGGATTTACGAGCCGGTAAGCACGCTCGGCCTGCATCTCTCGGGGTCGCCGTTCCCGTCGAAACCGGGGCGCCCCCATCTCCACGTCGAGCGTAGCACAGCCGCGGCCCCCTATCGCAAGCCCAGGTCCTTCAGGGAGGCCTCGCCGCCGGGGGCGTTGAGCTTCCAGTACGGCAGGCGAGCCGTCTTCAGCAGCCGGCCCTCCTCGCCCCTGTCGCTGGCCCAGCGCAGCACACGGAAGGGCGGCGTCAGCTCCACGTCGTAGGTCAGCGTCGGCCCGCCCTCGACGGCCACGGTCCAGCGCGAGGCCTGGAAGGTCCCGGCCGGCACGCCCACGCTCACGGGCTGCGCCGCCCGCGACACGGTGGCGCGGCCCCAGGCCAGCGGCCGGTGCTCCAGGCGGGCCGAGAGCAGGCTGGGCAGGAACGGCACGCTGCGGCTCTCCCCCGGCTCGAGGTACTCCCCGAGCCAGCCGCGCACGAGGATCGGCAGTTGGTCCTCGAACAGGCCGCCCTCGGGCAGCGGCAGGTCGTCGCGCCCGTCGGCCTCGCCGTCGAAGTAGCTGTGGAAGACCCCGCCCACGCGCCCGCTGCGCGGCACCAGCTGGTGGTAGACGTGGCCGCACCACTCCTGGCTGGAGAAGCTGACCTTGGCCACGGGCCAGCCCCGCGCCACGCGCGCGAAGGTCGAGGTCAGCACGTGGTAGCCGTAGATGCCGGTCTGGAAGTCCCGCACCGCGTTGAGCTTCAGGACCGGGAAGACGTCCCGGGCCGCGTGCCGGCCGGGGTCGGCCTTGACGCGCAGCTCGTCCGAGAGCTCCTCGGTGACGTAGATCAGCACCGCCGTGCCCGCGCGCGGGGCGCCGTAGCGGGGCTGCGTCAGCCGGTAGCCGGACAGCTCCGCCTGTCCGTCGCCCCAGTGCTTCCAGAAGTCCTGCCCGGCGGCCGGCAGGGCCAGAATACCGAGCGTGAGCGCGGCCAGCCTGCGCATCATCTCCTCCCCGGCCCGCGCTGCGCGGGCAGCCCCCGGCGCGGACAGAGATCCGCCAGGGGGCAGCGCGGGCACAGCGGGCGCACGCGGCAGGCCTCCTTGGCCAGCCGCACGAGCTGGGCATGGTAGTCGTTGTAGAGCGCGGCGCGCGCCGGCAGGCGCTCCGAGAAGTAGCGCTGCAGCCGGTCGTAGGACGCGTCGGGCGGCGTGAGGCCGAGGCGCGCGGCGATGCGGCGCGTGTAGGCGTCGACCACGAACACTGGCCGGCCGGCCGCGTAGAGCAGCATCGCGTCGGCCGTCTCGGGCCCGATGCCGGGCACCGCCAGGAGGCGCCCGCGCCACTCCCGCCACCGGCCCCGGCGCAGGGTCTCGACGCGGCCGCCCAGCTCGTCGCGTACGAACTCGAGGAAGGCCCGCAGGCGCCGGGCCTTGACGCGGAACGTGCCGGCCGGGCGCAGCAGCTCCTCGAGCCGCGCCTGGGGCAGGGCCAGCAGCCCCTCGAGCGACAGCCGTCCGCACGCGCGCAGGCCGGCCAGGGCCCGCTCGACGTTCGCCCAGGCGGTGTTCTGCGTGAGGATCGCGCCGAGGCAGACCTCGAACGGGCTCTCGCCCGGCCACCAGCCGGCGTGGCCCCAGGCGCGCCGCAGGCGGGCGTAGACCGCTCCCAGGTCGGGGTCGCGGCGGGCGGACCGTCGAGGCGGGGCGTGCACGGGTCTCGTTGACAGCTGCGAAGCAGCTCACCGATAATGCCCTAAGTTCGCGCAAAGTCGGCATTTGCCGCACCATCGCCGCGAGGGCACGATGAGCCTGGAAGAGGACCTCAAGAGCAGGACGCTGGCGCTCATCAGCCAGCAGATGGCCAACTGGGTGGTCGAGATCCAGCGTCAGATCGCGGAGCACCAGGGCGACCTGGTCCGCAAGCTCGACGAGCTGCAGGAGTCGGTGGCGCGCTACGACGAGCGCATCGACGAGCAGGCCATCGGCGTGTCGATGCAGGAGGTCGTGGCCAGCCAGCCCCCGCCTCCTCCGCCGGCGCCGGTGGGCCCCGGCATGGACCAGCTGCGCCAGTCGGTGCTGCAGATCGACAAGGGCGCCAGCCTCTCCGACGTGCTCACGCACCTGGTGGAGGAGGTCTCGCACTACGCCGACCGCGCGGCGCTCTTCATCGTGAAGGGCACGAACGCCATCGGCTGGGCGGCGCGCGGCGTCGAGCCGGCCGACGCGGTCAAGCAGGTCAACGTGCCGCTGGCCGCCGACACCGTCTTCCGCAACGTCTACAACGGCAAGCACACGCTGCGCGGCCACATCTCGCACACGCCCGGCACGGCCCAGGCCCTGGCACGCCTGGGCGGCTCGCCTCAGGGGCTCCTGGCCGTGCCCCTGGTCCTGCGCGACAAGCTGGCGGCGATCCTCTACTGCGACAGCAGCCAGGAGGAGTTCCCGCCGCGCAGCGCCGACCTGATCGAGGTGCTGGTGCTGATGGCCGGCAAGACCATCGACATCCTCTCGCTCGCTCCCAAGACCGGGGCCGCCGTGCCCGGCCGCGCGACCAGCCCCGGCATCGCGGGGGCC
>JBDIBD010000589.1:0-3081 GCA_039812725.1 Vicinamibacteria bacterium | reverse complement strand
CGCCAGCGCCTCCCCCGGGCCGCGGGCCGAACCCGCCGGGCCGCGGGCCGCGCTCGCCGGGCGGACGGTCCTCGGCCTCGTTCACCCGCAGGGGACGTCCCCGCAGCGGCTGGCCGTTGAGCAGGGCCACGGCCCGCTCGACGCCCTCATCCGTCTCGAACTCCACGAACGCGAAGCCGCGGGGACGCCCGGTCTCGCGGTCCGTGGGGACTTTCGCGTCCACGACCTTGCCCGCGGCCCCGAAAGCCTCGAGGAGCTCTTCGCGGGTCACGTCGTAGCTCAGGTTGCCGACGAACACCTTCTTCGGAATGGCCGGACTCCCTCTCTCACGACCTCATTGCCGCGGCCACGCCGCTCTCCAGGCGGCGGGCACTCCAGGGCCCCAGGCGCGCGGCGACACCCGGGGTCGCGCGAGCGTAGCAGAAAAGGCCCGCGCCTGGAAAGACTTCCAGCCTCAGCGACCGCCGAAGGGGATGAAGGCCGTGGCCGGGTCGGCGCTGCCGCGGTGGGCCGGGCAGAGCGAGCCCCAGAACTCCTCGTAGCCCAGGGCGGCCTGGTGGCGGGCGCGCCAGTGGGCCTCGATCCCGCCCCAGCCCGGACCGCGCAGCACCAGCGCGCACTCGGGGCACTGCCGAAAGGAGAGGTCGGGCGGGATGCCCTTGGCGCAGCACAGGCAGCGCAGCGGCTCGGCCGCCCGGTGCTCGTGGCAGAGGGCCCCCCAGAAGGCCTCGTAGGGCATCAGCGCCTGGTGCCGGGCGCGCCAGTGCGCGTCGATGCCGTCCCAGCCGGCGCCGCGGAAGACGTGGGCGCACTCCGGGCAGCGCGGGCGGCCGCGCTTGGGCAGGCCTCGCTGACAGCACGGGCAGGCGGGTCGGGCCACGTCTCCTCCGCCCGAGAGGGTACACCTCCGCGGGGGTGCTAATCTCGGCCCGGAGACCACCATGCGCCTGCTGCTTCTCGCCTGTCTGGGCCTGGCCTGCGCCGGGCTGCTCGCCGCCCAGGGCCCCGAGCCCCTGGCCGAGGCCCCCTCGCGCCACGCGCGGGTGGACGGGGTGCGCGTGCACTACAAGTCGGTCGGCGCCGGCCCGCGCGCGATCGTGCTCGTGCACGGCTGGACCTGCGACCTGCAGTTCTGGAAACGCCAGCTGCCGGCCCTCTCGACGCGCGCCCGGGTGCTGGCCCTGGACCTGCCCGGCCACGGCCTGTCCGACACGCCGGTGATGGACTACAGCATGCCGTTCCTCGGCCGGGCCGTGGCGGCGGTGCTGCAGGACGCCGGCGTGGAGGAGGCGGCCCTGGTGGGCCACAGCATGGGCGCCCTGGTGGTCCGGCAGGCCCTCGACGCCGATCCGCGCCGGGTGCGCTCGCTGGTGGTCGTGGACGGCAGCCTGCGCCCCTACTTCGCGAGCGCCGCGGCGGGCGAGAAGTTCCGCGAGCCCTTCCGGAGCGACTACCCGGCCGCGCTGCGCCGCGCCGTGGGCTTCCTGGCCGGGGGGATGCGCCCGGACGACCGGGCCTGGGTGGAGGCCCGCATGGCCGCCACGCCGCGCCACGTGGCCCTCTCGGCCCAGGAGCACATGCACGACCCGGCCTCGTACCCGACGGCGCGCGTGACCGTGCCGATCGGCGCGGTGATGGCGCGCTCGGACCACTGGCAGGGCTACGAGGCCTTCCTGCGCGGGCTCTCGCCGCGGGTGGACTACCGCGAGCTGGACGGCGTCAGCCACTTCCTGATGCTGGACGCCCCCGAGGCCTTCGACGCGGCCCTGCTCGGCGTGCTCGAGTCGCAGGGCTTCCTGCCGCCCGCGCGGCCCAGGTGAAGGGACGGAGCACGGCTTGAGCGCGCCCCTGGTGGTCGTCCCGGTCGAGACCCGCGCGCAGCGCGAGGAGTTCGTGGGGCTGCCCTACCGGCTGCACGCGGCCGACCCCTGCTGGGCGCCGCCCCTGCGCCGCGACGTGCGCCTCATGCTGTCGCGCGAGAAGAACCCCTTCTTCGGCGAGGCGGAGGCGGCCTGTTTCCTGGCGCGCCGCGGGCGGCGTGCCGTGGGCCGCATCGCCGCCGTCGAGAACCGCGCCCACAACCGCTTCCACGCCGACCGGGTGGGCTTCTTCGGCTTCTTCGAGTGCGAGGACGACCCCGCGGCGGCGCGGGCGCTCTTCGACGCCGCGGCGGAATGGCTGCGCCCGCGCGGCCTCGACACGCTGCGCGGCCCGGCCAGCTTCTCCACCAACGACGAGTGCGGCCTGCTGGTGGACGGCTTCGACAGGCCGGCGACCGTGATGATGTCCCACAACCCGCCGCGCTACGTGGAGCTGGTCGAGGGGGCGGGCTTCGTCAAGGCCAAGGACCTGCTGGCCTACCAGTCCACCACGCTCGAGCTGCCCGCGCGGCTGGTGGCCGGCACGCGCCTGCTGGAGAAGCGCCACGGCCTGCGGCTGCGCACCCTCGACCGGCGCTGCTTCCAGGCCGAGGTGGACCGCATCAAGGTCCTCTACAACCGCGGCTGGCAGCGCAACTGGGGCTTCGTGCCGCTCAGCGACCGGGAGATCGACCACCTGGCCGCGCAGCTCCAGCCCGTGGTGGTGCCGGAGCTGGTGGTCTTCGCCGAGCGCGCCGGCGAGCCGGTGGGCTTCGCGGTGGCCCTGCCCGACTTGAACGTGGCGCTCAAGGCCAACCCCTCCGGGCGGCTGTTCCCGGGGATCCTCAGGGTGCTCTGGGCCGCGCGGCGCATCCGGCGCCTGCGCGTGCTCATGCTCGGGACGTTGCCGGAGTGGCAGGGCAAGGGCGTCGACGCGCTGCTCTACCGCCATGTCTGGGAGCGCGGCTACGCCCTGGGCTACCGCTGGGCCGAGGCCGGCTGGATCCTCGAGGACAACCACCCCATGCGCAACGGCCTGCAGCGCCTGGGCTTCGAGGTCTACAAGACCTACCGCATGTACGACCGGCCGCTGTGAGCGCCCGGGCGGCCGTCACGGGCGGCAGCGGCTTCGTGGGCAGCCACCTGGTGGAGCGGCTGCGCGCGGACGGCCACGAGGTCGCGGCCCTGGCGCGCTCGGCCGCGGCGCGCCGCTTCGTGGAGG
>JBDIBD010000588.1:0-3082 GCA_039812725.1 Vicinamibacteria bacterium | reverse complement strand
GACGTGGCG
Organism: Vicinamibacteria bacterium; assembly: GCA_039812725.1. Lineage (GTDB taxonomy): Bacteria > Acidobacteriota > Vicinamibacteria > Fen-336 > Fen-336 > JBDIBD01. Next base: position 3,073 of record JBDIBD010000588.1, on the reverse strand, counting down.
AGGGTCTACTTCGAGCTGCGCGACGCCGACCGGCGGCTCGACGTGGCCCGGCGCACGATCGAGTCGCGGCGCGAGTACGTGCAGCTGGCCAAGGACCGCTTCGAGGGCGGCATCACCGCCGAGATCGACTTCCGCCAGGCCGAAGCCGAGCTGCGGCGCGTCGAGGTGGTGGTCTTCGACCTGGAGCTGCTGGTGGCCGTCAAGGAGAACGAGCTGGCCGTGCTGCTCGGCCGCAACCCGGGGCCGGCGACGCGCGGCCGGCCCATCGAGGAGCAGAAGCTGCCCGGGGCGGTCCCGCCCGGGCTGCCCGCGGCGATCCTCGACCGCCGGCCCGACCTGCGCGCGGCCGAGCAGAGCCTGGCCGCCGCGACCGCCAACATCGGCGCGGCCAAGGCGCTGCTCTATCCGCGCATCGCCCTGACCGGCTCCTACGGCTTCGCCAGCACCGACCTCGACACGCTCCTCGACGCCCCGAGCAAGTCCTGGAACCTGATCGGCAACCTCCTGCAGCCGATCTTCAACGCCGGCAAGAACCGGCGGCGGGTCGAGGTCAGCGAGTCGCAGCAGCGCCAGGCGCTCTACGGCTACGAGAAGGCCGTCCTGCAAGCCTTCCGCGAGACCGAGGACGCCCTCTTGGCGTACCGCAAGACCGGCGAGCAGGCCGCGGCCCAGGCCGACCGCGTGGCCGCCGAGCGCAACGTGCTCGAGCTGGCCGAGCTGCGCTACCGCGGCGGCGTGGCCGCCTACCTCGAGGTGCTCGACGCCCAGCGCTCGCTGTTCGACGCCGAGCTGCAGCAGTCCCAGACCATCGGCGGCAACCTGGTGGCCCTGGTGCGGCTCTACAAGGCGCTGGGGGGCGGCTGGCCGGAGTCCGAGGCGGCTGCGGCCCAGCAGGCGCCCACCGCAGGGGGTCGGGAATGACCGAAGCGGAGTGGCAGGAGTGGTCGCGGGTCCACAAGGCCTGCTGGGAGGTCCAGCCCCTGATCGAGCTGCACGAGGGGCAGAGACTGCAGGTCGGCTTCGAGGTCCAGCTGTTCGTGCAGTTCCCGCCCGAGGTCAAGGGGCCCGAGGAGCGCCGCCGGGTCTTCCCCGAGATCCACGTCAGGCTGGCCGAGCTGTGCCAGGAGATCTTCCCGTCCGAGGCCGCGGTCGCGCGCTTCGAGGTCGAGCCGCCGGAGCCCAACGCCAAGCTGCGCCCGGAGACCAACTTCGCGGCCGAGCTGCAACGCACGGTGCGGGTCTTCCACAAGCAGGAGTACCTCAAGGGGGTGTCCGCCGACGCCCGCCAGCGCCTGGCGCCCCTCGAGGAGCGCCTCAAGGCCCACGGGCTCAAGCCCGGCTCGTGGGGACGGGGCTGAGTCCATCGGGCCAGGGGGGAAGCATGAATCTCGACAAGCTCGCCAAGAGGTCGCGGCAACTGGCCGACCACTTCCGCGTCGCCGACGGCCGCAAGTTCCGGTTGAAGGACGTCGACCCGGGCGACACGCTGCACCTCGACCAGGACGACAAGCAGAAGGCCGAGGAGGCCCTGGCCGCGGGGGTCGAGGCCCTGGCCGAGCTGCAGGACACGCTCTACGCCCAGGACCGCTGGGCCGTGCTGCTGATCTTCCAGGCCATGGACGCGGCCGGCAAGGACGGCGCCATCAAGCACGTCATGTCCGGGGTCAACCCGCAGGGCTGCCAGGTCTTCTCGTTCAAGGCCCCCACCAGCCAGGACCTCGACCACGACTACCTGTGGCGCTGCATGCAGTGCCTGCCCGAGCGCGGGCGCATCGGCATCTTCAACCGCAGCTACTACGAGGAGACCCTGGTGGTGCGCGTGCACCCGGAGCTGCTGGCCAAGCAGAAGCTGCCGGAGCAGGTGCTGGGCAAGGACATCTGGGAGCGGCGCTACCGGGACATCTCGGCCTTCGAGCGCTACCTCTCGAACAACGGCGTGCTGATCCGCAAGTTCTTCCTGCACGTCTCGCGCAAGGAGCAGAAGAAGCGCTTCCTGGAGCGCCTCGACAAGCCCGACAAGAACTGGAAGTTCTCCTCGGCCGACGCCAAGGAGCGCGGCTTCTGGAAGGACTACATGCGGGCCTACGAGGACACCATCCGGGCCACCGCCTCCAAGGAGGCGCCCTGGTACGTGGTGCCGGCCGACAACAAGTGGTTCACGCGCCTGGTGGTGGCCGCCGCCGTCATCGACGGGCTGCACTCGCTGAAGCTGAAGTACCCGGTGGTCGACGACGTCCAGCGCAAGGAGCTGGCCGCGGCCAAGCGCGCGCTGGACGCCGAGTAGCCGGGAATCAAGGAGAGGTCAAGCATGCGATCGAACGTGACGCGCGCGACGCTGGCGCTGACGCTCGTGGCCGGGCTGGCGGGCGCGCAGCTGCCGCCCGGGGTCAGCAAGCCCGAGCCGACCGTGCCCGAGGTCTTCACGCTCATGGGCCAGTTCGTGCGGGTGGCCTACAACAACCAGGGCTTCGTGACCCTGGGCTACCGGATGGCCCAGGAGGCGGTGGGCGAGGACTGGGTCATGCTCGACGTCGGGCTGACGGTGCGGACCCCCAAGGGCGTGACCCTCAAGCGCGGCGATTTCTCCGTCCAGACCCCCGACGGCAAGGTCGTCCCGCTGGCCACCCAGCAGGACTTCGCCAAGGCCGGCTACCTGAGCTCGCTGCACATGCGCGCCAAGGTCAACAAGGACTCCATCAACTACTTCCCGGTCGAGGTGCGGCGGGGCTGCCCGATCCAGTTCTTCGCCAACCTGGGCCAGGGCGGCCGCCAGCTGGCCTTCGACCAGGTCGAGCTGTCCAACGACCGGGCCTGCGTCGGCCGGCTCTACTTCCAGATCCCGGGCGGGATCAAGCCCGGCCAGCACTGGCTCAAGGTGGCCTACCCGGAGGGCGAGGTGCAGGTGCCCTTCCGCATCCTGACCCCCGAGGAGCGCAAGGAGTTCGAGAAGAGCTGGGAGGACATCAAGAAGGCCCACGACGAGAGCCTCGAGCAGCAGTAGCTGCCCGCGCGGAGGCGCCGCATGACGAAGCCACAGCCGCCTGCGGCCGGGACACCGCAGCCCGGCGCCTCC
>JBDIBD010000587.1:0-3099 GCA_039812725.1 Vicinamibacteria bacterium | reverse complement strand
CCAGCAGGGCCACCGCGGCCGCCAGGAAGTCGAAGATCGCGATGGCCAGCACGACGCCCGGGCGCTCGAGCACGGCTGCCTCGAGGCGGCCGAGCTCGAGCGCCGGCGCCTGGCCCGGCGCGGGGGCGGGCGCCGCGGGAACGCCGGTGACGCGCTTGCGGCAGGCGTAGCAGAAGCTCGAGCCCGACGGGACGTCGGCGCCGCAATGAGGGCAGGTCATGGAGGGCCTCCTGGGTGGCAGGAGGCTAGCACGGCCGGCAAGGCCCCGCGTGCGGACGGGGCGGCGGGCTCAGTGCGCCGGCTTCTTCGGGGCCGGCTTGCCCTTCGCCTTGCCCTTCGGGTGGGCCTCCTCCCAGGCGGTGCGCGCCTGCCGGAAGGCCTCGGGGAGGCCAGCGGCCTGGGGCTTGAGCTCGAGGGCCGCCTTCTGTGCCCCGAGCAGGTCGCCGTCGTCGAACTGCTTCTGAACGGCGGCCACGGCGTCCTGCAGGCTCCCGAGGCGCGGCGTCAGCTCGGCGAAGGCCTCGTCCACCGGCAGCTTGGCCTCCTCTGCCTCCTGTCGCACGGTCGCGACCTCGTCCAGCACGGCCTGCAGCTCGGCCAGGGCCACCTCGGCGGCCGACTTGGCCAGCGTGCGGGCCACGCCGGCGGCCTGGCCAGCCGCACGCGCCCGCTCGGCGGCCGCGTTGGCCGACGACAGCGCCCCGCGGTAGTCGCGCGATTCCGCCAGCTTGCGGGCCTCGTCCAATGCGGACTGGGCCTCGCGCAGCCGCTCGGGAGCGTAGAGCTCGGCTTGGGCCTGGCGGGCCCTCTCGATGGCCGCCTCGGCGGCCTGGATCTCGCGCGTGGGAGGCTCGCCGCAGCCCGCGGCCAGCACGGCCGCGACGACGAGGAAGGCCGGGCGCAGGTGGCGGCTGATGGGCAGCATGGTGGCGGATCGTAGTGCCGCCCCCGACCCCTGTCAAACCGTCAAATCGTTAGGGCCGAGTCTCTTGCGGGCGCCGCCGGGCGGCGAGCAGGGAGGCCGCCAGGAGCGCCGTGTCGCCGACGATCAGACCCATGCCGGCCGCCCGTCCCTCGCCGCTGACCGAGAAGCAGCCGCAGTTCTTCAGGTCGATGCCACGCCACAACGCGGAGCCCACCGACAGGATGAACATCACCAGCAGCGCGGCGCACAGCAGCGCGGCCTCGCGCCGCCAGAGTCCGAAGAGCAGGAGCAGGCCCGCCACCAGCTCGATCCAGGGCAGCGTCACGGCGAAGACGTTGGGGACCACCGGCGGCAGCCGGTCCGAGGGGCCCACGATCTGGTAGCGGTAGACCACCCGCGCGAACTCGGCCGGGCCGCTGAGGGCCGTCAGCTCGCCCGTCTTGGGGTCGGGGCCGGTGCGCTTCCAGATCTTGTCGTGGCTGGCGTAGACGAAGACGAGGCCCACGACCAGCGCGGCCAGGCGGGCCACGAGCGGGTGCAGCAGCAGGCGCTTCACGGCTGCCGGCCCTGCTTCACGGGGTAGCCCGCCTCTTGCCAGGCCGGGAAGCCCTCGTTGAGCACCGCCGCGGGAACGCCCTTCTCCTTGAGCTTGCGGGCCACGATGTGGCTGGCCTCGCAGCCGAAGCCGCTGCAGTAGACGATCACGTCCAGGCTGCGTCGCAGCTGGGGCTCGAGCCGGGCGAAGGCGGCCTCGAAGTCCTCCTCCGGCAGCGACAGGGCGCCGGGGATGTGACCGAACTCGTAGAACATCGTCCCGCGCGCGTCGAGCAGCAGGGCTCCGCGGGCCTGCCGCTCGCGCGCGGCGGGCGGCTCGACGACCTCGTCGCCCGGCTTGACGTAGACGTTGCCGGCCAGCGCGAAGCCGTGCCCGGAGAGCTGGTTCCAGGCCAGCCCCAGGACCGCTCCCGCGGCCACGATCACGAGCGGCCGCCAGGGCCGCAGCCGGTCGTCGCGCTCCTCGGGCATCGCCGACCAAGCTAACATCGCTCGGGCGGTCCGCCAAGCCCGCGGTAAACTGCCCGGATGGCGGCAACGAACGAGCGGTGGCCGGCCCTTCACGGGGACGAGCTGCTGGCTCCCAGCCTGCAGCACCACCCCGAGCGCTCCCCGTCGCGTCCGCCCTGGCGCGTGGGCTCGCAGTTCTGGGTGGCCTTCTTCGGCGGGCCGCTGGCGGTCGGGGCCATCGCCTGGCTCAACGCCGGCCGACTGGGCCTGGCGCCAGCCCGGCGGCACGCTGTCCTGGCGCTGTCGCTGCTCACCTTCGTCCTGCTGATGTGCGGGCTGGCCTGGTCGCTGGGCTCGCTCGAGCCCGACCGCGGGCGCGGCGCCCTGTTGCGGCGCGCGGTGCAGGCCGCGGGAGTGCTGCTGTACCTGGCCCTGGCCTGGCTGCAGCGCGCCGGCGACCGGCGCCACCAGGCCTTCGGCGGCGCGTACGCCTCGCTCTGGAAGCCCGGCCTGGCCGCCGTGCTGGCCGGGGGGCTGGCCCAGTTCGCCGCGGCGTTCGTGGTGGCCGTGCTCGTGGCGGGGCTGCGCTCGTGAGCGAGTCCACGTTGCAGGCCCTCCAGCTCGCCAACCACTACCTCGCCGTCGACCGGCCCGAGAAGAGCCTCGAGACCCTGGCCCGGGCCGACGCGGAGCTGCTCGACTCGGCCCTCTACTGGGAGCTGCGGGCGCGGGCCCTGCGGGCGCTCGACCGGCACGAGGAGGCGGGCGAGGCCGCCGCGCGCGGCCTCCGCCTCGACGGCCAGGACACCGACCTGATGCGCCTGCGGGCCGACGCGCTGGCCGAGCAGGGCCGCCTGGCCGAGGCCGAGCGCGTGATCCTGGCGGCCCTGGCGCTGCAGCCGGAGGCCGTCGAGCTGCTGTGCAGCTACGCGCTCGTCGCGGCCCGTGGCGACCAGGTCGAGAAGGCCACCCGGCTGGCCGACAGGGCGGCCGCCCTCGAGCCCGACAGCCGCCGGGTCGAGGCCACACGCCTGGTGCTGGCGCACCTGCGCGGCGAGGGGCGGCGCGTGCACGAGCACGCCCGCACGCTGCTGGCCGACGCCCCCGACGACGCCGGCTCGCACTACGCCGCGGGCTTCGCCGAGTCGTCCCACGGGCGGGCCGGGGCC
>JBDIBD010000586.1:0-3103 GCA_039812725.1 Vicinamibacteria bacterium | reverse complement strand
CCGCGGCTGCGTCAGCCCTACGAGCACCACCCGTTCGAGAAGGGCTTCGAGCACTGGCGCGCGCGGCACGAGCGCTACGCGGCTCAGGAGGCCAGTGCGCTGCTCGGAGGGGGCCCCCGGCCGCGCCTGCGACAGGCCTTCCGCGATCCCATCTCACGGCGGCAGTGGCTCAAGCACGCCACCGCGCGCCTGCCCTTCCGGCCGACGCTGGTCTGGCTCTACCTCATGCTCGTCCGGGGTGGAGTCCTCGAGGGAGCTCCGGGGCGAGAGTTCTGCCGGCGCCGCCGGCTCTACGAGTGGATGGTCTCGGAGGCGCTGCGGGCTGCCTGAGCCTCGGCGCGGCTGGTGCCGCAGGCGGCCAACACCACGAAGAGCGCTGCCACCGCCGGCAGCTGCAGGCTGAACTCCACCAGGGACTGCAAGAGCAGGCCCAGCACGGCCGCGAAGAGCCAGGGCCGCGCCCGCAACGATCGAAGCACACGCCAGGCGGCCCAGAGCGCGAGCAGCAGACCGGCCAGCCCCAGCTCGACCAGGACCTGCAGGTAGTCGTTGTGCGCCTCGCGGTACCACCCGAGGCCCCGGGTGAACTCGTGCGCCAGGTAGCCCATCCGGGGGGCCTGGGCCAGCGAGGACTCGTAGGGCTCGCGCCAGGGCGTGGCGCCCTTCGGGAGCTCCCACAGCGTCACCCGGCTCATGGCCGCCCCAAAGGTGTTGAAGCCGGAGCCGAGCAGCCAGTAGCCGTCCATGCGCGCCAGCGTGTCCTTCCAGACGAGCGTCCGGCCGCTCGCTTCCTCGGCCACGCGGCCGAAGCGGGTGCGCTGCAGGCCGAACCAGGAGAAGGCCGTGAGCAGCACGGCCAGTGGCACGGCCCAGTAGACCGCTCGCCTGCGGCGGGCCTGCAGCGCGCCGGTCACGGCCAGGGCCCCGACCAGGGCCACGAGGCCGCTGCGGGAGTTGCTGGCCACCAGCGCGGCCAGGCAAGCCACAGCGGGGACGAGCGCGTAGAACAGGCCCCGGCCCTCGACCGACTGGAGACCCACCAGCACCCGGCGCAGGTTGGCTCGCGGCCCGAGGCGCTCACGATAGCGGGAGAGCCCGCGCACGAGGAGGCCCAGGGCCACTGGGGCCACGAGCAGCATGTAGCCGGCGAAGTGGTTGCGGTTCACGAAGGGCCCGAAAAGCACCAGCCCGCCGTCCGACTCCCGCGGCCTCACCAACCCGTAGATCTCGCGGGTGCCCGTGGCCATCTGGACGAGCCCGATCAGCGAGAGCAACAGGCCAAGGCCGGCCAGCACGCGCTCGAGCCGGCCTCGCGCAGCCCTGCGGTCGAAGAGCGACGACGCCACGGCATGCAGCCCCAGGGCCATGAGGAGAAACGCCAGGCCCCGCCGGGTGCTCCACTCGGCCACGCTGATGGGCAGCCACTCGCCTGGTGAGCGGCTCAACATCTCGGCCTGCCCTCCCGTGAGGCGCCGCAGCAGCTCCGGCGGCAAGGGTGCCAACTGGAGCAGCGCCAGGCCGCAAGCAAGCGCGAGCGGCAGGAGCAGGGGCACTGCCGGCAGCAGGGGTCGTCCCAGGTCGAAGCCCCAGCTCGTCATGCCGTAGGGCGCGTCGTCCTCGAGCACCAGCCAGAGCCCGCTGGGATGGAACGCAAAGCGCGTGGGGCCGATGCGGCGCCGCAGCGCTGCCATGAGCACCCCGCGCCAGGCCAGCAGCGCCACCAGTGCGACCGTGGCCCACCACATCGGGACGTAGGCCGATGGCCGCACGCCACCGAAGGCCAGCACCGCAGCGGCGAGCAACGCGTACAGACTCAGTTCCGAGAGCCACGTTGCCGCGCGCAGCTCGCGGGCCAGGCGCAGGAGACCGGGATCGGAGAGGCTGCCAGTGGCGGGCAAGACGGGGCCACGCTAGGGGGGGCGCGGCGTGTTGTCAAGGTGGATCGGATCGCCGGCCGTGGGGTTAGGATGCTGCGACCATGCCTGGTTCCATGCGCCCGATGCCGATGAAGATGGGGGCCTCTCTGGGCTTGCTGCTGCTCCTGGCGGCCTGTGGCCGGCCGGCGCCGGCAGGCCAGGCCTATCTGTTCGAGAAGGGCGGCTTCCAGGCCATCTACGAGCCCCGGGGACGCCTTCTGCGGCTCTTGCGGGACAGCAACGGCGACCGGCGAGCCGATGTCTCGATCATCTACAGTTCGAGCGGCGTCCCCGAACGCGTCGAGAGCGACCTGGACGGCGACGGCACCGTCGATCGCTGGGAGGTCTTCGGGCCGAAAGGGCTGCAGAAGCTCGGCAGCGCCCGGCGAGTGCGGGGACAAGCCGACCTGTGGGAAACCGTCGAGGGCGAGCGCATCGTGCGGCGAGAACTCGACGATGACGGCGATGGCCGCTTCGAGCGCGACGAGCGCTGGGATGCGACGGGCTTGGTGTCGGTGGCACTCGACACCAACGGCGATGGCCGCATGGACCGCTGGCAGCAGTGGCAGGCAGGGGTATTGCGCAGCGAGGCGATCGACGTGGACGGAGACGGCCGCGCCGACCGGCGGCTGGAGTTCGGGCCCGACGGGCAGTTCGTCAGGCTGGCGACGGTCGGACGCTAACCGCGCTCGGTGCGCGCGGGCCCCGGGTGCCGCGGCTCGCGGTTGTGGCTACTACGGGACGACGCCTGAGACCGGCGGCGGCGGTCCGGGCGGCTCGGGTGTCGGCGTCGGCGTCGGGATCGGCGTCGGTGTCGGTGTCGGCTCGGGCGTTGGCGTCGGCGTCGGGACGGGCGTGGGCGTGGGCGTCGGCTCCGGCCCCGGCACGACCACAGCTCCGATGCCGACCGCGGCCGCGCCGCCGATGACCGCGGCCACGGCGCCGGCCGTCAGCAGGCCGCCAGCCGCGAAGCCGGCGGGTGTGATCACCGCGCCGGTCGAGGCCGAGAACACCTGCACGGGCCCCGGCGTCCCCAGCGGGGCGGCGATCAGCGCGCCGCACTCCAGCTTGTCGTTGACGACGATGGCCTTCACTTCCTGCGTCTGCGAGTCGACGAAGTTCGTGGTGGTGGCCTGGATGTAGTAGCTGACCGGGCTGGCCTCGATGCGCACGCGCGGCAGCTTGCC
>JBDIBD010000585.1:0-3105 GCA_039812725.1 Vicinamibacteria bacterium | reverse complement strand
CTCGGTTCCGGCCAGGGCCAGGAACAGCGCCACGCCCAGGCCGCCCGCCAGGATGGCGGGCCAGCCCGCGCCGCGCCCGCCGCCCGGCCCGCTCACCGCCGCCGGGCCGTGGGCTCGCCCCACTTGAGCTTGGTGCGCAGGACCTCGAAGTAGTCACGCGCGGCCACCTTGACCAGCCGCAGCGTGCGCGGGCTGCGCGTCACGGTCACGCTCTCGCTGCCCTCCAGCGGGAAGCCGCGCTGGCCGTCGAAGGTCACGCGGGCCTCGGCGTCGGGGTCGGGCCTGAAACGGATCTCGACCTCCACCGAGTCCGACAGCACCAGCGGCCGGTGGGTCAGCATGTGCGGGCAGATGGGCGTCAGCACCATGGCGGCCAGCGTGGGGTGCACGAAGGGCCCGCCGGCGGCCAGGTTGTAGGCCGTCGAGCCGGTGGGCGACGAGACGATCAGGCCGTCGGCGCGGAAGGCCGAGACCACGCGCCCGTCCACGCTCAGGTCCAGCTCCAGCATGCGCGAGAGCGAGGCCTTGGCGATGACCACGTCGTTGAGCACGTGGTCCTCGCCCAGCACCAGCTCGCCGCGCCGCACGACGCCGCGCAGCAGCTGGCGCTGCTCGTACGGGTAGTCGCCCGCCAGCACGCCCTGCAGCGTGGCGTAGAGGTCGCCCAGCGTGACCTCGGTCAGGAAGCCCAGGCTGCCGAAGTTGACCCCCACCACGGGGACGTCGGGGCGCTCCAGCAGGTGGCTGGCCCCCAGCAGGGTCCCGTCGCCGCCCAGCACCACCAGCGCGTCCACGGCGGCGCCCAGGGCGTGCCCCTCCAGGATGCCGTCCGGCGGCGGCGTGCCCTCGAGGAGGCCCGCGGTGCGGGCCTCGACCAGGGCCTCGCAGCCGCGCCCGCGCAGCCAGGCCACCAGGTCGCGCAGCACGTGGCCGGCCTCGTGCACGTCGGCCCGCGCCAGCAGCCCGATCTTCTTCATGGCTCCACCGCCCGCAGCAGGGCCTGCTCCCAGCCCGGCGCGTCGCCCGGCGCGCCCGCGTGGGCCAGGTGCAGGAAGAACTCGCGGTTGCCCTCGCTGCCCGTGATGGGCGAGGCGCAGGCGCCGCGCACGGCGTAGCCCAGCTCGCGCGCTGCCGCGGCCACGCCCAGCAGGGCCTGGCGGTGCAGGGCCGGGTCGGCCACGATGCCGCCGCGTCCGACCTGCTGGCGCCCGACCTCGAACTGGGGCTTGACCAGGGCCAGCACGTCGGCCCCGGGCACGAGCACGCCGCGCAGCGCCGGCAGGATCAGCCGGAGCGAGATGAACGAGACGTCGAGCACGGCCAGGCCGCAGGCCTCGGGCACATCGGCCGGCGAGAGCAGGCGCGCGTTGACCCGCTCGAGCGCCACCACGCGCGGGTCCAGGCGCAGCCGCTCGTGCAGCTGGCCGCGCCCCACGTCCACGGCGTAGACGCGCGCGGCGCCGCGCTCGAGCAGCACCTGCGTGAAGCCGCCCGTCGAGGCGCCCACGTCGACCGCCGTGCGCCCGGCCGGGTCCACGCCCAGGGCCTCGAGGGCCCCCTGGAGCTTGAGCGCGCCACGGCCCACGTGCTCCGGGCCCGGCAGCACCTCGAGGGCCGCCTGGGGCTTGACGGCCGCGCCGGGCTTGCTGGCCGGCTGGCCGTCACGCGCACGCGCCCGGCCATCACCAGGGCCTGGGCCCGCTCGCGGCTCTCGGCCAGGCCCAGCTCGACCAGCCGCAGGTCGAGGCGTGGGCGGGTGGCCACGCTCAAGCCCGGCGCTCCACGATCAGGCGCGCCAGCCCGGCCAGCAGCTCGCCGCCCGCGCCGAAGGGCTGGAGCGCCGCGAGCGCCTCCTCCAGCAGGCCGCGCGCCATCTCCCGCGCCCGCTCCAGGCCGTGGACGCTGACGTAGGTGGCCTTGTGCGCGGCCTGGTCCTTGCCCGCCGTCTTGCCCAGCTGCTCGGCCCCCTCGGTGGCGTCGAGCACGTCGTCGACGATCTGGAAGGCCAGGCCGATGGCCTCGGCGTAGCGCTCGAGGGCCGCGCGCTGGCCCGCGTCGGCCCCGCCCAGCAGCGCCCCGCCCAGCACGCAGGCCCGCAGCAGCGCCCCGGTCTTGGCGCGGTGCAGGCGCTCGAGCGCCGCGGCCGGGATGGCCTTGTTCTCCGACTCGAGATCCTCCACCTGCCCGCCGATCAGGCCGGTGGTGCCGCAGGCCTCGCCCAGCAGCGCCGTGGCCTCCAGGCGCCGGCGCAGGCGCGCCGCGTCCCATTCCGGCGGGACCTCGGCCAGCAGGTGGAAGGCGCGCGTCAGCAGCGCGTCGCCGGCCAGGATGGCCACCGCCTCGCCGAAGACCTTGTGCGACGTGGGCCGGCCGCGCCGCAGGTCGTCGTTGTCCATGGCCGGCAGGTCGTCGTGGATCAGGCTGTAGGTGTGGATCATCTCCACCGCCACGGCCAGCGGCAGGACCTCCTCCGCGCGCGTCGCGCCCACGGCCTCGCCGGCCGCCAGCACCAGCGCCGGCCGGATGCGCTTGCCGCCGCCCAGCAGGCTGTAGCGCACGGCCCGGTGGATGGTGGCGGGCCACTCCTGCTCGGGCGGCAGGGCCTGCTCGAGGGCCGGTTCGACCAGCGCCGCCAGCTCGCGCAGCCGCTCCGCGGGCGAGACGCTCACCGCTCGTCCTCGTCGGGACGCAGGGGCTGCGTGCGCGGCTGGCCGGAGCGGTCGCGGGCGGCCTCGCCACGGGCGTCCTTGACCAGCGCCTCGATGCGCCCCTCGGCCTCCTCCAGGCGCCCCTGGCACAGGCGCGACAGGCGCACGCCGTCCTCGTAGAGCCGCAGCGATTCCTCCAGCGGCAGCTCGCCCCGCTCCAGCCGCTGGACGATCTCCTCCAGCTGCTTCAGGGCCTCCTCGAAGGTCGGCGCGACGCTCTCGCTCATGGGTTCTCCTTGCCGGTCACGCGTGCCACGAGCCCGCCGCGGTGCAGGCGCAGGCGCAGCTCGTCGCCGGGCTCGGCCTGGTCGGCGTCGAAGAGCAGGCGCCCGCCGGCGTCGAAGGCCAGCGCGTAGCCGCGCGCCAGGACGCCCAGCGGCGAGAGGCCCTCGAGCCG
>JBDIBD010000584.1:0-3110 GCA_039812725.1 Vicinamibacteria bacterium | reverse complement strand
GAGCATGACGGGCGCCAGTGGCTGGGAGCTGTCGCTATTCGCATCCTGTGGCGGTTGCGCCAGCGCGCGGCCGAGCTCGCGCTCGATCTCCTCGCGCGGCACGCCGCCGGGCCGCAGCAGGGCCGGCGGGTTCTCGAGCAGCGAGACGATGGTCGACTCGACGCCCACGCGGCACGGGCCGCCGTCGAGCACCAGGTCGACGGCCTCGCCCAGCAGCTCGGCCACGTGCGCGGCGGCGGTGGGGCTGACGTAGCCGAAGGGGTTGGCGCTGGGCGCGGCCACGGGCACGCCGGCGGCCGCGATCAGGGCTCGCGCCGCGGGGTGGTCGGGGACCCGCACGCCCACGCTCGGCAGGCCGGAGGTGACGATGTCGGGCAGGTCCTCGACCCGCGGCAGCACGAGCGTCAGCGGGCCGGGCCAGAAGCGCTCGGCCAGGCGCCACGCGGCCCCGGGCACCTGCGCGGCCACGCGCGGCAGGTCGCCGGGCTCGGCCAGGTGCACGATCAGGGGGTCGAAGGCCGGTCGGCGCTTGGCCTCGAAGATGCGCACCACGGCCTCGGCGTCGAAGGCCGCGGCGCCGAGGCCGTAGACCGTCTCGGTCGGGAAGGCCACCAGGCGGCCGGCCCTCAGCGCGCGCGCCGCCTCGGCCAGAGCGGCCGGGTCGGAGGCCGGCAGCACGCGCGTCACGGGGATCCGCCGGTGAGGGCCTCGATCACCGCGTCCCAGGACAGACCGGCGATCGACTCGCGCGCGGCCGCGCCCAGGCGGCGCGCCAGGCCCGGGTTCTCCAGCAGACGCCGGAGCGCGGCGGCCAGGGCCTCGGGCTGCGGCTGGGCCACCAGCCCGGTCGCGCCGTCGCCGACGAACTCGAGCGGCCCGCCGGAGTCGGTGGTGGTGACCACCGCGCGGCCCGACTGGAAGGCCTCCAGCGTGACGAGGCCGTAGTCCTCGTCCCAGGGGGCGTAGAAGACCGCCCCGGCGCGGGCGTAGAGCTCGCGCACCTCCGGGTCGGGCAGGCGGCCGAGGAAGCGCGCGCGCTGCCCCAGCCCGAGCTCGCGCGCCAGGGCCTCCAGGCCCTGAAGCTCCGGCCCCTCGCCCACGATGCGCGCCTCGCAGGGCGGCGGCAGGAGCGCCACGGCGCGCAACAAGAGGTCGACGCGCTTGAGGCTCACCAGTCGGCCGACGGACAGCACGAACGGCTCCGGTTCCGCGCAAGAGAAGGCCTGCGGCTCCTCGAGCGGCAGCGGCAGCAGCTCGGCCTCGAGACCGTTGAAGCGCCGCAACCGGGCGGCGTTGTTGCGCGAGGTGGTGAAGATGCGCCGGCACTCGCGCAGGGCCTGGGTGTCGAGGGCGATCACGTGCTGGCGCAGGGCCCGCCCCTCGGGCGTGTCGGGGAAGCCGTCCAGGCCGGCCTCGTGCAGGTCGTAGGCCTGGCGGAACTGGTGGAACAGCCAGACCACCTTGTTCGGGTGGCGGGCCGCGTAGGAGGGGAAGCGGGTGCCGACGAACAGGTCGATCGGCTGGCCGCCGGCCTGGTGGAAGTCGAGCAGGCGCCAGGCCAGGGCGCTGCGCAAGGCCGCCTCGCGCGGGTCCCACTGGAAGGGCAGCTGCACCAGCTCGGCCAGGAAGCCGCGCGCCTTCAGCTGGCGCAGCAGGGCCTCGGCGTGCCACTCGGCGCCACCGTGCTGGAAGGGCACCTGTGTGGCCCCGATGACGACGCTGCGCGGCGCCACCCGGCTAGTCCAGGTAACCGAGGGAGCGCAGCTGCTCGCGCTCCTCGGCGTCGGGCTCGGCCATCCCCGGCAGCCCGGCGTGGCGGTAGCGCGTGCGGCTGGCCTCGAAGCGCTCGAGGGACGCCATCAGCCGGCCCAGCCGCTCTCGGTCCGTCCCTGCCAGGTCGGCCGACTCGTGGGGGTCGCGCTCCAGCTCGTACAGCTCGTGGCGCCCGTCGGAGGAGCGCAGCAGCTTGAAGGGGCCCTCGTAGAAGGCCGTGCGGACGCGCTGGAAGCGCCAGCTCCAGGGCCGGCCGACCAGGTCCTTGGCGCGCGTGAACTCGTTCTCGGCCAGCAGCGGGTGGTTGCCGGGCCGGTAGGGGAAGCGCTCGATCTGGGACCGCACGGCCTCTCCCGAGAGGGCCTCGAGCACCAGGCGCGGCACGTCCACGAGCGACATCGGCGTGTCGTCCACGCGCCCCTGGCGTTGGCCGGGCAGCTTGACCACGAGCGGCACGCGCAGGGCCGCCTCGTAGGCGTCCTTGGAGTGCTCCACCAGGTGGTGCTCGCCGAAGTACTCGCCGTGGTCGGAGGTCACCACCACCAGCGTGTCGTCCCAGAGCTTCAGCTCGGCCAGGCGGTCGAACAGGCGCCCGAGCTCTTCGTCGAGGTTGGCGAGGGCCGTGTCGTACTGGTCGACCACCTTCTGGCGCAGGTCGGCCGGCACGGGTTTCTTCGCGGGCAGCACCTCCTCCGCCAGGCGCACCAGCAGGCGGCCGTCGTCGGGGGGCGTGACGGGCCGGGGCAGCAGGCCGGGTCGCTCCACCGAGTTGTACGGACGGTGGGCGTCGATGTAGTTGACGAACAGGAAGAAGGGCGCGCGGGCCTGGCGCCGCAAGAAGCGCCGCACGGGCTCGTTGAGCCGGGCGGCGTAGACCTGGCGCGTCAGGTAGCTGTCGAAGCCCTGGTTGAAGCCCCAGTGGGGCGCCAGGTAGCCGCCGTTGGCCACGAAGGCCGCGGTCTGGTAGCCGGCGGAGCGCAGGGCCTCGGCCAGCGTGACGTGCTCCTGGGGCAGCGGCCAGGCGTTGCGCGCGGCGGGGTCGTCGACCTTGAAGGTGATGGCGCCGTGCTCGAAGGGGAACTTGCCGGTGAAGAGCGAGGCGTGGGTCGGGATGGTCCAGGGCGCGGTGGCCCAGGCCCGACGGTAGAGCGTGGCCTGGCGCGCGAAGGCCGCGAGGCGCGGGCTGGTGGCCACCGGGTAGCCGTAGGCGGACAGGTGGTCGGCCCGCACCGTGTCGAGCGTCACGAGCACCACGTTGGGGGGCCGGGGCGGGGCCGCCGGCGGGGCGGAGCGCGCGCACCCCGGGCCGGCCAGGCAGGCCGCGGCCAGGGCCAGGC
>JBDIBD010000583.1:0-3118 GCA_039812725.1 Vicinamibacteria bacterium | reverse complement strand
CGTGGCGGTGAGGGCCAGGGCGCCCCCGGCCGCGCCGCCCGCCGGGGCCGTGCCGCCCACCTGCGGCGAGAGCCGCAGGGCCCACTCCGGCAGGCGGGCGGAGAGCCCGGCGATGCCGCCCACCTCGGGCAGGCCCAGCACCACGAAGGCCAGGACGACCGTGCCGAGCATGGCCAGCCCGAACTGGAAGACGTCCGTGATGGCCACGCCCCACAGCCCCGAGGCGGCCGAGTAGAGCGCGGTGACCGCCAGGGCGAGGGCCACGTAGAAGAGCACCTGCCGCTCGGGGATGCCGAACATCCCCTGCAGGATGGCGGCCATGGCCAGGTTGACCCAGGCCATGATGACCGCGTTCATGAAGACGCCGATCCACAGCGCCCGGAAGCCGCGCAGGAAGGCCGCCGGGCGGCCCGAGTAGCGCAGCTCCACCAGCTCCACGTCGGTCAGGATGCCGGCCCGCCGCCACAGGCGCGCGAAGAAGAAGACCGTCAGCACGTTGCCGCAAACGAAGTTCCACCAGACCCAGTTGCCGGCGATGCCGTTCCTGGCCACCAGTTCGGTCACGGCCAGGGGCGTGTCGGCCGCGAACGTGGTGGCCACCATCGAGGTGCCGGCCAGCCACCAGGGCAGCGCCCGGCCCGAGAGGAAGAACTCCTCGGTCGAGCCGCCGGCCCGGCGCGCGTACCAGGCCCCGACCGCCGCGCTCAGCGCGAAGTAGGCCACGACGATGGACCAGTCGAGGGCGGACATCAGGCCTCCTGCGCGCGCACCACCAGCAGGGTCATGTCGTCGTGCTGCGGCGCCCCGGCGGCGAAGGCGTCGGCCTCCGCCATCAGCCGCTCGACCGCCTGGCCGGCGGGCAGCACCGCCGCCGACCGCAGGGCCTGCGCCAGGCGCTCCTCGCCCCACTCCTGCTCGGCCGGGTCCATGGCCTCCGAGAGCCCGTCGGTGTAGCCCAGCAGCACGTCCCCGGGCCGCAGCTCGACCTCGGCCGCGGTGTAGCTGGCGAACTCGATCATGCCGACCACCGGCCCGCCGGCCTCGAGCCGCTCGAGACGCCCGTCGGCGCGCAGCAGCATCGGGGCGTTGTGCCCGGCGTTCACGTAGGCCAGGCGCCGCGTGGAGGGGCTGTACTCGGCGTAGAAGAAGGTGGCGTAGCGGTTGGGGCTGGAGGAGGCGCAGATGAGCTTGTTGACGCGCTCCATCAGCTCGGCCAGGTCGCGCGTGCCGAAGCTGGCCTGGCCGCGCAGCGAGGCCTGCAGGCTGGCCATCAGCAGCGCGGCGGGAATGCCCTTGCCCGAGACGTCGCCGATGGCCAGTCCCAGGCGGTCGGGCCCCAGCGCCAGGAAGTCGTAATAATCGCCGCCCACGCCCCGGGCCGGGCGGCAGTGGCCGGCCAGGTCGAGGCCGGGGGCGCGCGGCAGCTCCTGCGGGAAGAGCTGTTCCTGCACCTCCCGCGCGATCTCGAGCTCGCGGTGGTCGCGCGCGCGGCGGGCCGCCTCGTCGGCCACCTGGGCGGTCAGGCGGGCGTGCTCGAGGGCCAGCGCCACCTGGTCCCCGACCACCTGCAGCAGGCGCAGGTCGGAGGGGGCGTAGGCCTCCTCGGAGAGCTTGGGCCCCAGCGCCAGCAAGCCGCTCAGGCGCTGCCCGGCCCGCAGCGGGACCAGCGCCTGGGCCTGGACCCGCTCCAGCCCCTCGCGCTCGGGCAGGCCGTGCACCCAGGAGCGGCCCGCCTCGGCGTCGGCCAGCAGCGGCCGCCCCTCGGCCGCGAGCCGCCGCGCCAGCTCCCCGTCGGCGGGCAGGGCCACCTCGGGCAGCGGCACGCCCAGCCCGCGACCGTGGGCCAGCGCCAGGCGACCCTCGCGCTCGAGGAAGACGGCCACGCGCGGGGCGTGCAGCGCGTCCGACAGCCGCCCCGTGACGGCCTCGAGCAGCGCCTCGCCGTCGACCATCGTGCGCACGTCCTCGGCCAGGGACTGCAGCAGGCGCTCCGTGTCGAGGGCCTCGCGGAAGAAGCGCCGGTCGGTGAAGGCCTTGAGCTTCTCGCCGGCGCGCTGCACCTGGAAGACCAGCCCCACGCCGGCGGCCATGAACATCAGCCGCCGCGGGCGGTTGGCCCCGGGGTCGGCTGCCAGGCCGGCCGCCCCCGCGATGACGGCCATGCTGATCACGAGCCGCAGCGCGAAGACCCCGTTGCGCGCCAGCGCGTACTGCAGGCCCTGGCGGATGACCACGCCCACGTCGAGGGCCCGGTCGACCACGATGGTGTAGGCCAGGGTCAGCGGGAACAGGGCCATCAGCAGCAGCGCGGGCGCCAGGATCCAGCTCGGGACGCCCTGCGCCACCTCCCGGCCCTGGGCCATCCCGACCAGGATCAGCAGGAACATCGGCGTGAAGCTGAGCGTGGCTCCGAACCACAGCAGCCGCAGGCGGCGGCGCGCGTCGGGCGACTGCGACCTGCCCCACTTGTAACCGAGCAGCGCGAAGAAGCCGCTGATCGCGCCCAGCATGAGCACGCCCGCCGCCGGCCCCAGGGCCTCGGTGGGACCGGCCAGACGTCGGGCCGCGGCGAAGCTCTCGGCGGTCGCCACCTCGACCAGGGCGCCGAGCGGCGCCAGGGCCACGAGCGGGGCCACCCACAGGCGCGCCACCCAGGGGCGGCGCTCGTCGAACGGCAGGCGCTCCGGGAAGCGCAGCGCGAAGTGCAGCATGCAGGCGCCCCACAGCCCGTTGAACAGGCCGCGGAAGGCCAGGGCCGGCCAGGCCACGAGGGGCGGCCAGGCGGCCGGGTCGGCGTCGCTGTTGAAGATCGTGGCGAAGCCGAGCAGGAGACCCAGCAGCAGCCAGGCGCGCGCGTCTTCGATCCGGCGGAAGGCCACGTAGAAGCCCAGCGCCAGGCAGAACAGCGGCAGGAAGACCGCCAGCACCAGGCCGAGCACGCGGTCGGAGAGCGTGGTGGGGCGCGCCTCGGTGGGCAGGACCAGGCGCTCGCGGCGCCCGTCGGCCCGCTCGACCTCGACCTCGAGCGGCTGGCCGGGCAGCGTCTGCGCCAGCGTCTCGGCCAGGGCGCGGCGGCCGACGAAGGGGCGGCCGGCGACCGCCACGACGCGGTCGCCCT
>JBDIBD010000582.1:0-3126 GCA_039812725.1 Vicinamibacteria bacterium | reverse complement strand
GGATCGGGCGCAAGGCACCAATGAGACGCCGGCCATTCTGCCGGCCTCCCCCAGCGCCTACCCTACCCGGTTTCTTCCCTTTCCGACCCCACGCACCGTGGGGTCCGTACTCAGGATGACGACGGGGGGAAGGGGCTTGCGGGACGGGCCTGCTCGCGTCAGGATAGACGAAGAAAAAGCGAATATACTCCGCGGCCTCTCCCATGCCCGTCGAGCTGCACGCCGCCTCGGCCTTCTCGTTCCTGCAGGGCTCCTCCCTGCCCGAGGTGCTGGTGGCGCGCGCGGCCGAGCTGGGCTACTCGGCCCTGGCGCTGGTCGACCGCGACGGTCTCTCGGGGGCGCCGCGCTTCTTCAAGGCCGCCCGGAAGGCCGGACTGCGGCCACTGGTGGGGGCCGAGCTGACGCTGGCCGAGGGCGGCCTGCTGCCGGTGCTGGTCGAGAGCCAGGCCGGCTACCGCCACCTGTGCCGGCTGATCACCCTCATGAAGGCCGGCCGGGCCAAGGGCGAGGGGGCCCTGGCCCTGGCGCAGCTCGAGGGGCGGACGCAGGGGCTCGTGGCCCTGCCCGGCCTCGAGACGCTGCGCGCCCCCGGCGACCGCGAGCGCCTGCAGGCGCTGGTCGGCCTGTTCGGGCGCGCGAGCGTCCTCGTGGACGTGCAGCGCCACCGCCGGCGGGCCCAGGAGGCCCGCAGCCAGGCGCTGCTCGAGACGGCCGAGGCGCTGGGCCTTCAGGCCGTGGCCACGAATGGCGTGCGCCACGCGCGCCCCGAGGGCCGCGCGCTGCTCGACGCGCTCGTCTGCATCCGCGAGAAGCGCACGCTGGCGAGCGCCGGGCGCCTGCTGAGCGCCAACGCCGAGCGCCACCTCAAGCCGCCGCGCCAGATGGCCGCGCTGTTCGCCGACCGGCCCGACCTGCTGCGCCGGGCCGACGAGCTGGCGGAGCGGCTGCAGTTCACGCTGCAGGACCTGGGCTACCGCTTCCCGGAGTACCCGCTGCCCCCGGGCGAGACCGCGGCCTCGTACCTGCGCCAGGTCACCTGGCAGGGCGCGGCGCAGCGCTACCGGCCGCTCCACGAGAAGGCCCGCCGCCAGCTCGAGCGCGAGCTCCACCTCATCGAGAAGCTGGAGCTGGCCGGCTACTTCCTGATCGTCTGGGACATCGTGCAGTTCTGCCGGAGCGAGCGGATCCTGGCCCAGGGGCGCGGCTCGGCCGCCAACAGCGCGGTCTGCTACAGCCTGGGCATCACGGCCGTCGACCCGGTGGGCATGGAGCTGCTGTTCGAGCGCTTCCTCTCCGAGGAGCGCGGCGAGTGGCCCGACATCGACCTCGACCTGCCCTCGGGCGAGCGCCGCGAGCGCGTCATCCAGCACGTCTACCGGCGCTACGGCGAGCGCGGCGCGGCCATGACCGCCAACGTCGTCACCTACCGCGAGAAGAGCGCGGCGCGCGAGCTGGGCAAGGTCTTCGAGCTGCCGCTTCCGGAGGTCGAGCGGCTCTCGCGCCACCTGCGGCGCTTCGAGTACGTCGACCCGGGCGACGACCTGTCGCGGCGCCTGCAGGAGGCCGGCGGCGCGGGCGACCGGCGCGTCGAGAGCTTCGCGCGCCTGATGCACGAGATCCAGGACCTGCCGCGCCACCTGGGGCAGCACTCGGGCGGCATGGTGGTGGCCCAGGGCGCCCTCGACGGGGTCGTGCCGCTCGAGCCGGCCAGCATGCCCGGGCGCGTGGTCGTCCAGTGGGACAAGGAGGACTGCGCCGACCTCGGCATCGTCAAGGTCGACCTGCTGGCGCTGGGCATGCTGTCGGCCCTGCAGGACTCGCTGGCCCTGCTCGAGCAGCAGGGCGCGCCGCTGGACCTGGCCCACCTGCCGCAGGACGACCCGAAGGTCTACGGCATGCTGCAGGCGGCCGACACGGTGGGGGTCTTCCAGGTCGAGAGCCGGGCCCAGATGGCCACGCTGCCGCGGCTCAAGCCCGACCACTTCTACGACCTGGTGGTGCAGGTGGCCATCATCCGGCCCGGCCCGATCGTGGGCAAGATGGTGCACCCCTTCCTGCGCCGCAGGGCCGGGCGCGAGCCGGTGACCTACGCCCACCCGCTGCTCGAGCCGATCCTGAAGCGCACGCTGGGCGTGCCGCTCTTCCAGGAGCAGCTGCTGCGCATGGCCATGGCGGTGGCCGGCTTCACCGGCGGCGAGGCCGAGGAGCTGCGGCGCGCCATGGGCTTCAAGCGCTCGCAGCAGCGCATGGCCGAGATCGAGACCAAGCTGCGGGCCGGCATGGCCCGGCGCGGCATCACCGGGCAGGTGGCCGACGACGTGGTGCGCTCGATCACGAGCTTCGCGCTCTACGGCTTCCCCGAGTCGCACGCCGCCAGCTTCGCGCTCATCGCCTACGCCAGCGCGTACCTGAAGGCCCACCACCCGGCGGTCTTCGCCTGCACGCTGCTCAACAACCAGCCCATGGGCTTCTACCAGCCGCTGACGCTGGTCAAGGACGCGCAGCGCCACGGCGTGCGCTTCCGGGCGGTGGACGTGACCCACAGCGATTGGGGCTGTCGGATCGAGGAGGGCGAGGTACGGCTGGGGCTGGGGTACGTGCGCGGTCTGCGGCGGCAGGCGGGGGAGCGGCTGGCGGCCGAGCGCCAGCGCGAGCCCTTCGCCTCGCTCGACGACCTGGTGCGGCGCGCCGGCCTGGCGCGCGACGAGCAGCGCCGGCTGGCCGAGGTCGGGGCGCTGGCCGCCCTCGGCCTGACGCGCCGCAGCGCGCTGTGGCAGGTGGAGCGCGCCGGTCGCCCGGCCGGGCCGCTGTTCGAGGGCCGCGAGAAGGACGAAGCTGGCGAGTCGCCGCTGCCCGAGATGACCGCCCTCGAGCGCGTGGAGAGCGACGTCCTCGGCACGGGCCTGACGGTCGGCGCGCAGGCGCTGGCCCTGGCGCGCGCCGAGCTGCAGGCGCGCGGCGTGCTGCGCGCGGCGCTGGTGCCGCTGCAGCCCGAGGGGGCGCTGGTGCGCGTGGCCGGCGCGGTCATCTGCCGCCAGCGGCCGGGGACGGCCCACGGCTTCCTGTTCCTGACGCTCGAGGACGAGACCGGCCTGGTCAACGTGATCGTGCGCCCCGACGTCTTCC
>JBDIBD010000581.1:0-3127 GCA_039812725.1 Vicinamibacteria bacterium | reverse complement strand
GTGTCCCACCCCATATTCGACTGGACGATCTGGGTGAGGTGCTCGTTCCAGCGGTGCTGGACGCGCAGCTCGACCACCGTCACGAAATCCCCGCTCAGCCCGGGGGCCGCGAAGATGGCGGGCCGGGGCGGCACCTCGGGGACCGTGGTCCTGGCGGCCTTCCCGGTCGAGCTCGCGCCCGGCCAGAGCGCGGTCCTCGGGCCCGGCGAGATCTTCGGCGAGCTGTCGGCGCTGTCGCGCTACCCGGTCTCGGCCACGGTTCGGGCGGAGGCGGCCACGCGCCTGCTGCAGATCCGCCTGCCGGGGCTGCGCATGCTCATGGCGGCCTCGAAGGAGTTCAAGAAGTCCGTCGACCAGCGCTACCGGGAGCGCACGCTGGCGCGGCACCTCCAGAGCGTGCCGCTGCTGCAGGGCGTGGGCGAGGGCTTCATCCGGCGCCTGCGCGACGAGGCCGAGCTGCTGTCCTTCGAGCCGGGCCAGGTGATCGTCACGGAGGGCGCCCCGGCCGAGGCCTTCTTCCTGGTGCGCGGCGGCTACGTCAAGGTGGCGGCCCGGGCCGGGGCCGCCGACCTGGCGGTGACCTACCTGCGCACGGGCGACTTCGCCGGCGAGGCCGCGCTGCTGCTCGACGAGGCCTGGCCCTTCACGCTGCAGGCCCTCGAACACGTCGAGCTGGTCAAGCTGCCGCGCGAGAGCTTCCGCGACCTGGCGCGCTCGTTCCCCGACGTCGAGCAGCTGCTGTGGAGCGAGGGCCTGGCGCGCCTCAAGGCCCGCGGCGCGGCGGTGCGCAACCCGACCGGCGCCGAGCACATGCAGATGGCCATGGACACGGGCCTGATCCACGGCGAGAGCGTGCTGCTGATCGACCTGTCCACCTGCACGCGCTGCGACGAGTGCGTGCGCGGCTGTGCCGACGCCCACGGCGGCGAGCCGCGCTTCGTGCGCGAGGGGACCAAGTACCGGCACTGGCTGATCCCCACGGCCTGCTACCAGTGCAGCGACCCGGTCTGCATGATGGACTGCCCGACCGGGGCCATCACGCGCGAGGTGGGGACGCTCGAGGTCCAGATCGACGAGCCCACCTGCATCGGGTGCAGCAACTGCGCCCAGCGCTGCCCCTGGACCAACATCGTCATGGTCGAGCGCGACGAGAAGCGCCCCGACGGCAAGCCGGTCGAGGTGGCCAGCAAGTGCGACCTGTGCCTGACCCGGCCGCAGGGGCCGGCCTGCGTCCAGATGTGCCCGCAGGGCTCGGCGGTGCGCGTCTCGTTCAAGGACCTCGAGCGCGTGACGTCCACGCTGCGCTGAGCATGCGAACGATCGAAGTTCTGCGCCCCAAGTCGCCACGCAACCTGGCCTGGACGGCCGGGCTGTCGCTGCTGGCGCTTCTGGCCTACCTGGCCGGCGGCTGGGGGCGGACCTTCAGCCCGAAGGCCGGCGTGGGGCTCGTGTTCGGCGTCCTGGCGGGGCTCTCGTTCGTCTTCGAGATGGGCTACCCGGCCCGGCGCCCGCGGGCCTTCCCGCTGCGCGACGCGCGGGCCTGGCTGCAGGCCCACGTCTACCTGGGCGCGCTGGCCTTCCTGGGCGTGCTGCTGCACACGGGCTTCGGCCTGCCGCACGGCGCCTTCGGCTGGGCCCTGTGGCTGCTGTCGCTGTGGACCACCCTGACCGGACTGCTGGGCGTGGCGCTGCAGAAGTGGGTCCCGGCGGCGCTGGCGGAGGGGCTGCGGGTCGAGGCGCTGTACGAGCGCATGCCCGGCATCGTGGCGGAGCTGCGCGAGCAGGCCGACGCGCTGGCGGCCGGGGCGGGCGAGACGCTGGAGGCCTTCTACCGGCGGGAGCTGCGGCCGGCGCTGCTGGGCCTGCGGCCGTCCCTCGGCTACCTGATGAACGTGCGCGCCGGAGAGGAGCGCGCGCTGGAGCCCTTCCGGCGCATGGGTCCCTTCGTGCAGGGCGAGGAGCGCCAGCTGCTCGAGGACCTGACGGCGATCATGACCGAGAAACGCGAGCTGGACGCGCAGTACACCCTGCAGGGGCTGCTGCGCGCCTGGCTGGTGCTGCACGTGCCCCCGGCCGGGCTGATGATGGGCCTGCTGCTGGTGCACGTCGTGACCTGGGTCTGGTACTGATGGCCCGCAGGAGCACCTACGGCACGCCCACCCGCAGCGAGCACTACCTGCGCCCGCGCCCGGCCCTGCGCCTGACCCTGGTGGCGCTGCTCGTCGCGGCCGGCGTGGCGGGGCTGTTCCTGGCGGCGGAGCTCCTGGGCCTGCGGGCCCCGCTCTCGCCCGGCCGCGTCTCGGCCAGGCACGCCACCTGGGACGCCAGCTGCCGCGAGTGCCACGTCTCGCTGCGCGGCGTCCCCAACCTGCGCTGCCAGCGCTGCCACGACCCCGGCGTGGGCGGGCGGCTCGACCACGCGGCGCACGTGCTCTTCGGCAGCCTCGACGAGAAGAAGGCCGCGGCCGCGCCCGCGCTCGAGTGCGCCCGCTGCCACGTCGAGCACCGCGCCGGGCGGGCGCTCGCGCGCGTCCCCGAGACGGAGTGCGTGCGCTGCCACGACGACGCTGCCCAGGTGGCCACGCGCATCCCGCGCTTCGCGCGCCACCCCGAGTTCTCCGTGCTGTCTGGCGGCCGGCGCCAGAGCACGGGACTGGTCTACAGCCACCTGACCCACGTGACGCTGGGCAAGGGCAAGAAGGCCGGCTACGTGGTGCTCGACAAGGAGCGCCGGGCCCAGGGTGTCGACGCCCCCGCCAAGACCTGCTTCGAGTGCCACCAGCGCCAGGCCCAGGACGCCGACTTCCGCCCGGTCACGTTCGAGGCCCACTGCCTGGCCTGCCACCGCGGCGAGCTCAAGATGGACCCCGTGCCGGCCGGGACGGTGCTGGCCCCCGACGCCGTGCCGGCCCTGCAGGAGAGCGGCGACGTGCGTCCCGAGGAGTTCGACATGCAGGGCGGGCAGCTCCTCAAGCTGCGCGTCGTGCACGAGGACCCCTGGATCCAGCTCAACCTGCGCAAGCTGCAGGGCGAGCTCGACCCGGCCGGCTTCGCCGCGGCGCGCGCGGCGCTCCTGGCGCGGCGGGCCGCGCTCGAGCGCCGCCTGATCCTGGCCCAGCCGCCGGCC
>JBDIBD010000580.1:0-3128 GCA_039812725.1 Vicinamibacteria bacterium | reverse complement strand
GAGCGCCTTCGTCTACGCGCCGCGCGCCGAGCGCGCCCGGCGCCTGCGCGAGCGGCTGGGGCCGCAGGCCGACGTGGCCCAGGCCATGGCGGACGTGGACGGCCAGCGCGCCGCCTACCTGCGCCACCACTACGGGCGCGACTGGCACGACCTCGAGCTGTACGACGTGCTGGTCAGCAGCGCGAAGGGCGACGAGGCGGCGGTCGAGACGCTGCTGGCCGCGGCCCGGGCCTTCGACCAGCGGGCCTGAGCGTGACCCCGGGCCGCGGCTCCGCCGTCCCCCAGGTCAACCCCTGGCTGGTGGCGGTTTCCGTGATGTTCGCCACCTTCATGGAGGTGCTCGACACCACGGTCGTGAACGTCTCGCTGCCACACATCGCCGGCAGCCTCTCGGCCAGCATCGACGAGTCCACCTGGGCCCTGACCTCGTACCTGGTGGCCAACGCCATCGTGCTGCCGCTGACCGGCTGGCTGGCCAACCACTTCGGCCGCAAGCGCCTGCTGACGCTCTCGGTGGGCGGCTTCACCGTGGCCTCGTTCCTGTGCGGCCTGTCGCCCAACCTCGGCACGCTGGTCTTCTTCCGCGTCGTGCAGGGGCTCACCGGCGGGGCCCTGCAGCCGCTCTCCCAGGCGGTCCTGCTCGAGGCCTTCCCGCCCCAGGACCGCGGCAAGGCCATGGGCTTCTGGGGTCTCGGCATCGTGGTCGCGCCCATCCTCGGGCCGCTGCTGGGGGGCTGGCTGACCGACAGCTGGAGCTGGCGCTGGGTCTTCTACATCAACATCCCGATCGGGCTCCTCTCGATCGTCATGACGCGCCTCTACGTGCACGACCCGCCCTACATCCAGCGCCGCAGCGAGCGGGTCGACTACTGGGGCATCGGCTTCCTGGCGGTGGGCATCGGCGCGCTGCAGGTGCTGCTCGACAAGGGCCAGGAGGAGGACTGGTTCGCCTCCGGCCAGATGCGCCTGTGCGCCGCGCTGGCGGTGCTGGGGCTCGTGGCCTTCCTGGTGCGCGAGCTGCGCACCGACCACCCCGTGGTGGACCTCGCGGTCTTCCGCAACGCCACCTACGCCAGCGGGGTCGTGCTGATGACCGTGCTGGGCTTCGTGCTCTACGGCAGCCTGGTGCTGCTGCCGATCCTGCTCCAGACGCTCCTGGGCTACCCCTCCTTCCAGGCCGGCGTGGCGCTGGCCCCGCGCGGAATGGGCTCGTTCCTGGCCATGCCCGTGGTGGGCCTGCTGGTGGGCCGCGTGGGCGCCCGCAAGCTGCTGGCGCTCGGGCTCCTGGGCGGCGCCGGCACGCTGTTCTGGTTCGGCCGCCTGAGCCTCTCGGCCGGCTACTGGGACATCTTCTGGCCCCAGTTCCTGCAGGGCGTCTGCCTGGGCCTGCTGTTCGTGCCGCTCACCACGATCACGATGTCGGCCATCCCGCGCGAGGGCATGGGCAACGCCACCAGCCTCTTCAACCTGATGCGCAACATCGGCGGCAGCCTGGGGATCGCCACCGCCACCACGCTGCTGTACCGCCACGGCCAGGAGTACGGCAGCCGGCTGGCCAGCCACCTGAGCGCCTACGACCCCGGCGCGCGCGCGCTGCTCGAGGGGCTGCAGCGGCGCTTCGTGGCCGCCGGCTCCGACCCGGTCACCGCGGCCGGCCAGGCGCACGCGGCCGCGGCCGGCCTGGTGGCGCGCCAGGCCACCATGATGTCGTTCGTGAGCGTCTTCCGGCTGCTGGGCCTGACTTTCCTGCTCATGCTGCCGCTGCTGCTGGTGATGCGCGCCCCGCGCCGGCCGCCCGGCGGGGGCGACCTGGCGCTGCACTGAGCGGGCCCGCGTGGCCTCCGGTAAACTGGGCGGCGGGCCATGCTGACGGACGAGAGGGTGCGCCGCTACCTCGGCGCGGGGATGCACATGGCCGTCGGGACGGTGGACGCGGCCGGGAACCCGTGCGTCTGCGACGCCGTGGCCCTGGCGGTCGACCCCGGCGGCTCGGCCGTGACCGTCTACCTGCCCGTGGCCATCGCGGCCGAGACGGTGGCCAACCTGGCCACCAACGGCCGGGTGGCGATCGTCTCGACCTTCCCCCCCGACCACGGCACGGTGCAGCTCAAGGGCCGCAGCCTCGCGGTGCGCCTGGCCGGCGAGGAGCAGCGCGACTTCGTGGCCGAGAGCCTGGGCCGGCTGGCCGACGTGCTCGAGCAGATGGGGCTGCCGCGCGCCATCACCCTGAGCGTCCAGCACTGGCCGGCCTTCGCCGTGGACGTGGCGGTGGAGTCCGTCTTCGACCAGACCCCCGGCCCGCGGGCCGGCGAGCTGCTGCGCTCGCGATGAGCGTGCGCCTCGAGGAGCTCTGGCGCTGCTTCCAGGGCGTGGTGCCGTCGCTGATGGCCACCAGCGACGCCGAGGGGGCGCCGAACGTGGCCTACGTCAGCCAGGTGCACTGCCTGGACGCCGGCCACGTGGCGCTCTCGCGCCAGTTCTTCAACAAGACCACCCGCAACCTGGCCCAGAACCCGCGCGCCCGGGTGCTGCTCTACGACCCGCTGACCTTCGAGGCCTGGCAGCTCAAGCTGCGCCACGAGCGCTGCGAGACCGAGGGGCCGCTGTTCGAGGCCATGAAGCTGCGCATCGACGCCATCGCCGCGCACACGGGCATGACCGGCGTCTTCAGGCTGATCGGGGCCGACGTCTTCGCGGTGGAGGGCCTGGCGCGGGTGGAGGGCTTCCTGTCCGGCCCGCCGCGCGAGCTGCCGCGGGTCTCGCCGCAGGGCCTGCGCACCGAGCTGCGCGGGCTGCAGTGCGTCTCGGAGCGCATCAACCGCGCCCCCGACCTCGAGTCGCTGCTCGAGGCCGTGCTGCAGTCGCTGGAGGACTTCTTCGGCTTCGGCCACACCATGGTGCTGATGGCCGAGGAGCCCTGCGGCCGGCTGGTGACCCTGGCCAGCCGCGGCTACGACTGGTCGGGCGTGGGCGCCGAGGTGCCGATCGGCGAGGGGCTGCTGGGCAGCGTGGCGCGTGGGCGCCGGCCGCTGCGCGTCTCCGGCCTGCACCAGGAGCTGAGCTACGGCCGGGCCATGCGCCGCGGCGTGGAGGCCGCCCGGGGCAGCGTCTCGCCCGAGGTGCCGTTG
>JBDIBD010000579.1:0-3135 GCA_039812725.1 Vicinamibacteria bacterium | reverse complement strand
CGGCGCTGGCCGCGCTGCTGGCCTCGGCCCTACCGTGGCTGCACCTGAAGATGGCCCCCGCCGCCGCGGGCCTGGCCCTGGTCGCGCTGACCCGGCTGCGGGGGCGCCCGCGCTGGGCCTTCCTGGCGGTGGCGGGCGCGATGGGGCTGGGCTTCCTGGCCTACCACGAGTTGGTCTTCGGCCGTCCCACGCCGCTGGGCGCGTACGGCGGCTTCCTGCCTCCCGGGGACGTGGTCCCGCAGCCGTTCCGCGCGCTCGCAGGACTGCTCCTCGACCGCTCCTTCGGGCTCCTGCCCGTCGCGCCGGGGTACGTGCTGGCCGCGGCGGGGGTGGGGCTGGCCTGGCGTCGCCGCCGCTCCGAGACGCTGGGGCTTCTGGGGCTCTCCGCCGCGGTACTGGCCCCGGTCCTGGCCTGGCGCATGTGGTGGGGCGGTCAGTGCCCTCCGGCGCGCTTCCTCGTGCCGTCCCTGCCGCTGCTGGCACCGCTCGTGGCAGCGCGCCTGGAGGCCGGGGCGACGGGGCTGGCGGCCTGGTGGCGGTCGCTGTGGACGTGGGGCTGGGGCCTAGCCGCCGTGGCCCTGCTCCAGCCCGGGCGTTACCTGCTGTTGAACCGCCGCGACCGCCCCACGCGCCTCTGGGAAGCCCTGGGCGGCGATCCCGCGCCCGGGCGGCTGCTGCCCTCGCTCGTCTACGCGCCCGCCGAGGAGTGGCGCGTGGCGGTGTTCTGGCTGGCGGCGCTGGCGCTCCTGGTCATGCTCGACGTGGGGGCCCGCCCCGCCCGTGCCCTCGAGCGGCCCTGGCTGCCGGTCGTGCTCCTGGTCGTGGCCGTGCTGGCCGTCGACCTGTGGGCGCGGCCCGGGCCGGCGCCCGGCCCGGCGGGGGCCGAACCCCCGGCGGCCGACGCGCCCGAGTGACGGTCAGGGCGGTCCGGGCTCGTCCGGTACGTCGGGCCCCGTTCCGGCTCGCGGGACCTGTCCGGGCGGGACGTGGAAGAGCAGGTAGCTGTAGCCGACGTGGCCGACGGGCGTGAAGCCGCGGCGCAGCCAGCGGTACCGGTCGTCGCCGATCAGCCCGAGCAGCCGGTTGGCCCCGATCAGCAGGTCCCCGGGCCGGACCTCGTCGGGCTCGACCACGAGCTCGATCCCGGGGTGCGCGGCCCGGAAGCGCGCGATGTCGACGCGGCGGTCCTCCCAGTCGAGGTTCGAGTCGGCCAGGTACCGCCAGGCGTTCACGCGCGCTCCGATGAGCTCGTTGAAGTACGACATCGGGTGGGGGAGGTACGACAGGCTCGAGAGCGCGTACCAGGCCCCGAGCGCCGCCACGGGCCGCCGCCAGGCCGCGCGCGCGAACGCGGCCCCGGCCAGGGGCAGCAGCAGGAGCAGCGACGGGAGCACGTACCGCACGCCGATCTGCAGGCGCACCACCAGGCTGAAGAAGGCCAGCGTAGCGAGCGCGGGCAGCAGCCAGAAGGCCAGCGCGGCGCGCCTGGAGGGCCCCAGGGCGCGCAGCCCGAGCGCCAGCAGGGCGAAGAACGCCAGCGGTGTCTTGAGCGCGAGCATGACCGGAAAGGCGAACCAGACGCCACCGGGGTAGCGCCGGCCCAGCACGTAGGCCGGAGACGAGCCGCCGCCGCGTTCCTGGAGTCCGGCGGCGAAGTCGAGGCCCTGGGCATAGGGGACCGGGACCGGAAGCGGCAGGTCGGCCGACGCCAGGCGCTCGAAGGCCTGGCTGCGCCAGTCCACGCCGGAAGCTGGCGTCAGCACCCGGTCGAAGCGGAAGGCCGCGCCGACCAGCAGCAGGACGCCGAGCCCGTACGCCGCCGTGCCCGCCACGGCCAGGACGGCCGCGCGCCGCCGGGGGGCGAGGCCCCTCAAGCCGCCGCAGGCCAGGGCCAGGGCCGGCACCAGCGGCAGCAGCAGCAGGCAGGTGTACTTCGACAGGGCCGCCCCGGCCGTGGCCGCCACGGCGGCCAGGAAAGCCCAGGGGCTGCGGCCGCGCGAGAAGCGCCAGCCGGCGTAGAGCGCGGCCACGCTGAAGAAGCCGGTGGCCATGTCCCCGGTGACCTGCTTGCCGTGGGCGAGGACGGTGGGGTTGAGCACGTAAAGCGCCAGCGTGGCGAGACCGGCCCGGTGTCCGAGCAGCTCCGCCGCCCAGCGCTGCAGGAGCAGCCCGCAGGCCAGGGCGAACAGCATGGTGGGCGCGCGCACCAGCAGGCGGCGGCCCTCGTCCTCGCCCAGCCGCGCCGGGTCGCAGCCGTCGTCCAGGCAGGCCAGGGCCGAGAGCGCCACCACGGGCAGGCGCTCGCGCAGGCGCACCTGCGGCCCCTCGGTCAGGAAGCGCTGGCCGTACGCCAGGTGGTAGGGCTCGTCGTAGCTGAGGCGCTTGCCGAGGCTGGTTGCGACGAGCAGGGCCGCGAGCAGCGCCAGCAGCCCCGCCGAGGCAGCCTTGAGGACGGCCAGCGGCGGCGCGTCCCCGCCGCTCAGCGCGGACGCCGGCGCGTCTGGCATCGGCCCGGGGCTCGAGCGGGGGAGCGGCGCGTCACGGGGGCTATGTTAGCCTGACGCCCCCGGCCGAGGACCCTGCCCACGATGCCCTGCCCGCCCGTGCCGAAGACTTGGCTGGCTGTCTCCCGCGGCGCCGTCCTGGCCGTTCTCGCAGGGCTCTCCGCCCTCTCGTTCCTCGAGGTGGGACCGCGAGTGGTGGTCGCCGACCCCGGCCAGGGGCTGCAGGCCGTCTGCTTCCGGGGCTTCCGCAACTACCAGCCGCGCAGCGGGGTACGCCTCACGCGGCCGGGCTGCGTCCTGAGGCTGGACGGGCTCGGCCGCGGCGCCGAGGTCGTGGTGAGCCTGGCACTGTCACGCGCCGAGGCGCCCCCCGGGCTCTCGGTCGAGGCCAACGGGGCCGCCGTGACGTGGCACCTCGAGGGCGGCCCACCCGCGACGCTCACGCTCGCCGCCCGCGCCGACCTGCGAGGGCGCCTGGAGCTGCGCTTCGTGCATGGAGAGGAAGGCCGCCCGCTGGCCGTCACCCGGGCCGAGGCCCGCCAGGCCGGCTGGGCGGCGCCGCCCTGGACGCGCCTGGCGCTCTACGCGCTGGCGCTGTCCCTGGCGGCCGCCGGGGCCGGCTGGTGGAGCC
>JBDIBD010000578.1:0-3143 GCA_039812725.1 Vicinamibacteria bacterium | reverse complement strand
GTAGCGGCGGTTCACCGCCGCGGCCGCGTGGGCCCGCCGCGCCGCGAGCGCGGGGTGGGCGGCCGCCAGGGCCTGCCAGGCCGCCTTGGGCGTGGCCCCGGCCGGCAGCTCCAGCTCCAGCTCCGGGCGCCCGGCCACCTCGCGCAGGACGGCGAAGAGACGCACGCGCACACGCATGGCGGCCATGCTAACGCAGCCCGGCCCCGCGGTAGACTGGCCGTCGGCCCGGGGGGGCCGCCAGCCTGTGCCGAGAGACCGCTTCGGACGCCAGATCGACTACCTGCGCATCTCCCTCATCGACCACTGCAACCTGCGCTGCGTCTACTGCATGCCGCTGCGCGGCCTGAGCTTCTTCCACTCCGAGCAGCTGCTCACGGCGGCCGAGATCGAGCGCGTGGTGCGGGCCGCCGTGGCGGTGGGCTTCCGCAAGTTCCGGCTGACGGGCGGCGAGCCGACGCTGCGGCCGGACCTGGTCGAGATCGTGGGCCGCATCGCGGCCGTGCCCGGGGCCGAGGACCTGGCCATGACCACCAACGCGGTGCTGCTGCCGCGCCTGGCCGGGCGCCTCAAGCAGGCCGGCCTGCGCCGTGTCAACGTGCACGTCGACACGCTCAACGCCGAGCACCTGCGGCGCCTGATGCGCTTCGGCACGCTGCCGGAGATCCAGGCCGGCCTGGAGGCGGCCGAGCTGGCCGGCCTGGTGCCGATCAAGCTCAACTGCGTGGTGACCCGCGACCACAACGACGCCGACGTGGCCGAGCTGGCGCGCCTGACGCTCGGGAAGGACTGGCACGTGCGCTTCATCGAGCTCATGCCGCTGGGCGGGGGCGAAGCGGCCCAGGCGGCCCTCAGCCAGTACGTGCCCACCCGCGAGACGCGCGAGCGCATCGAGGCCGAGCTGGGCCCGCTCACGCCGCTGCCGAACGCGCACCCCTCGGACGAGGCCCGCAACTACACGCTCGCCGGCGCCCGGGGCGTGGTGGGCTTCATCAGCCCGGTCAGCGAGCCCTACTGCGGCGGCTGCAACCGCATGCGCCTGACGGCCGACGGCAAGTTCCACCTGTGCCTGCTCAACGACGACGAGCTGGACGTGCGCGCGGCGCTGCGCGACGGCGACTCTGGCGACGACGCGCGCGTGGCCGAGATCCTGCTGAAGGCGGTGGGCCAGAAGCCCACCGGCCACCGCCTCGACGAGGGCATCTCGAGCGAGGCCCGGGCCATGTTCCAGCTGGGCGGCTAGCCCGGAGCGGGGACCACCTGGCCGTCGATCCAGGCCGAGCCGTCCGCGTAGAACTCCTTCTTCCAGATCGGCACGCGCTGCTTGAGGGTGTCGATGGCGTGGCGGCAGGCCGCGAAGGCCTCGGCCCGGTGCGGTGAGCTGACCGCCACGGCCACGCTGGCCTCGCCGATCTCGAGCCGGCCCAGGCGGTGCTCCAGGCGCACCTCGCTGACGGGCCAGCGCCGGCGCACGTCGGCCTCGATCTCGGCCAGCAGCGGCAGGGCCATCTCCTCGTAGGCCTCGTACTCCAGGTGGCGCACGCGGCGCCCGTCGTTGTGGTCGCGCACCACGCCCACGAAGAGGCACACGGCCCCGTCCCGGGCCTCGGCGCCGAGCAGCGCCGGCAGGTCGAGCGGCTCGCGGGTCAGGCGGATCACGGCGCGGGGCTACCGCCGACCGACTGCAGCCGCTCGGCCAGGCCCATCAGCATGCGGTGGGTCAAGCCCCAGATCACCAGACCGTCCACGCGCAGGCAGGGGAAGCGCAGCAGCTGGCCCTCGTGCCGGTACTCGTGGGTCGAGCGCGCCTCCGGCGCGAGCAGCCGGTCGAGGTCCAGCCAGTGCACGCTCTCGACCTCCGAGCGGGCGTGGGCCTGGGCCGGCTCGCGCAGGTGGAAGACGAAGGGCTGGATGGTGAGGTCCATCGGCCGCAGGCGCGCCATGGCGCGCACCTCGTCGAGCGGCCCCAGGGCCTCGGCCGAGCGCGCCAGGTCGAGCCCGATCTCCTCGGCCACCTCGCGCACCGCGGTCTGCTCGAGGTCCCGGTCGTCGGGCTCGGACCGGCCGCCCGGGAAGGCCATCTGGCCCGACCAGGGGTCGCGCGGGTGCTCGGCGCGCCGGATCAGCAGCAGCTCCAGCCCCCCGCCGGCCTCGCGCAGGATGAGCGCCACCGCCGCGCGCGAGGAGACGCGCACGGCCACCTTCTCGGCCGACCGCTGCGCCATGGCCTGGCGCAGTTGCTCGAGGCTGGGCGCCACGCGCGCATCTTAGCCCGGCTCGGCCGTTCCCGCGCCGCCCAGGGCCAGCAGCGAGCGCCCCTGGCTCAGCCACAGGAAGGCCATGTTCGGGGCCAGCTCGCCGGCCAGCAGGCGCCGGTCGACCTCGGCCGGCGCCACGTACTCGAGCGCCGCGACCTCGCTCGCCTGGAGGCGGAAGCGCTCGAGCGGGAGGGCCGTGAGGCCGAGGTAGACTGCGACGTGGTACGTCACGTTGCGCACGCCGCCGCCCGGGGTCCGGCGCACGTCGCGCAGGTTGAGCTGCAGGGCCTCGCGCCGCAGCAGTACCGAGCGCGACAGATCGAGCCGGGCCCGCAGGACCTCGAACTCCCGCGCGTCGGCGGCCAGACGCACGGCCGGCGCCTGCGGGTCGTCGAACAGCTCCTCGCCGGCCTCGCGCCGCACGGTCTGGTCGAAGTCCTCGCCGGCGCCGACGTGGCCGCCCACCGACTTGTCCCACAGCCCGCCGTTCTCCTTGTCGGGCGGCCGGCGCTGCAGCAGCACGCGCCGGCCCGGGCCGAGCACCAGGGCGTTGACCGCCCCCACGGCGTGGCCCGAGGCCTTGGCCACCGCCCGGGGGGCCTGCCCCACCACGCGGCCGTCGGGGTCGTAGACGTTGAGCAGCTCGGCGTGGGCGTCGGCCATGCGCGACGACACTAGCACGGCGCTGCTGCCCGGCACGCTGGTCGTGACCGGGGCCTCGATGGCGCCCACGCTGCCGCCCGGCACGCGCCTGCGGGTCGAGGCCCTCGGCCCGGAAGCGCCGCTGCAGCCCGGCGAGGTGCTGGTGCTGCGCTCGCCCGGCGGCTGGCTGGTGCACCGGCTGCTGGCGGCCTTCGGCCCCGGGCCAGCGCGCGTGGTCCACACGGG
>JBDIBD010000577.1:0-3146 GCA_039812725.1 Vicinamibacteria bacterium | reverse complement strand
GCCGCACCAGTAGCCGGCACGGGCGGGCGAGCGCCGGGGGCGACCCCGGCGCTTTTTTCGTGGCCGGCTCGGCCGGGGCCGCCGGCGGAGGGCGGGCGCGACCCGAGGCGGTATGCTTGGCCCGATGCCGACCGGCGACACGGTCAGCCCGCTGCGCACGCGCGTCCTCAAGGCCACGCTGGTGGCCTGCCTGGCGGCGGTGGCGCTGCTGGCCTTCCAGATCTTCCGCCCGTTCCTGCTCGACATCACCGTGGCCGGCTCGGTGGCGCTGCTGCTGGCCCCGGCCCAGCGCCGCCTGACGCGCCTGCTGGGCGGGCGCTCGTGGGCCGCGGCCGGCCTGCTGGCCCTGGTCACCGTGGTCATGATCCTGGTGCCCGTGATCGGCAGCGCCACGATCCTCGGCCAGCAGGCCGTGGCCTTCTACGACTGGGTCCAGCCCCAGCTGACGCCCGAGTCGCTGCGGGCCCTGTGGGCCGAGACCCTGCCCGAGCGCTTCCCCTGGCTCAAGCCCTGGCTGGGGGCCGACGAGGCCGCCTTCTCCCAGTTCGCCTCGGGCGTGCTGTCGCGGGCGCTGGCGGCCGCCAACCGCCTGGCCCAGGCCATGCTGGCCCGGCTGACCGGCGCGCTCTTCGACCTGCTGCTGTTCACGCTGCTGCTGTTCTTCCTGCTGCGCGACGGGGCGCGGCTGCGCCTGGAGGCCGCGCGCATCTCGCCGCTGTCGGAAGACCAGGAGCGCGAGATCCTGCAGCGCCTCGAGCAGACCGTGAAGGGCGTGCTGCAGGCCATGGTGCTGGTGCCCGTGGTCCAGGGGCTGGTGGCCCTGCCCGGCTTCGTGCTCTTCGGGGTCCCCTCGCCGCTGCTGTGGAGCGTGATGGTGGTGTTGGCGGCCTTCGTGCCGGTGCTGGGCTCGCCGCTGGCCTGGGCGCCGGCCGTGGCCTGGCTCTACTGGCAGGGGACCACGGGGCAGTGGGTCGGCATGCTGCTGTGGGGCCTGCTGCTGATCAGCGGCGTCGACAACGTGCTCAAGCCCTGGCTGCTGCGCGAGTCGGCCCGCATCCACCCCATGCTGGGCTTCCTGGCGATCCTGGGCGGCCTGGTCTCGTTCGGGCCGCTGGGCTTCCTGGTGGGGCCGGTGATCCTGTCGCTGGTGCTCTCGGCCATCCGCATCTACCGCATGGACGTCCTCGGCGCGCGCGGGCCCGGGGCCGCCGGCACGACCGGGCCCGTCCCGGCCGTGCCGGCCAGCCCGGCCGGCTGACCCGGCTGTCGGGCGCCGCTTACTTCCCGCGCGCCTTGTAGCTGAAGCTCACCGTGGTGGCCTCGTCCAGCGCCAGGGCGCGCGCGAAGCGGTAGGACTCGCCGCTGCGCGGCACGTCCACCCGCACCGGCAGCACCCCGGCCACGCGCCGCTGCAGCGCGAAGACGTTGGACGAGGGGGCGGTCTGCTGGGCCTGCGCGTGCTCGGCCTCGGAGCGCAGCTTGAGATCCCGGTCCTCCATCACGGCCGGGGCCTGGCCGGTGACGGTGACGGTCTCCGCCAGGGCGCCGGCGTCGGGCCGCCCGCCCACGACCCCGCCCACGAAGCCGCCTGGCACGCCGCCCTCCACGCCGCCGGCGACCCCGAGCTCGAGCCGGGCCTCGGCCAGGGCCAGCTCGCGGCGCGCGTTGCCGCCGAAGTTCCTGACCTCGTACCGCTCGGGCAGGAACAGCTCCCAGTCCACCAGGCTCACCGGCAGGTCCAGGCGCGGCAGGCTCAAGCGTGCCTCGCCCTTCTTGCCGAAGGGCGTGCCGGGCTGCTGGTAGACGAAGCTCACCTCGTAGGCCCCGCTGGGGCGGAAGCCGGGGCGCAGCAGCGGCACGCGCGTGCCGTCGGCGCCCGAGACCGGCTTGACGCCCTGGCCCGCCACCTCGGCCGACAGCAGCGTGGCGCCCTCGGGCAGCTCCAGCTTGAGGAAGGGCTGGGCCTGGTTGTGGACCGTCAGCTTGACCTCGGTCAGCGTGCGTCCCTCGGGCGTGACCAGGGTGGTGGCCACGCTGTGCTCGGCCAGCGCCGGCAGCACGGCGGCCGGGGCGAAGCGCCGCACGTCGAGCGCCAGCACGGGGCCCTCGCCCTCGCGGCGGTGGTAACGGAAGGCCAGCAGCAGCGGCTCGCCGTTCAGGGCCCGCAGGCCGGCGGAGGCCTCGGCCGGGTCCATGCGGCGCAGCGTGCCGCCTTCCTGCGCCTGCAGCTC
Source organism: Vicinamibacteria bacterium (assembly GCA_039812725.1). Classification (GTDB taxonomy): domain Bacteria; phylum Acidobacteriota; class Vicinamibacteria; order Fen-336; family Fen-336; genus JBDIBD01. The sequence goes on along the minus strand of JBDIBD010000577.1, from coordinate 915 downwards.
CACCGTCCCCTGGCCCACCACGCCCACCTCGCCGGTCTCGCGCTGGGACCCGCGCACGCTCACCAGCGCCAGCGGGCCGGCCTCGGCGCCGGCGCGCGCCAGGCTGACCACCAGCTGGTGGCGCCGCCCCGGCCGCACGGCCAGGGTCAGCGTCCCCGGCCCCTCGGCCGTCTGCTCGAGCGTGCTGCCCGAGACGCCGGTCAGCTCGAAGCCCTCGGGCAGCTGCAGCGCGAGGTGGTCGGGCTCGCCCTCGACCACGCTCACGTCCACCAGCGCCACCATCGACAGCTCGCCCTCGCCCACCGTCACCAGCGTCTTGACGTCGGCCAGCAGGCGCGCCTCGCGGGCCGGCTGCAGGGCCGTCTCGCGCGCCGACCAGGAGAAGCGCGCCGGCTGGCCGGGCTCGAGCGTGGCCTCGACCCGGGTCTTGCCGGGCAGGGGCGCCTTGCGCGTGACCACGCCGTGCTCGAGGCCCACCTCGGCGTGCTCGCCCGGCAGGTCCATCACCGCGCGCACGCTGCCGGAGCGGGGCACCGGCAGGGTGAACGAGGCCCGCCCCGGGTCGCTCGAGACCGGCGCGGCCCAGTCGAGCTGCAGCGAGAAGACGCCCGGGCCGCGCAGCAGCGCGTGCACCTGGTTCCCGGAGCTGAGGAGCGGCACGGGACGCCCCGCGGAGCGGGCCTCCAGCAGCGTCAGGCCGGCCGAGCCCACCGGCAGGCGCACGAGGCCGGTGGCGTAGACCTCGCCCTCGAGCGCCAGGCTGCCGCGCGCCAGGCCGTCGGCGCCGGTGCCGGCCGCCTCGACGCGCGCCAGGGCCACCTCCACCGGCGGGACCACGGGCGGCGGCTGGCCCTGGCGGGCGCGCTCGACCAGGCGGTCGTACTCGGGCAGCGGCAGGGTCACGGTGCCGGCCGG
>JBDIBD010000576.1:0-3154 GCA_039812725.1 Vicinamibacteria bacterium | reverse complement strand
CGCGGTCCTTCAGCTCGTCCACGGTGGGCCCCGGCTGCCCGGCGCGCGCGCGCTGCTCGACCTCGGCCAGGGCCCGCGCCACGTCGGAGGCCGTCGGCGTCAGGTCGAGCGCCAGGCGGTACTCCTCGATGGCCTCCTTCCAGGCCTGGCGCGCCGCGAACAGGCGCCCCTGTGCCACGTGCGCAGCCGAGGCCCGCAGCCTGGCGCGCTCGAGGGCCACGCGGTAGCCGCGGTTCTCGGGGGCCAGGGAGGCCGCGCGCGAGTACTCCACCACCGCGCGGTCCCAGTCCTGGCGGCGCTCGGCCTGCTCGGCGGCGTTGAAGGCGCCCGTCGAGGCGCAGCCCGAGAGGGCCAGGGCCAGGAGGCACGCCGCCGTGCGCCTCATCCGGCCACCACCTCGACGCCTGCCGGGACCTCGAAGGTGAACCGGCCCTCGCCCAGGCCGACGTTCTCCCGCAGGTCCTCGAAGCGGAAGCGGCTGCGGTTGCCCTGGGCGTCGATCAGCTCCAGCCCCACGATGCGGGCCGCCGCGTCGACGTCGAGGTAGACCCGCTCGACCTCGGGGTCGGGCTGGCGCGGGACCAGCCGCAGGCGCTGCAGGCCCGGCCGAGGCTCGGCCTCGAGCCCGACCTCGAACTGGCTCACCAGGCCGCCCTCGCCGGACAACAGGCGGGCCGTGAGCCCGCGCTCGCCGTCGCGCTCGCGCACGATCACCTGGCGGTCCGCGGGGACGTAGAACCAGAAGCGCCGGCCGTCGGCCACGAAGGTCTTGCGCTCGGGCTCCTGGTACTCCCAGCGCATGCGCCCCGGCCGGCGGATGGCCAGCGTGCCGCGCTCGACCAGCTCGCGGCCCAGGGCCCCCGAGCGGTAGCGCTGCTCGAAGCGCGCCGTCAGGTCGCGCACGCCGGCCTGGCGCTGGTCGACGCGGCGGGCCAGCTCGAGGGCCGGGTCCTGGGCCAGGGCGGGCAGCGCGGCCAGGAGCAGGAGGATCGGGACGCGGGCCGGCATGCCGGCATGGTAACCCGAATCCGTTGCTATACTCGCCGCAACGGTCCCGAGCATGTCCCTCATTGGCAGCCTGGAAGAGGTCAAGGTCGGGGACGTGCTGCGCCTGCTCGCGGCGGGGCGCAAGTCGGGTTCCCTGACCGTGGAGCGCAGCGCGGGGCCGCCGGCGGCGCTGTACCTCCACAAGGGCGCCATCGTGCACGCCTCCTGCGGCTCGCTGGCCGGCGAGCACGTGGTGCTGCAGCTCTTCGGCTGGCGCGAGGGCCAGCTCAGCTTCGTCCCCGACGACCGGCCGGTGCCTCCCAACGTCAACCGCAGCGTCGAGGCGCTCATCGCCGACGGCCTGAGGCTGGGCGAGACGCTGCACAAGGTCTTCGCCCTGATCCCCTCGGACAAGGCCGTCTTCCAGTGGGGCGCGGGCCCGGCCGACGACACGGCCACGCTGCCCGTGGGGCGCAGCGAGTGGCGCGTGCTGCGGCTGGTGGACGGCCTGCGCGACGTGCGCGAGGTCGTGGCCCACGCGGGCCTGCCGCGCGACCAGGCCCTGCGCGTTCTGGCCGACTTCCTCGAGGCCGGGTTCCTCGAGAAGGTCGAGCTGGTGCGCTCGCTGCGGGTGCAGGCCCAGGGCATGTTCGGCAAGGACGTGGCCGAGCTCGACTCGCGCCTCGACGACGAGTGGCGCCGCATCCAGCGCTTCTCCCAGGGCGTGGCGCGGGTCGAGGTGCGCACGCTGAAGGGCCGCTCGCAGGCCTTCGCGGCCAGCTTCAAGGCCGGCCTCTACAAGGACGTGGTCCTGCCGCGCCAGGCCCTGGCCGAGCTGGCGCTGTCCGAGCGCGACGAGGTCTTCGTCCGCCCGGTGGCCTGAGCGGCAGTGCTACAATCCCGGGCCCACATGCGCCTCGCCCGCCTCGCCCTCGCGCTGTCGCTCCTGGCCTGCGCCGCTCCCGCCGGGGCGGAGATGCGCGGGCTGTGGGTGGTGCGCACCGGCCTGACCACGCCCGCCTCGGTCGACCGCGTGGTGGACCAGGCCGCGGCCGGCGGCTTCAACGCGCTCTTCGTGCAGGTGCGCGGGCGCGGCGACGCCTTCTACGACAGCAAGCGCGCCCCGCGCAGCCCGCTGCTGCGCGGCCAACCCGCCGACTTCGACCCGCTGGCGCGGCTGGTGGAGCGCGCCCGGGCGCGCGGGCTCGACGTGCACGGCTGGGTCAACGTGCTGCTGGTCCAGGACTTCCCCCTGCCACTGCCCCCGGGCCACGTGCTGGCGGAGCACCCCGACTGGGTCATGGTCCCGCGCCAGCTGGCGGGGCGCGCGGCGGCGGTGAAGCCCGAGGCGCTGACCTGGCTGGTGCGCCAGGGCGAGCGCGGCCGCCCCGACGTCGAGGGGCTCTACCTCTCGCCCTCGGCCCCCGGGCTGGCCGAGCACCTCGAGGGCGTGGCGCGCGAGCTGGTGCGAGGCTATCCGCTGGCCGGCCTGCACTTCGACTTCATCCGCTACCCCGGTCCCGACTACGACTGGTCGCCCGCGGCCCTCGACGGCTTTCGCCGGCTGACGCGTCGCGAGGCGGCGACCGACCCGGCCGGCTTCGCGGCCTACCGCCGCGACGTGCTCACGGCCCTGGCCGCGCGCCTGGCCGCGGCCGCCCGCCAGGAGCGGCCCGGGCTGCAGGTTTCGGCCGCCGTGGCGCCCGACGAGGCCGTGGCCGTCAGCCACAAGTACCAGGACTGGCCGCAGTGGCTGGCGCGCGGCATCCTCGACGCGGTCTGCCCGATGGCCTACAGCGAGGACACGCGGGTCTTCCGCGCGCAGGTCGAGCGCGCCCGCGAGCTGGCCGGACCGGGCCAGGCGGTGTGGGCCGGTGTGGGCGCCTGGCGGCTGCGCCTGCCCGGCATCGTGGAGAAGATCCAGGTCGCTCGCGCCACCGGCGCCTCGGGCGTGATCCTGTTCTCGCAGGAATCGCTGGCCCCGGCCGACTTCGCCCGCCTGCGCGACACCGTCTTCGCCGCCCCCGTGGCCCGCGGCGGGTCGGGCGCGAGCGTCGGCGGCCGCTGACGGCCGCCCGGCCGAGCTTGTCCCCCGGCGTCGCGGAGCTGCTCCAGCAGGCCGTCGAGACGCGTGTCTTCCCCGGGGCCGTGGCGGCGTGGGGCCGGC
>JBDIBD010000575.1:0-3157 GCA_039812725.1 Vicinamibacteria bacterium | reverse complement strand
GCCAGGTCGGCCGGCTGCGGCTCGCGCCGCTCCAGCCCCAGCATCCCCAGCACGCGCCCGGCCGCGCGCGGCATGACCGGGCTGACCAGCGCGGTGGCCAGGCGAATGCTCTCCAGCAGGCGGTAGAGGAAGGCCTCGAGCTCGCCCTTCCGGGACGGGTCCTTGGCCAGCACCCAGGGCTCCACGGCCACGATGCGCTGGTTGAGCTGGGCGATCCAGCTCCAGGTCTCGGCCAGCGCCCCCGAGAAGTCGAGCGCCTCGTAGCGCTGCAGCACCGGGCCCGTGAAGTGCTCGGACCCGGCCTGCAGGCGCTGCTCGAAGGCCTCCGCCGCCCCGCCCGGGGCGGGCGGGCGGGGCGGGACCCGGCCGCCGCAGTACTTCCCCACCATCGTCAGCGCGCGCGAGACCAGGTTGCCGTAGTCGTTGGCCAGGTCGGCGTTGAAGCGCGTGACGAAGGCCTGGTCGGTGAAGTCCCAGTCCTGCCCGTAGGTGCCCTCGCGCAGCAGGAAGTAGCGCACCGCGTCGGGGCCGTACTCGGCCGCCAGCGCCTCGGGGTCGATCACGTTGCCGGTGGTCTTGCTGAGCTTGCGGCCGTTCTTGGTGATGAAGCCGTGGGCCGCGATGCGGGTGGGCCGGGGCAGGCCGGCCGCGTGGAGCAGCGCCGGCCAGTACAGGCAGTGGAAGCGGATGATGTCCTTGCCCATCAGGTGCAAGCGCTCGCCGCCCCCGGCCCAGAACTTCTGGTAACTCGGCCCCTCGTCGGCCAGGCCCAGCGCGGTGACGTAGTTCGAGAGCGCGTCGACCCACACGTACAGCACGTGGTCGGGCTGCTCGGGGACCGGGATGCCCCACTTGACGCGCGCGCGGCTGACGCTGAAGTCCCTGAGCCCCTGGCCGATCACCGCCAGGAGCTCGTTGCGGCGGGCCTCGGGCTCGACCTTCAGGCGCCCGGAGCGGATCTCGTGCTCCAGCCAGCCGGCGTAGGCGGACAGCCGGAAGAAGAAGTTCTGCTCCTCGGTCCACTCGCAGGGCAGCTCGTGGTCGGGGCAGACGTGGCCGGGCTGGCGCAGGTCTTCCTCGTCCTTGAAGCCCTCGCAGCGCGGGCAGTACCAGCCGGCGTAGGTGCCGCGGTAGATGGCCTTCTGGCCGTCGGGGCCGGTGGCCGCGGTCAGGCGCTGCCAGAGCGCCAGCACGCCGCGCACGTGGCGCTCGTCGGTGGTGCGGATGAAGTCGTCGTAGCGCACGTCGAGCGTCTGCCAGAGAGCCCGGAAGCGGGCCGCGTACTCGTCGCAGTGCTGCTGCTCGCCGAGGCCGCGCTCGCGCGCGATGCGCTCGATGTTCTGGCCGTGCTCGTCGGTGCCGGTCAGGAAGAAGACCTCCTGCCCCAGCAGGCGCCGCGCGCGGGTCAGGGCGTCGGCGGCGAGGGTGGTGTAGGCGTGGCCGACGTGCGGCGAGCTGTTGACGTAGTAGATCGGCGTCGTGTGGTAGGCGCGCGTCGTCACGGCTTTCGCTCTCCCTCCCTGTAGGCCGCCACGGCCGCGGCCCAGACCTCCTTGACCGGCACCCCGGCGGCCGCCGCGGCCCGCCGGCAGTCCTCGAACTCGGGCTGGGCGTTCGTCACCCGGCCCGCCCGCCGCCCCAGCTTGACGCCCACCGGCCCGTAGGCGGTGGCCACCTGCGCCACCTCGCGCTCCAGGGCCGTGCGGGCCACCTCGTGGCGCCGCACGCCCAGCGTGGTCGACTCGGCGAACAGCAGCTCCTCGACCGCCTCGCGCTGCCCGGGCCGGCACAGCACGGTGATCAGGATACCGGGTCGGCCCTTCTTCATGTGAACCGGGGTGTAGAACACGTCCACGGCGTGGGCCTCGAGCAGCCGCTCCATGAGGCTACCCAGCAGCTGGGCCGGCATGTCGTCGACCTGGGCCTCGAGCACCACCAGGCGCTCGTCGCCGCCCGCGCCGTCGTCGCCCACCAGCAGCCGCAGGGCGTTGGGACGGCCCGGCGTCTCCTTCGTGCCGGCCCCGTAGCCCACGCGCTCGAGGCGCATCGGTGGCAGCGGCCCGTACTCGTCGGCGTGGGCGGTCAGCAGCAGCGCGCCCGTGGGCGTGAGCAGCTCCCCCTCCCCCGCGCCGCAGACCGGCGCGCCCTGCACCAGCAGAGCGGTGGCCGGGGGCGGCACCGGGAAGGTGCCGTGCGACATCGTGACCGTGCCCGTGCCGAGGTTGAGCGGCGAGCAGACCGTGCGCGCGGCCCCCAGCCAGCGCAGGCCGATCACGCCCCCCACCACGTCCACGATCGAGTCGACCGCGCCCACCTCGTGGAAGTGGACCTGCTCGGGGGTGGTGCCGTGTACGCGCGCCTCGGCCTCGGCCAGGCGCGCGAAGAGGGCCGCGGCCCGGTCCCTGACCGCGGGCTCGAGCGCGCTGCGCTCGAGCAGCTCGCGGATCTCGCGCAGGCCGCGGTGCGGGTGGTGGTGGTGGTGGCCGTGGCCCGGCGGCTCGAGCAGCACGTCGACCTTGGTGGCCGACAGCCCCGACCGCAGCACGCGGCGGGCCTCGAGCCGGTACCCGTCGAGGGGCAGCTTGCGCAGCTCGGCGGCCAGGCTCTCGAGCGGCAGGCCCAGGTCCACCAGCGCCCCCAGCAGCATGTCGCCCGAGGCCCCGGAGGCGGCGTCGACGTAGAGCACGCGGCTCACAGCACGCCCCGCTGCTTCAAGCTCACGAATCGCCCGGCCCCGAGCACGAGGTGATCGAGCAGTTCCACGCCCATCAGGGCGCCGGCCGCCGCCAGGCGGCGCGTGAGCGCGAGGTCCTCGGCCGAGGGCTCGGGGTCTCCGGAGGGGTGGTTGTGGAAGGCCACCACCGCGGCGGCGCGGGCGTCGAGGGCCTCGCGGAAGACCTCGCGCGGGTGCACCAGGCTCGACGTGAGGCAGCCCACCGAGACCACGCGCTCGCGCAGCAGCGCGTGGCGCACGTCGAGCAGCAGCAGGCCGAAGGTCTCGACGGGCCCGGCGGCGTAGCGCGGCAGCAGGTAGCGGCCGGTCTCCTCGGGCGACCGGAAGACCGTCCCCGGCGGCCGCTCCTCGCCGGCCAGGCGCGCCCCCAGCTCGAGGGCCGCGCGCACGCGGGTGGCCCCGGCCGGGCCCAGGCCGGGGACC
>JBDIBD010000574.1:0-3166 GCA_039812725.1 Vicinamibacteria bacterium | reverse complement strand
CGGCGGCCGCGGCGGCCCGGCCGGTCACGGCGCGCCCCCCGGCAGCAGGCTGGTGACCACCATGAGGACGGTCAGCCCCACCAGCGTCAGCACGGTGAACCAGGAGACCCCGTTGTAGAGCCGGCCGTTGACGTGCTCGCCCATCAGGGCCCGGCGGTTCACCAGCTGCAGCATGAAGACCAGCACGAACGGCAGCAGCACGCCGTTCATGACCTGCGACACCAGGATGACCCGCAGCAGCGGCAGGCCCGGCACCAGGATGGCGCCCGCCCCGCCCACGATCAGGGCCGTGTAGAGCCAGTAGAACTCGGGCGCCTCGCCGAAGGAGCGGTTGACGCCGGCCTCGAGGCCCAGGCCCTCGCAGACGCTGTAGGCCGTGGCCAGGGGCAGGATCGAGGCCGCGAAGAGCGAGGCGTTGGCCAGCCCCAGCGCGAACAGCAGGCTGGCGTACCGGCCGGCCAGCGGCGCCAGCGCGCCGGCGGCGTCGGCGCCCGAGGACAGCTCCGTCAGCCCGGCGCGGTGCAGCGTGGCGGCGCAGGCGACCACGATGAAGAAGGCCACCACCACCGCCATGAGCGAGCCGATCACCACGTCGAGCCGCAGCTGGCCGTAGTCCGAGACGCGCGTCTCGCCCTCGACCACGGAGGACTGCAGGTAGAACTGCATCCATGGCGCGATGGTGGTGCCCACGATGCCGACCACCAGCGACACGCTGGGCAGGTCCAGGGGCATCTCCGGGACCAGCGTGCCGCGCAGCGCCGCGCCCCAGTCGGGGTGGGCCAAGAGGCCGGAGAAGGGGTAGGCGGCGTAGAGCAGGCAGGCCACCAGGAAGGCCTTCTCGACCGACTTGTAGCTGCCGAAGACCACCAGCCACCACACGAAGGCGGCCCCCAGCGGCACCGAGACGTAGCGGCTGACCCCGAACAGCTCGAGGCTCGAGGCCAGCCCGGCGAACTCGGCCACCGTGTTGCCGAAGTTCGTCACCAGCACGCACATCATGAGCAGGAAGGTGACCCGCAGCCCGAAGTGCTCGCGCACCAGGTCGGCCAGCCCCTTGCCCGTGACCGCGCCCATGCGCGCGCACATCTCCTGCACCACGATCAGCGCCACGGTCACCGGCACCAGCACCCACAGCAGCTGGTAGCCGTGGCGCGCCCCGGCCAGCGAGTAGGTGAAGATCCCGCCGGCGTCGTTGTCGACGTTGCTCGTGATCACGCCCGGGCCGAGGATGGCGAAGAGCCAGGCCAGCCGCCGCCACTGCCTCCGCCACTGCCTGCGCAGGCGCTGCTGGAGCGTCACGCGCCTAGGCCTTCGCCACCAGGCGGCGCATGACGTCCTCGGCGTCGATCACGCCCACCAGGCGGCCGTACTCGTCCGTCACCGCCAGCACGCGCCGGTGGTACTTCTCGAACCAGCCCAGGACCTCCTTGAAGGAAGCGGTGGCCTCGACCGCGGGGGTCTCGCGCCGCAGGGCCGCGGTCACGGGCTGGTCGGGCGGCGTGCGCAGCAGGTTGATCAGGGTCGCCAGGCCGACCAGCTGGCCCTCCGGCGTGGTCACGGGCACCTCGTCGAGGCCGTCGTCGAGGTCGAGCCGGCGCAGCGCCTCGAGCGTCTCGCCCACGCTCCAGCCGGCCGTGGCATGGAAGTACTCGGTGGTCATCAGCCCCCCGGCCGAGTCCTCGCTGAAATTGAGCAGCTCGCGCAGGTCGCGCGCGTCCTCCTGCTGCATGGCCCCGAGCACGGCCTCGGAGCGCTCCGCGGGCAGGTCGCCCAGGATGTCGGCGGCCTCGTCCGGGGGCATCTCCTCCAGGATGTCGGCCGCGGTCTCGACCTGGATGGCCTCCACCAGGGCGGCCTGCACCGAGGGCGTGGTCTCGGCCAGGGCCTGGGCGGCGGTCTCGGTGTCGAGGCTGCGCACGATGGCCTGGCGCTCGACCCGGCCCAGGTCCTCGATGATGTCGGCCAGGTCGGCCGGGTGCAGGCGGGCCAGGTTCTGGTGCACCTTGAGGCGGATGGTGGCCGAGCGCGGGTCGACCAGCCCGACGTAGTCCCAGGGGATGCCGCGCTGGGCCAGGCCCGCCGTGAGCCGTCGCACCAGGCGTGGCGCGACCAGCCCGGCCAGCAGCCGGCGCACGGCGCCCGCCAGGCCCACCTCGACCAGGCGCAGGCACAGCCGGCCGTCGGCCGGCTCCAGCACGACGTCGTTCACGCGCACGACCTTGCGGCCGTGGATGTCGATGATCTGGCGGTCGAGCACCTCGCGCCGCAGCGAGAGCGTCTCGCTCTCCCCCGCGAGGCTGTCCGCCGGCAGCTCGGCCGGGGCCGCGTCGCCGGCGAGCACGACCTTGCGCTTCTCGGGCGAGAGCGCCTGGACCTGCGACCAGGGGACCCACCACGGCCCGGCCGGGCCGCGCGCCACGAGCCGCGCCACGCAGCCGCTGGACGAGTCGACGGCCAGGTCCTCGACCCGCCCCAGGGGCGCGCGTGCGGCACTGAGCACGGCCAGGCCCAGCACCTCGGAGAGGTGGATCACGGCTTCGAAGGCCGACCCGCGACGTCGCTCCGGCGGAGGGGGAACATGCTGGGGCCTCCCCGCAGGGATTCTACCCGCGCCCGCGCGGCCCGGGGCGAAGCCACTACAATGACGCCGCTCGCGGGCGCGATCGCCAGCGCCGAGGGGGGCCGCCATGAGAACCAGTGACCGGTCGTTCCGGCGAGGCTGGCTGGTGCCGCTGCTGGGCGTCGCGGGCCTCGTCCCGGCGCTCTCGTTGCGCCCCGCGCCGGCGCCAGGTCCGCGGCCGTCCCCGACGGCGGGCCGGGCCGCGCTGCCGTCCGAGACCCCCGCGCAGTTCGTCCCCGTGGTGGAGTCCTTCGACCACGTCCGGCGCGAGGTCATGGTCCCGATGCGCGACGGCGTGCGGCTGTTCACCGTCATCCTGGTGCCGAAGGGCGCCCAGGGTGCGCCGATGCTGCTGACCCGCACGCCCTACGACGCGGGCGCCATGACCAGCCGGGCGGAGAGCGCCCACCTCGGCCCGCGCCTGGAGGGCTACGACAACGCCACCGACGTGATCGTCGAGGGGGGCTACATCCGCGTGGTCCAGGACGTGCGCGGCAAGCACGGCTCCGAGGGCGACTACGTCATGAACCGCCCGCTGCGCGGGCC
>JBDIBD010000573.1:0-3176 GCA_039812725.1 Vicinamibacteria bacterium | reverse complement strand
GGCGGCCCGCCAGGGGGGCGGCCCCGCGGCCGCCCTGGGCGGCGTCCTGCACTTCTTCATCGCCACGGTCGCCGCCGCGGCCTACGCGGTGGTGGCCGCGCGGCAGCCGAGCCTGCTGCGGCACGCGGTCCCCTGGGGCCTGGCTCACGGCACCGGCGTGTACTTCGTCATGAAGTACCTCGTCCTGCCGCTCTCGGCCGTCCCCCGGCTCACGCCCTTCGACCCCCTGGCCCTGGCGGGGCACGCCTGGCTGGTGGGCCTGCCGATCGCGCTGGCCGCCCGGCTCGTGCTGGGCCGCGAAACCGGGGAGGGCGCATGACCCGCGCGACGCTGGTGGCCCTGCTCTTCGTCGCGGACCTGGCCGGCGCAGGCGAAGCTCCACCGGCCTGCGGCGACCGTCTTGCCTCGGGCGACGACTGGTTCTGCCGCACGGAGCAGGCGCTCATGGACGCCATCGGCCGTGGTGACCGCGCCCCCTGGGAGCAGGCCACCGACCCGTCCTTCGTGGTCACGACCGAGGAGGGCGAGCTGGCTCCCCGCGAGCGCCTGCTCGCGCAGCTGCGGCCGCTGCCGCCCGGCCTGAGCGGCTCCATCGTGGTCCGCGACCTCACGGTGCAGCGGCTGCCCGGCCTGGCGGTCGTGCGCTTCCTGGCCGACGAGTCCGAGACCGTCTTCGGCCAGCAGCTCGTCACGCACTACCGGGTCACCGACACCTTCCGCGCGCGGGGCCGCGACTGGAAGATGGTCGCCTCGCACCTGTCGGTGGTCACGCGCGACCCGCCCGCCCAGCCCGTGTCGAGCGCGGAGTGGCCCACGCTCGCGGGCAGCTATCGGCTGCAGCCCGACGGCTGGACCTTCGAGGTCGAGTTGCGGAACGGCACCCTGTACGGCGGGCGGGCGGGCTCGCCGCCGCGGCCCTTCGTGCCCCTCGCGCCGGACGCGTTCGTGCTGTCGGGCAGCCTGGGCGAGTGGCTGTTCGTTCGCGAGGGCGGCCGGGCCGTCCGCATCGTCAACCTGCGCAAGTTCGCCACCCTGGTCTGGACCCGCGTCGACGGGCCGTGATCCGGTGGGCGAGACCGTTGGGGCGAGATCGAGAGGAGAGATGCCGATGTCGAAGGTGACGCCGTTCCTGATGTTCGACGACCAGCTCGAAGCCGCCGTGGCCTTCTACACCGCCACCTTCCCCGAGTCCGAGGTCAAGCGCCTGTCCCGCCAGAGCCAGGACGGTCCGCTCACGTCCGCGGAGTTCGTGGTGGGCGGACAGCGCTTCCTGGGCTTCAACGGCGGCCCGCACTTCAAGTTCTCCGAGGGCTTCTCGCTGTTCGTCGACTGTCGCGACCAGGCCGAGGTCGACCTGTACTGGGACAGGCTGGTGGCCGCCGGCGCCAAGCCCGTCCAGTGCGGCTGGATCACGGATCCCTTCGGTGTGTCGTGGCAGATCGTCCCGCGGCGTTTCGTCGAGCTGACCTCCGACCCGAACCCGGCCAAGGTGCGCAAGGTGATCGAGGCCATGATGACGATGACCAAGCTCGACGTGGCCGGCCTCGAGCGGGCCTACGAGGAAGGGTGACCCCCGGCCGGCCGCGGGCTTTGCCCGGCCGTTCGGCTCTGCTACGCTTGCCGGCGCGCCACCCGCGGAGAGATGCGAGAGTGGTTGAATCGGCGTGACTGGAAATCACGTGTATCGGTAACCCCGGTACCCAGGGTTCGAATCCCTGTCTCTCCGCCACCTTCCTGGAATCAGTGAGTTGCGGGCGCCGCCTGGGCGGTCTCCTGTGCTCTTCGCGAGGCGGCTACTACGGCAGGTTCGGGCTGGCGAGAGCGAAAGGGTTGCTCACAACCAGCCCGTCGAGCTTCTGGCCGTCCTGGAGTTCCTCGGTGAGGAGGTGCGAGCAGTCCGCGGCCTGCGCCGCCGCGACGACCAGGGCATCCCAGAAGGAAAGCTGGTAGCGGTCCTGGATGGCCCACGCCTGCCGGAACGTCTCGTGGTCGGGAACGACGGGCTTCCACGCGAAGAGGCGCAGGACGCTCTGGCGGATCTCCTCCTGCGGCATGAGCAGCTTGCGCGTGGCGACGTGGTAGTACTCCTGAAGGACCTGGATGCTGGTGCGACCATCGCCTCCTCGCCACAGCCTCTCCACGATGGCCGCAGCTCGCACCTGCTTCGCCCCGGCCTCGGCGTGGCGTCGATAGACGAAGACGTTGGTATCGACGAAGTACCTCATTGCCGCTCGTGAGCTTCGTCCCGAGAGGGAAGACGACCCGACCACTTCGAACTCAGGGGCTTTTCGCCGAGCGCGGCGCGCATGGCTCGCTGGTAGCCGCGATCGGCGAGCATGCGTTCCTTCAGCAGATCTCCGAGGAAGCGGGAGACGGAGGTGTCGCGCTCGGCTGCTGCGTGGCGTGCCCAGCGCGCCACCTCATCCTCCAGCACGACGGTCACGTTACGGGTCGCGCCCTTTCCCATGCCACGAGCCTAGTGCGTCACGAGATTCGTGACAAGGCCCACGGCGTAGGCTCCCGGGACCGAGGCGCCAAGGAAACTGCTGCACGCTGCTGCCGTTTCGCCCGATCCTCGCCGACCCGGACGGCCTCGCCGAGATCTAGCCTCCACCGGGGCCCTGGGCCGCCTCGACCTGGTCGGCGATCTGCACCAGCCGGGCCACCGCTCGCGCGTGCTGCGCCTCGAGCACCTCCAGCGCCCGGCGAGCCGAGCGGACGTGGCCCGCGGCGTCCTCGCGCCACGGTGGCGGAATGTCCCAGCTCGCCCCGGGCAGCGCGACCTGCTCGAGGCCGCTCCGGACCGCGTTGATCGCGTCGCGCACGGTGGGCAGCAGCTGCGCCACGGCCCGGTCGAGGCCCTCGTGCCCCACCATTCGGCGCTGGTTGGCCAGCAGACAGTCGAGCACGGCCGCGTCCCGGCGCAGGCCGAGCGCCTCGGCCTGCAGGCGCTCGAGGCCGGGCAGCGCGGCCAGCAGGCGTCGAGCCTCCTGGTGCAGGCGGCTGCCCTCGGGGAGCGCCGCGCTCCCGCGCTCGCCGGAGGACTGCGGAATCTCTGGCGGGAGCTCGCGGAGCATGGGCTCGAGATCGATGGGGCCGTCGAGCGCGGGGCCGACGCGCTGGAACACGTCGCCGAAGAGGCCGTACTTGCGACCGAGCTCCTCGAGCTTGCTGCG
>JBDIBD010000572.1:0-3177 GCA_039812725.1 Vicinamibacteria bacterium | reverse complement strand
TTCAGCGTGGTCGCCGCCGCGCCCGTGGCCCTCTCGGGCAGCCTGCGCCTGGCCCCGACCGACGTGCTGACCGGCCAGGCCGGAGCGGCCGAGGTCAGCGTGACCAACCAGGGCGCCGCGCCGCTCGTGGCCCAGCCGTTCACCGTCGCCCTGACCGGCGGAGCCAGCCCGGACGTGCTGGTCCAGGCCGCCTTCACGCTCGACCTCGAGCCCGGGCAGACCCGCACGCTCACGCTGCCGCTCGACACGGCGGCGCTGCCCCCCGGCTTCTACCCGGCCTTCCTGCGCTCGGCGGAGCCTTTCCGCACGCTGGCGCGCGGGCGGCTGCACGTGCACGGCCTGATCGCCCCGCCCAGCCTCGACGCCCCCGCCGAGGGCGCGCGCGTGGCGAGCGCGCACCCGGCGCTCAGCGTCAACAACGCCTCGACCGCCGAGGGCGCGCCGCTCACGTACCAGTTCGAGCTGTACGCCGACCCCGCGCTGCAGGTCGCGCTGCCCGGGACCGAGGGCCTGGCCGAGACGCCGCAGCGCACGGCCTGGACCGTCGACACCAACCTGGCCGAGGACCACACCTACTACTGGCGCGCCCGGGCCAGCGACGGCTTCTCGTCGAGCCCCTGGATGGCCGTGGCCTCGTTCACGGTCGACACGGCCGACCTGCCGCCCACCGCCCCGCGGGTCGACTGGCCCGCACCGGGCAGCCGCGTGGCCACTCCCGACGTGACGCTGGTGGTGCGCAACGGCGAAGACCCCGAGCGCGCGCCGCTGACCTACGAGTTCCGGCTGGCCGCCGATCCCGAGCTGACGAACGTGGTGGCCAGCGTGGCCGGCCTGCCGGAGCAGCCGGGCCTGACCGGCTGGCACGTGCCGGTCCTGCTGACCGAGGACGCGACCTACTACTGGAGCGCGCGCGCCAGCGACGGCGTCAACCAGTCGCCCTGGGCCGAGGCGGCCGCCTTCACGGTCGACGCGCTCAACGCGCCGCCCAGCGCGCCGACGCCGGTGGCGCCGGTCGGCGGGGTGAGCCTGCAGAGCCTGCAGCCCGAGCTGCGCGTGGCCAACGCCACCGACGCGGAGGCTGAGCCCCTCACCTACGTCTTCCAGGTCGACCGCTCGCCGGCCTTCGACTCGCCCGACCTGCAGGTCTCGCCCGAGCTGCCCGAGACGCCGGCCGAGACGGCCTGGACGCCCGCGCCGCTGCTCGACAACGCGCGCTGGTACTGGCGCGCCTCGGCCAGCGACGGGCACGGACGCGGCCCCTGGGCGGGCAGCCACTTCCTCGTCAACCTGGCCAACGACCCGCCCTCGGCGCCCGTGCCGCTCAATCCCTCCGACGGCAGCGTGGTGGCGAGCCCGACGCCCGAGCTGCGGGTCCGCAACGCGGTCGACCCCGACGGCGACCCGCTGGTCTACGACTTCGAGGTGCGCGCCGCCGGCGGTTCGCTGGTGGCGGCGGCCACCGTCTCCGAGGGCGCGGACGAGACGGCCTGGGTGGCGGTCCCTGCGCTGGCCGAGAACGGGACCTACACCTGGACGGCGCGGGCCCGGGACGCGCAGGCCGCCAGCGCCTGGAGCAGCCCCTGGACGTTCCGCGTGAACGCGGTCCCCGACCCGCCCACGGCCCCCGGGCTGATCGCTCCCGCGGAAGGAGCGGTCGTGAGCCAGCGCCGTCCCGCGCTGGTGGTCTCCAACGCCAGCAGCCCGGACGGCCTGCCCCTGCGCTACGACTTCGAGCTGTACCTCGTGGTGGCCGGCACGCCGGCCCTCTTCGACCAGGCCACGAACGTCCCGGAAGGAGCGGCCCAGACCGAGCTCACGCCCAGCCTCGACCTGCCCGACGGGGACTACACCTGGCGCGCGCGGGCGGCCGACGCTCAGCAGCCGGGGCCGTGGATGGCGAGCGCGCACTTCCGCGTGGTGGTGGACGTGCCACCGGCGGCGCCCACCGGGCTCGCCGCGACCCCGGGCGACGCGCGCGTCACGTTGAGCTGGAATGCGAGCCCCGAGCCCGACGTGACCGGCTACCGCGTCTACCGCTCGCTCACCGCCGGCGGTCCGTTCGCGCCGCTCGTCGACGTCGCGGCCCCGGGCTACCTGGACACCGGCCTCGCCAACGGGGTCACCTACCACTACGTCGTGACGGCGCTCGACGCGGCCTTCGAGAGCCCGCGCTCGAACGAGGCCGCCGCCACCCCCCAGGGCGGGGCCGGACCGCTGCCGGCCGAGGTGCGGTTCTGGCCGGCCACGGTCCACGGCGAGTGCCTGCTGGGGTGCAGCTGCGGCGACGACGCGCCCGAGGGCGGCGGGCCGGCCGCCGCGGAGAGCGGCGGCGGGGGCTCGGGCGACGACTGCCCGCGCTCCGTCAAGGCCACCGTCGAGCTGCCCGCGGGTCACGACCCGGCCGCGATCGCCGTCGCGAGCCTGCGCGTCAATGGCCTGGTCGCGCCCGACCCGGGCTACCGCCGCATCGTCGACCGGGACGGTGACGGGCTGCCCGAGCTGGAGGTCTCCTTCGAGCTGCGCTCGCTGGCGCCGCTGCTCCAGGTGGGAGCCAACGTCCTGACGGTCTCGGGCAGCGTGTCGGGCCGGGCCTTCGCCGGCCCGGCCGCGCTGGCGGTGCTGCCGCCGCGCGTGACGCTGACGATGAGCCCGCGCACCCTGAAGCTGAGCAGCAGCGGCCAGACGGTGCAGGCGCGCCTCTCGCTCGAGGGCTGCGGCTCGAACGCGGACTTCGACGTGGCCTCGCTGCGCCTCAACGAGACCGTCCCGATCGAGCGCGTCGTCTCGCGGCCGGGCCGCTACGACCTGATCGTCAAGTTCGACCGGGCCGCGGTGGCGGCCGTGCTGTCGCCCGGGGCGCGGGTCGAGGTGCGGGTCGGCGGGCTGGCCCGCGGCCTGCCTTTCGTGGCCGTCGACTACATCAAGGTTCTGCCGTGAGCGCGGGAGGAACGTGGCGATGAGAGACGTGCTCGGCCGGCTGCTGCCCACGGGGATCCTGCTCCTGCTCGGCGCCCTTCCGTCCGCCGGCCAGGACGCACGCCGCGAGGAGCACGAGGTCACGTCGCCCGACGCGCCCGGCGCGAGCCAGGCCAGGGGCGGCGGCCGCGTACGGGCCGGGGCCGTGCCGCCGCCGGTCGAGGCCGTGAGCGCCGTCGTGGCCGGCGCCCTCGTGCCGGG
>JBDIBD010000571.1:0-3195 GCA_039812725.1 Vicinamibacteria bacterium | reverse complement strand
CAGGCCGCCGGCGAGACCGAGCGGGCCGTGGTGCGAGCGGTGCTCGGGACGCTCGGCGCGCAGGACCTGGCGCAGAACGCCTACGACGGCGTCTTCTACACCCAGGCCGCGAACTACGGCGGGGGCGTCGCGCTCGGCGGCTGGGGCAGCGGCCGCCTGGCTGCCGACGTCAGCCTGCGCGGCCCGCTGGCGGCGCCGGAGTCCGCCTGCCGCCCGCAGACGGGCGAGGCGCAGGTCGACGCGCTCCCTGGAGCACGGGTGTGGCAGGTCTTTGAGCCCGCCCGGCCGCCCAGCTCCGGCGGCGAGAAGACCGGTCCCTTCGCCGACCGGGACTGGACCGCGGCCTCGGCCAGCTGGCGGGTGGTCTACCCCGCCCACTGCCTGGTGGTCTCGGCCCTCTTCGACGGCGACGACCCGGACGGCCGACGCGTGATCGGCCGCGTGCGCGAGCTGGCCGAGGCCCTGCACCGGCAGATGCTCTCGAGCGGCCTGGCGCGCGGCCCGGCCGACCGCGGCAAGCCGCTGTGCGAGGAGGCGCTGCGCTTCTTCGGCCTGGTCACGCGGCCCTCCTCGACCCACATCCGACGGGACCGCGCGGAGCTGGAGGCGGGCTTCCGGGCCTCCTTCGAGCGCTACCAGCGCGAGCACCCGGAGGCGCCGGCCTACGTCTCGGTCCCCCGGAGCGGCGGCTCGGACCTCGCGCTCAACTGGCTGTTCGCCGAGGGCGGGGCGATGGCCAACCTGACCCACGCCGGGGAGCTGGCCTCCGAGGACTTCGTCTTCACCGACCGGGCGGAGGCGCGCCGGCTGGTGGCCCGCCAGAGCCGGCTGGTGGACGGCCGGCTGCAGGCCCGCCACGGCACCGAGGGGGCGCTGCTGCGGGCCATCGTCAAGACCTCCAGCGACGAGCAGCGCCGGCTGGAGCCCGGCGACGTGTTCTACCTGGCGCTCGAGCAGGCGGGCGGCGACGCGCGCCTGGCCACGTTGCTGGCCCACAACACGCTGCGCTCGCTAGCGCGCGGGGCCGACGCCGACTTCACGGGCGTGGCCCAGGACCTGTCGGCCTTCCAGAAGTACCTGGCCCCGCTGCGGGGCGGCACGGAGGAGCTGCCCGACTTCCACGCGGTTGCGGGGACCCCGCAGCCCGGCAACGCCGGGGATTCCCGGCCGCTCGACCGGCCAGCGGTGCAGCTCGGGCCGGACCCGTTCGCCGGCGACAACGCCGGACCGTGGTACCACCTCTTCGGCACGGCCTACTTCGAGCTGCAGGTCGAGGGCGAGTTCCAGACTTCGGTGCTGCGCGACCTGCTCGCCGCCGAGCGCCCCGCCGCGCCCGGCCGGCTGCCGGCGGGCAGGATCGAGCCCAGCCGGGCCTCGCAGCTGGCCAACACGCTGGAGCAGTACTACCGCGAGAAGCTGGGCGGCGCCCGGCCCGACCCCGAGAAGTACTGCTTCAACGTCTGGGGAGCGGAGATCGGCGCGCTGCTCGGCAAGGGCCTGCTCGACACCGGTCCACGGCGCGTCGGTCCGACCGGGGCGCGCGATCGGACGGAACGCCGGACGCCCGTGGACCCGCGCGACCCCGGTCTCTCGGAGGGCACCCCCTCGATCTCGACGCCCACGCTGGCCCAGCAGATCGAGGTGGCCCGGGCCGAGAGGGACCGCACCTTCGAGAGGTACACGAAGCTCGTGACGGAGGGCGGCGAGGGCGACGTGCAGGAGGCGCTGACGGAGTACCGTCGCGCCCAGCAGCGGCTGGTGGCGCTCGAAGAGCAGGCCCGGCGGCCCTAGCTCAGCCCCGTCCCCCCCGGGGGCCGACGGGGCCCGGAGCCGGCCGGGGCTTGAGGCGCCCGGCCGACTCCAGGCTGCGGCGCAGCAGGAACTCGATCTGCCCGTTCAGGCTGCGCAGGTCGTCGCCGGCCCAGCGCTGCAGCGCCTCCAGGACCGCGGGGTCGATGCGGAGCAGGAAGGCCTTGCGCTCGGCCATCGCGCGCCTACTGGTAGAGCGTGCCGGTGTTGACCACCGGCTGGGCCTCGCGGTCGGCGCACAGCACCACGAGCAGGTTGCTGACCATGGCCGCCTTGCGCTCGTCGTCCAGGCGCACCTGCGTGCTGCGGTCGAGCTTCTCGAGGGCCATCTCGACCATGCTGACCGCGCCCTCGACGATCTTGGTGCGGGCGGCGATGACCGCGCCGGCCTGCTGGCGCCGCAGCATGGCCGAGGCGATCTCGGGGGCGTAGGCCAGGTGGCTCAGGCGCGCCTCGATGACCTCGACGCCGGCCTTGGCCAGGCGCTCCTGCACCTCGTGCTTGAGGTCGCCGGCCACGGTGGCCGTGGCGCCGCGCAGCGAGACGGTCTGCTCGTCGTGGGCGTCGTAGGGGTAGCGCGTGGCCAGGTTGCGCACGGCCGCCTCGGTCTGCACCTTGACGTAGTGCTCGTAGTCGTCCACCTCGAAGCAGGCCTCGGCCGTGTCGACCACCCGCCAGACCACCACGGCGGCGATCTCGATGGGGTTGCCGTCGGAGTCGTTGACCTTCAGCTTGCCGCTCTCGAAGTTGCGCACGCGCAGGGAGATGTGACGCTTGGTGTAGAACGGGTTGGCCCAGCGCAGGCCGGCCTCGCGGGCCGTCCCGGAGTAGGACCCGAACAGCTGCAGCACGCGCGCCTCGTTGGGGTTGACCACGAACAGCCCGGCCAGCAGCACGATCTCCACGGCCAGCGCCAGCACCAGGCCCAGGACCAGCCACGGCTCCTGGGCGCGGGCGGCCGAGAAGAAGCCCCCGATGGTGAGCAGGATGCCGGCCAGCAGCAGGAAAAGGACGGGCCAGCCCGACGGGGTGGAACGGACGTTCTCGCGGATCATGACCGCCTCCAGTGATATCACTTAGTTATCACAATGGTATCTACGAGGTCAAGCCCGGCCGGGTTCCGTGACGGCGGGCCGGGGTCCAGGTTTTTGACGGTCGGGCGGCCATCGCGTAGCGTTCGCGGGATGGGGAGACGCGCTCGCGGCCTCCGGCGCCTGGCAGCGGTGCTGCCGGCCGTGCTGCTGGCCGGCGCGGGTTGCGCGCCCCCGGCGGCCCCGGGCGACCTGCGGGTCGCGATCCACAGCGACCCCGTCAGCCTCGACCCGCACCTGCAGAACGAGGTCCTGACCCACGCGGTGCTGGGCAACCTCTACGAGGCCGTCACGT
>JBDIBD010000570.1:0-3199 GCA_039812725.1 Vicinamibacteria bacterium | reverse complement strand
AGGCGCGGCCAGGGCGTGCGCACGGCCAGAGCCGCGTGCAGGGCCTGCAGCGGCCGCAGCGGGGCGATCCGCAGCGTGGCGTGGCCCGGCCAGAGCACTCCGAGCGCGCCCGCCACGCGCTCGCGGGCCGCCGTCAGCTGCCAGGGCTCGTCCTGCAGGAAGCCCCGGTCGGGGGCGAACAGGCCCCAGGCCAGCAGCGTCAGCAGCACCAGCACGGCCGCGCGGGCCGGACCGGCGCTCACCCCGGCAGGCGGCGCGTCCACCAGTACCGCAGGATCTCGCCCAGCGCGGCCAGCGCGGGGCGCAGGGAGTTGAAGTGCGAGGTCCCGCGCGTGCGGGCCCGGTACTCGACCGGCAGCTCGCGGATGCGCCAGCCCAGCCGCACGGCCTCGCTCAGCAGCTGCCCGTCGATGAAGGCCGACCGGGCGCTGAGGCGCGCCTGGCGCAAGGCCCGGCTGCGCACCAGCTTGAAGGAGAAGTTGACGTCGCGCGCCCGCACGCCGAAGAGGGTCCGCACGAGGGCGTTGTAGGCGTGGGTGTAGAGCCAGCGCCGCGGGCCCTCCTCGCGGGCCAGGCGGTAGCCCGCCACCATGTCGACCGCCGGGTCGTCGAAGACCCGCAGGGCCGCCGGCAGCAGCGCCAGGTCGGCCGGCTCGTCGCAGTCCGTGTAGGCCACCACCTCGCCGCGGGCCTGCGCGAAGCCGGTGCGCAGCGCGCTGCCGTAGCCCAGGTTGGTCTCGTGGCGCGCGACCCGCACGCGCGGGTCCGACTGCGCCAGGCGGTCGGCCAGCGCGCCCGAGCCGTCGCGGCTGCCGTCGTCCACGATCAGCAGCTCGAAGTCGGGCGTCACCCCGGACAGCACCGCCAGGGCCTTGCGCACGAACGGCTCGAGCGACTCGAGCTCGTCGTGCATCGGCACGAACAGCGTCACCTGCGGCACGGCGCCATGCTACCCGAGCCGCTTCGCCATGGAAAAGAGAAGGGGCGCGACCCTCGCGGGCCGCGCCCCGGAACGCAGCGGGCGTCCGCCGCGGGAGCTAGTCGTCGCTCTCGGGAGCGGTGGCGCCCGTCGGCACGAAGATCACCTCGACGCGGCGGTTCTTGGCGCGCGACTGGACCGACGTGCCGGTGTCGACGGGCTTGCCGGCGCCGGCGCTCTTGGCCGTGACGCGCGCGGCGTCGATGCCGCGCTCCTTGACCAGGTAGCCCTTGACGGCCTCGGCGCGCTTCATGCCGATGACGTCAGGGTAGCGCTCGCCCTTGTCGGCGTGGCCGACCACGATCACGCGACCGCCCGGGTCCTGGCGCAGGCGCGAGGCCACGTCGTCGAGGCAGGCCTTGTCGACGTTGTTCAGGCGGGCCAGGTTGCGCGGGAAGCCGCCCGACAGGCAGGTGAACGGCTCGGGCTTCTTCTCGGGCTCCTTGACGGTCACGTTGCAGTTCGAGGAGGCCGTGCCGCCGCGGCCGTCGGAGGCCGTCACGGTGATGGTCACGGCGGTGCCCGAGGCCACGCCGGTGGAGTCGAAGGTGGCCTCGGCGCCGCTGCCCGTCACGCGGCCGGCGCTGGACGTCCAGGAGTAGGACAGGGCGTCGCCGTCGGGGTCGGAGCCCGTGGCGCGGCAGCGCACGGTCTCACCCGGCAGCAGGGTCGAGCGCTCGACCTCGCACTGCACCGTGGGCGGCCGGTTGGGGGCCGGCGGCGGCGGCGGCGGCGGGGTGTAGACCTCGCAGCAGGCCGTGCCGGGGTGGTAGCCGATGGCGAACTGGCGGCCCATCTTGCTGGACGAGCCCGAGTTCAAGCCGCGGTCGTCGAAGTTGAGGTTCCAGGAGACCGCCGCGCGGATGAAGACGCCGGGCTTGATCCAGAAGACCGGGCCGACCACGAAGTCGAGCGGGTTGGTCTGGGCGGGCGTGGTGTCGCTGTAGGACTTGCCCATCAGCTCGGCCTGCACCTGGAAGACCTTGCAGGAGGGGATGTTCAGGCCCACGCCCCAGCGGAAGGCGTTGGCGATGTCCAGGTTGTCGGGGTCGGAGTTGGCCTCGTAGCCGATGGAGGCGTGGATGTCGGCGTTGTAGTTGAGGCTCTTCGACAGGATCAGGTCGGCGCCGAAGGAGGTCTTGCCGGTGCCCAGGCCCTTCTCCTCGTCGGCCGTGCCCATCTTGACGAAGCCCTTGACGGCCAGGCCCACGCCGTCGCCCATGTAGTCGTCGAGGAGCTTGTACTTGGCGCCGACCTTGATGTCGCCGAAGCCGGTCTGCCAGGTGCGCGAGCTCGGGTTGGTGCCCGCGAACGGGACCTCGTTCACGAAGCCCGTCTGGAAGGGAGCGTCGGTGTTGACGCGGTTCTGCAGCCCGAACTGGCCGAAGATCTCGAAGCGGCTGCTGGCGCCGTAGGCGATGTTCAGGCCGTGGATCGAGATGTCGGCGTCCTTGGGGTCGCGGTCCAGGTTGTCGCGAAAGACGCTCACCGCGACCTTGCCCTTGGGCAGCGTGTAGGCCGAGGAGACGTGGAACAGCCCGGTGTCGCCGTCGTACGACGGCGTCGCCAGGCGCATCGAGTACTCCTTGCCGTCGATGGTGGTGGTCCAGGTCGAGACCTGTTCCTTGGTGACCGTCTTCTTGCCGGCCGTACCCTCTGGCGCGGCACCTTGCGCCCAGGCCGGAGCCGACGCCAGGAGCCCGCAGAGGACCCAGGCCGTCATCCGAGTGTTCATCAGAGCGTCCTCCTTAACGTCGCCAGTCTAGCACCAACGGTCAAGAACGCCCGTGTGCTGCAGCACCTTTTTATCGGTCCGGGGCGCGTCCCGGGACTTCCTCGACGCGCAGCGCGTCGGGCACGTCGGCGGCCAGCCGCAGGGCCAGCCGGCGCTGCTCGGGCCGGGCCGGGCTGCCCGACAGCCGCACCACCCGGCGCCGGACCGAGACCTCGAATCGGGCCCCCTCCAGCCCGCGGTGCAGCGAGAACGCCAGGCGCACCTTGGCCTCGAGGGCCTGGTCGTCCAGCCGCTCGCCCAGGGTGCGGTC
The DNA here is from genome assembly GCA_039812725.1 of Vicinamibacteria bacterium. GTDB lineage: Bacteria > Acidobacteriota > Vicinamibacteria > Fen-336 > Fen-336 > JBDIBD01. The sequence goes on along the minus strand of JBDIBD010000570.1, from coordinate 175 downwards.
GTCGCCCGGAGCGGCCGGCTCGGGGACGGCCAGCTCGAGGGCGTCGCGCACCTCCGTGACCCCCGGGACCGCGCCGGCCAGCTCCAGCGCCAGGGCGCGGCGCTCCGGGTCGGCCACCTGCCCCGACAGCGTCACCCGGCCGCCGCGGGCCGCGACCCGCACGGGCTGGCCGGCC